>JAOPXG010000176.1 GCA_025965275.1 Nocardioides sp.
CGGATCGTCGAGCTCGACCTCGCGCAGCAGCAGGTGAGCGTCTACGACGGCGGCTACGACGCGTTCCTCGAGGAGCGCGCGGTGGCGAGACGGCACGCGCGGGAGGCGTACGACGAGTTCGCCGACAAGAAGGCGGACCTCGTCTCCCGGGCCCGCACCCAGCGCGAGTGGAGCTCGCAGGGTGTGCGCAACGCGATGAAGAAGAGCCCCGACAACGACAAGATCCGGCGCAAGGCGGCCACCGAGTCGTCGGAGAAGCAGGCCCAGAAGGTGCGCCAGATGGAGTCGCGCATCGCCCGGCTCGAGGAGGTCGAGGAGCCGCGCAAGGAGTGGGTGCTGCAGTTCAGCATCGGTGCCGCGCCCCGGTCGAGCTCCGTGGTCGCGACCCTCAACGAGGCGACGGTCCGGCGCGGCGACTTCCGGTTCGGGCCCGTGTCGCTGCAGGTCGACGCGCGTGAGCGGATCGGCGTCGTCGGACCCAACGGGGCCGGCAAGACCACCCTGATCGAGCTGCTCCTGGGGCGGCTCGCGCCCGACTCCGGCACGTCCAGCCTGGGCGCGTCCGTCGCCATCGGCGAGATCGACCAGGCGCGCACCGGGCTGGCCGAGGACCTGCCGCTCGGCGACGCGGTCGAGGCGCAGCTGCCCGAGCTGGCGCCGGCCGACGTCCGCACCCTGCTGGCGAAGTTCGGGCTCAAGGCCGACCAGGTCGCGAGCACGGTCGGCCGGCTCTCACCGGGCGAGCGGACCCGGGCCGCGCTCGCGCTCCTCCAGGGGCGGGGCGTCAACCTGCTGGTGCTCGACGAGCCGACCAACCACCTCGACCTGCCCGCGATCGAGCAGCTCGAGGAGGCGCTGGCGTCGTACGACGGCGCGTTGCTGCTCGTCTCGCACGACCGGCGGCTCCTCGACAACGTCAGCCTCGACCGGCGCTGGCGCGTCGAGGCGGGTGCGGTCACCCAGGAGTAGCGCACGCCACGTCTCACCTTCACCCGAACCGGTCCCGGGGCGGCCACAATGGATGCATGAGGCCGCAGGTCGTCGCTCACCGCGGCGCGAGCCACGACAACGCCGAGCACACCCTCCGGGCGTACGTCGCGGCGCTCGACGACGGCGCCGACGGCCTCGAGTGCGACGTCCGGCTGACCGCCGACGGCCACCTGGTCTGCGTGCACGACCGCGACCTGCGGCGTACGGCGAGCACCCGCGGGCTGGTCTCGACGATGGAGCTGGCCGACCTCGACCAGCTGGACTTCTCCTCCTGGAAGAACCCCTGGAACGACCTCGACGACGAGGCGCCGGTGCGCGACGAGCGGCTCGACAAGGTGCTCACGCTGCGCACCCTCCTCGAGGTCGTCGCCGACTACGACCGCCGGGTCGAGATCGCGATCGAGACCAAGCACCCGACGCGCTACAGCGGCCTGGTCGAGCGCCGCCTCGTCGAGCAGCTGCGGCACCTCGGCTGGGACCGGATCGGCTCGCCGGCTCGGGTGATGAGCTTCTCCTGGACCGCCCTGCAGCGGGTCGAGCGGCTCGCGCCCGCGGTGCCGCTGGTGATGCTCCTCGACTCCGCCCGGCACTGGCCGATGCTGCGCCGGATGATCGGGCCGGACTGGCTCGTCGGTCCGGGTGTCGAGGTGCTCACCGACCACCCGCGCCTGGGGCCGCGGATCACCCGCAGCGGCCACGACATGCACGTGTGGACGGTGAACACCCAGACCGAGCTGGAGCTCTGCCTCGAGCTCGGCGTGAAGGCGGTCATCTCCGACCGCCCGGCGTACATGCTCGACCTGCTGGAGAAGCGCGAGGGTGCCTAGTCTCGACACGCCGGTCGCGACCTCGTGCCTCGGTCGCGGCTCGCTCGACCACCGCCATCGGCCCCGCTGACGCGGCCCCGATAGGTTCAGGGCCATGGCGAAGAAGTCCCGCACCAAGGCCCGTGACCAGCAGACCGAGCCCGTCGAGGGCGCGGTCGGACCGCGTCAGCCCTGCCCCTGCGGCTCGGGCAAGCGGTACAAGGCCTGCCACGGTGCCGCCGGTGGCGCCCCCGACGTGTTCGTCGCCCGGCCCTTCGAGGGCATGCCGTCCGAGTGCGACGTGGTGGCGCTGCGCGAGCTGGTCCCGGCGGCCACCGCGCCGCTGACGCTCAAGGACCACCCCGACCAGGTCGTGAAGCTCTGCTCGATGCTGCCCATGGCCGCGCCCGCGATGGTGCGCGACAGCGGCGAGATCTGGCTCGGGCTGCAGGTCCAGCACAACTTCGGTGACCCCGCGCGCGACCTCGGCGCCGTCCTCACCGCCGCGCTCGCGGCGGAGCCCGGCATCGTCGGCCTGACGACCCCTCCGGGCGAGGGCCCGCGCCTCCAGGACCTGATCACCGACGAGTCGCTGACGATCACCGTCCACGACGGGTTCGACTACTGGATCGCGGACGTCGACGCCGACGAGCGGGCCGACATGGTGGCCGCCCTCGAGCAGGCCAACGACTCGGTGACCCCGACCGCGAAGCTGACCTCCGTCGAGGCGGCGTACTGGACCAACGTCGGACCCAAGGAGCACCTGCGCTGGGTGATGCCCGAGCCCGAGGACCAGCTCCTCGACGCGCTCGCCCGGCTGCACGCCGCCGGCAAGGACGAGCTGGTGCCGGGGTCGCGGTTCGTCGGCATGTTCCGCGCCCACGGCCTGCTCGCGCCGGTCTGGGACCTCCCGGTCGGCACCGGGCCCGAGCCCCTCGAGGAGCCCGCGGAGCGTTTCGCGGCCGACCTCGCCGCCGCGCTCGCCGACGACTCCGATCTCACCTCCGAGCAGCGCGCCGCCCGCTCCGGGCTGGCGAACCGCCAGGTCACCATCCGCTGAGCGCCGAAGGCGATACGAATCACGCCCCCGAGGCGGCGTGTGAGTTGTCCCGACCACCCCTCGCCCCGTAGATTCGCAGCGCTCGGTCGTTGTCGCGTCCCCCGTCGGCAACGGCCGAGCGCCTTGCATTTCAGGCCCGGCGCAGCACCCAGGGCTGGAGCCGGGCGTAGCCCTTCACCGGCGTACGCCGGGTCCGGCGGAAGGTGTACGCCGCGTCGGGTTCGGCCGCCCGTTCCTCGTCGTCCTCGGCACGACCGGACAGCTCCTCGTAGACGCCGCGGTCAACCAGCACCGTGCCCGGCCGCGCGACCGACGTCAGCCGGGCCGCGATGTTGACCGTCGGGCCGAAGACGTCGCCGAGGCGGCTCACCACGTTGCCGTGCGCGAGCCCGGCGCGCACCTCCGGGAAGCGGTCCTGGTCGTCGGCTCCGCGCTCGGCCATCACCAGGGCGATCTCGGCGGCGTCCGAGACCCGGTCGGCGACGAAGAGGATCTCGTCGCCGATGGTCTTGATGATCCGGCCGCCGTGGTCGACGACCAGCCCGGTCGCCTCGTCCTCGAAGTGCTCGAGCCAGCCGACCAGCTCGGCCTCGTCGAGGTTCTTGGAGCGCGACGTGTAACCGACGATGTCGACGAAGCAGACCGTCAGCGGGGAGGCCGTCGAGCCTGCCGACTCCACCGTGAGCGCCCGCCCAGTTGCGCTGGCGAGGTGTCGCTTCCAGATGTAGGACTGCAGCGTCTCGACGCGGGGGAGCACCGACTGGGACAGCTCGGTCAGCTTGCGGTCGGGGTCGGCGCTCTCGGTCGCGATGTCGGCGAGCAGCGAGGTCTGCCACTCGGCCAGCCGCGCGAAGCTGCGGCCCCAGGTGCGCACCAGCGCCGCCTGCGAGTCAGGCCCGAGGATCCCGAGCTCCATCAGGTCCTTGGTGAGCTCGAGCGCCTCGACGTCGGCGTCCGTGAACGCCACGTCGGCGTCCTCGGTCCGCGGAAAGCCCAGCAGCCGCCACAGCTGCTCGGCCACCTCGAGGGGTACGCCGGCCCGCTCGGCGACCTGGACCCGGTTGAGGTGGGGCGCCGCGCCGAGCAGCAGCTCCTCGACGGCCTCCTGCGCACCGGCGGTGGGGGGCTGCTCGGGCACGGCAGGGGTCTTCAGGGTCGTCAGGGTCGTCAGCTCTTCGGGAACCGCTCGAGCGCGACCGCCGAGATCGCCTCCTGGAAGGAGGGCATCTCGTCGCAGAGCCGGCGTACGGCCTCGTCGGTGAAGTGGATCAGGTCGAGGGGCGTGAGCGCGACGATCGACGCCGTGCGCAGGGAGTGGTTGACGATCGCGGCCTCGCCGACGATGTCGCCTGGACCGAGCCGGGCGATCTCGTCGCCGTTCTGGCGGACCGAGACCTTCCCGTCGAGCACGATGTAGGCCTTGTCGGCGGGGGTCTTCTCCCAGATCGGGGACCAGCCCTCCGGGACCCGCACCCGCGTGCCGGCCGCGCTGATGCGCGCGATCTCCTCGGGTGTGAACGCGTCGTAGAACGAGTCAGCCATGGCGTGTGCCTTTCGCGGGTTGTCCCTCCGCGGCGAAGCCTTCCGCTCGTGACGCGGGTGTAAACCGTGGTCCGGACCGGTCAGTCGACGGGCAGCGGCTCGCGGGAGATCGGGCAGCTCATGCACCGCGGTCCGCCGCGACCCGAGCCGAGCTCGGAGCCCGCGATCCGGACCACCTCGATGCCGGCCTCCTCGAGGCGCGCGTTGGTCTCGTCGTTGCGCTCGTAGGCGACGGCCACCCGCGGCGCGAGCGCGAGCGTGTTGTTGCCGTCGTCCCACTGCTCGCGCTCGGCGGTGACCGGGTCGAGCCCGGTGTCGATCTGGTGCAGCGTGTCGATCTTCATCGCCTTCGCTGCGGCCACCAGGAACGGCTCGGCGTCGGCGACCTCGAGCTGGAGGTCGCGGTCGTCCTCGGCGCGGTCGGCGAGCGTGACGGCGTACGCGCGCAGCGAGTCGGCGACGTTGGGGTACATCACGATCTTGTCGACGTCGACCATCGTGCACACGGTGTCGAGGTGCATGGTCGCGCGCTCCTGCGCGATCGGGACGGCGAGCACGGTGTGGGCGAGGTCGGCGTGGAACACCTGGCGGGCGAACCGCTCGACGCCGGCCGGTGTCGTGCGCTCGCCGACGCCGACGGCGATCACGCCGGGCGCGAGCAGCAGCACGTCGCCGCCCTCGACGTGCTCGTGGTGCCAGCCGTGGATCTTGCGGGTGCCCTGGAAGCGCGGGTGCTCGGTGTAGATCAGCTCGGTCAGCTGCGTCTCGCGGGAGCGGGCCGGCATCGCCAGCGAGGTGACCGCGACCCGGTCCTGCACCCACACGCTCGAGTCGCGGGTGAAGAGCAGGTTGGGCAGCGGGTCGATGAGGAAGTCGTCGCTGGGCAGCAGCGAGGTGACGATCCCGAAGCCGCCGCGCACCTCGTCGTTGCGCACCCCGGCGGTGAGGTAGCCGGTGAGCTCCTCGGGGGAGAGGTCGCGCATCACCCGCGCGAGGTAGCCGCGCATCGTGTCGCCGAGGTGCAGCCCGGAGAGCGTGGTCGTGATCGCGTGGTTGCGCGCGGCCTCGCTGGCGAGCGTCTCGGTCAGCAGGTCGGTCAGGTAGAGGACCTCGACGCCGCGGCCGCGCAGCGCCTCCGCGAACGCGTCGTGCTCCTCCTGGGCGCGGCTGACCCACGGGATCCCGTCGAAGAGCAGCCGGTCGTTGTTGCGCGGCGTGAGCCGCTTCAGCTCGTTGCCCGGCCGGTGGAGCATGACGGTCTGGAGGGTGCCCACTTCACTGTCGGCGCCGTGCGGGAAAGCCATGCCCAGACTCTAGGTCAGGAGCTCGTACGCCGTGATGCCCGCGAGCAACAAGCAGACCCCGGCGCCGACGTAGTGGAGCACGTGCAGCTTCACGAACCGCTGCAGCTGGCGTCCCGCGGCCACGGCCAGGCCGCTCACGAGGAGCAGGGCCCCGAGCGCGCCGATGAAGACGGCGACCGGTGCCTCGTACTTCGCGACCAACGAGATCGTCAGCAGCTGGGAGAGATCGCCCCACTCCGCGGCGAACAGCACCAGGAAGCTGGCCAGCACGGCCCGCCAGCCGTGCACGTTCGTGGTCTCGGGCTCCTCGTCGGACTCGGCGGCCGCCTGGTGTCCCCGCCCCTCGCGGATCAGGATCACCGCGCCGATCAGGAACATCAGCCCGGCGCCGGCCTGCACGACCTCCTCGGGCAGGAACGTGACGGCGTGGCCGAGCAGCACCGCGACGACCGTCTGCACCGTGAACGCCAGCCCGACGCCGATCCAGACCAGGATCGGGCGGTACTTCGTCGCGAGGACGAGCGTCGCGAGGAAGGTCTTGTCGGGCAGCTCGACCACGAAGATGGCGAGGAAGGTCAGGCCGATGACGACCGGGTCCATCAGACTCTCCAGAGATGTCAGGGTTCGATGAAGGCGCGGCTGAGGGCCTGCGCCTCCGTGAGCACGTCGTTCACCGGACGGCCGAGAGCGGCCGCGGCGCGGGCGACGTCGTCGTACTCCGGCTGCGCGTTGACCACGACACCCTCGTGGCGGGCGAGCTTGACGGGCACCTGCTGCCCGTCGACCTCGATGGCCACGATCTCACGGTCCAGGGCGTGCTTCGTCAGCGGTTGCTCGCGCAGCCCGATGGTCGAGGTCTGCCGGAAGATCGCGGTCCGGACCCCGGATGCGCGGGCGCTGTCGACCAGGACGCTGAGCGTGTGGGCCGGGCGGCCCTTCTTCATCAGGATCGGCGTCAGCCAGGCG
Organism: Nocardioides sp.; assembly: GCA_025965275.1. Taxonomy (GTDB): domain Bacteria; phylum Actinomycetota; class Actinomycetes; order Propionibacteriales; family Nocardioidaceae; genus Nocardioides. The sequence goes on from JAOPXG010000176.1 coordinate 6,669, forward strand.
TCCGACGCGCCCGCCTCGAGGAGCGCCGCGATCACGGCCGGCCAGACCCGCGGGTCGAGGTCGTCGACGTTGCACTCCAGCAGGAGCGGTGCCGTTCCGGCGGGTGCGGAAGGCCGAAGTCCTGTCTCGAAACCCCGGAACAACCTCACGACGTTGGCGTGACCCTCCGGGTCGCGCCCGCCCGCCCCGACCCCGATCGCGTCGACGGCCATCGCCGGCTGCGGTCCCCAGCCGGTCGCGAGGGTGGTGAGCAGCGCGGCGCCGGTCGGCGTGCACAGCTCCATCTCGGGGGCGCCGACCGGTCCGGCGTACGACGGGACGCCGCGGAGCAGCTCGGCGACCGCGGGCGGCGGGACCGGGAGGGTGCCGTGGGCGGCTCGGACGGTGCCGGAGCCGACCGCGACGGGGGAGACCGTCACCGTGCCGGCGCCGAGGTGGGCGAAGCCCGCCGCCACGCCGACCACGTCGGCGATCGCGTCCAGCGCGCCGACCTCGTGGAAGTGCACCGCGTCGGGGGTCGTGCCGTGGACGGCGGCCTCGGCGGCGGCCAGCCGCTCGAACACCGCCACCGCCAGCTCATCGTCCCCGAGCAGGGCCCGGACGTCGCGCCAGGTGCGGTGGTGGTGGGACTCGGCGACGGCGACGTGGACGCGGGTGGCGGCCAGCCCGCCCCGGCGTACCGACTCGACGCGCAGGGTGATGGGTTCGGGAGCGACCGCGTCGATCGCCTCCTGCATGACCTCGACGGGGACGCCGGCGCCGACGAGCGCACCGAGGAGCATGTCGCCGCTCGCGCCGGAGGACGCATCGATCCAGACCGTGTCAGTCATGGGCGCGGCTCTGCCGGGCCACGCGGGCGGCGTGCACGCCGGCGCCGTAGCCGTTGTCGATGTTCACGACGGTGACGCCGGGCGCGCAGGAGTTGAGCATCGCCAGCAGCGCGGCGACGCCGCCGAGGGAGGCGCCGTACCCGACGCTGGTGGGCACCGCCACGAGCGGGACGCCGGTCAGCCCGCCGACCACGGACGGCAGCGCGCCCTCCATGCCGGCGATCACGACCAGGCAGTCGGCGGCGGCCAGGCGGTCGCGGACACCGAGCAGGCGGTGCAGCCCGGCGACGCCGACGTCGTCGACCCGGTCGACCGCGGCACCGTGCACGCGGATCGTGAGGGCGGCCTCGGCGGCGACCGGCGCGTCCGACGTCCCGGCCGCGACGACCGCGACCGTGCCGTGCGTCTCGGGCAGCGGGCCGAGCGTGACGGCGCGGGCCACCAGGTCGATGTCGGCGTCCGGCAGGGCGTCGGCCACGACGTCGAGCGCCTCGGGCGAGAGCCGGGTGGCGAGGACCGCGCGCTCGGGGTGCTTGTCGTGGAGGGCCCGGAGGATCGCGACGATCTGGTCGGGTGTCTTGCCCGCGCCGTACACGACCTCGGGGTCGCCGGTGCGCGCCGCGCGGTCGACGTCCACGCGCGCGAAACCGAGGTCGGCGGTCCGGGGGTCCTGCTGCTCCACGGGGTGAACCTACTCGGCGTGCTACGCCTCGCTGCGGAACGGGTCGGCCGGGTAGACCCCGAGCACCTTCACCTCGGTCGTGAAGAACGCCAGCTCCTCGAGCGCGTTCTTCAGGCCGATGTCGTCGGGGTGCCCGTCGACCTCGGCGAGGAACTGGGTGGCGGTGAACTCGCCGCCGACCATGTAGCTCTCCAGCTTGGTCATGTTGACGCCGTTCGTCGCGAAGCCGCCGAGCGCCTTGTAGAGCGCGGCCGGCAGGTTGCGCACGTTGAAGATGAAGCTGGTGACCACCGGGCCGTTGTCGGCCGGAGCCTCGACGTAGTCGCGGGAGAGGACCACGAAGCGGGTGGTGTTGTGGTCCTCGTCCTCGACGTCGTCGGCCAGGATCTCCAGCCCGTAGATCTCGGCGGCGAGCGGCGGGGAGAGCGCGCCCTGCGTCGGGTCGCCGTACTCCGCCACCTCGCGCGCCGCGCCGGCGGTGTCACCGGCCATGACCGGCTTGAGGCCGTGCTTCCGGATGAACCTGCGGCACTGGCCGAGCGCGTGCACGTGGCTGTGCACGGTCGAGATCGTGTCGAGCGTGGTGCCGGGCAGGGCCATGAGCGCGAACCGGATCCGCAGGAAGTGCTCACCGATGATGTGCAGGCCCGATTCGGGCAGGAAGTGGTGGATGTCGGCCACCCGCCCGGCGATCGAGTTGTCGATCGGGATCATCGCGAGGTCGGCATCGCCCGACTCGACGGCAGCGAAGACGTCCTCGAAGGAGGCGCACGCCAGCGCCTCCCACTCGGGGTAGTGCTCCTTGCACACGATGTGGGAGTTGGCGCCGGGTTCGCCCTGGTAGGCGATGCGTCGGGTCACGGGCCCATCGTTCCACGGCTGGCCTGCCGGGCAGCTCCCGTCTCTCCCGGAGGACACAACCACCGAATGGTCGAGTCGGTGCCGGTGCAACGGCGGGTCACCGGGGGACGTGAGGGATGGCTGCCTAGTCTCGGAGGCGTGGAGATCATCGCGTCGCTGGCGCTCGTCGTCGGCCTGCTCGGGCTGCTGCTGTCGGTCGTCGCGCTGCGCCGGGTGAGCGCGGGCAAGCGGCGTACCGGCGTGGAGGCACTGCCCGAGGACGTGCACGGCCTGCGCCAGGAGGTGGCGGCGCTGCGCGCCGAGGCCAAGGACGCGCTGCGGCACCTCTCGGTGGTCCGGTACGACGCGTTCGGCGACATGGGCGGCCACCTGTCCTGGTCGCTCGCGCTGCTCGACGACGGTGGGCACGGCGTCGTCCTCACCTCGATCCACGGGCGCAGCGAGGCCCGGACCTATGCCAAGAGCATCACCGGGTGGAGCTGCGAGCAGCAGCTGTCGCCCGAGGAGCTCGAGGCGATCGAGCACGCCCGCCCGTGACCACGCCGAGCAAGCAGCCGAAGAAGCCCAAGACCCCCAAGACCCCCAAGACACCGCCGCTGCTGCGGGTGCACGGCCTGAGCAAGAAGTTCGGCGACGTCGAGGTGCTCTCCGGGGTCGACCTCACCGTGACGGCCGGGAAGGCGCTGGCGCTGCGCGGGCGCAACGGCGCCGGCAAGTCCACCCTGCTGCGCTGCATCACCGGCGTCGACGCCCCGACGGGGGGCACGGTGGAGCTGGACGGCCTCCCGGTCGACGAGCGGTCGGTGACGATCCGGCGCGACCTCGCGATCGTGCTCGACGACATGGACTTCTTCCCCGACCTCAGCGTCGTCGAGCACCTCGACCTCTTCGCCCGCGCGCACGGCGTGCCCGACGCGGAGGCCCTGGTCGACGACGTGCTGCACGAGGTGCGCCTGGTCGGCCAGGCGGCCCAGCTGCCGGGCACCCTGTCGTCGGGACAGAAGCGGCGGCTCGCGCTCGCGAGCGCGTTCGTGCGCCCGCGCCGGCTGCTCGTGCTCGACGAGCCCGAGGCCCGGCTCGACCAGGCCGGGCTCGAGTGGCTGACCGGGCGCCTGCTGCGGGAGAAGGCCGACGGGCTCGGCATCCTGCTCGCCAGCCACGACCCGGACCTCGTCGCGGCCGTCGCCGACCGGGTCCTCGACCTCGACGAGCTGTCCCCGTGACCGCCCGGGCCGCCGAGGTCCGGGAGCTGCGCTCCCAGATCCGAGTCTGGCGCCGGGGCCGCGTCGACACCAGCCTGATGGAGGCGATCAGCGACGCGTACGTCGCGATCTTCTCCGCGCTGGTGCTCGGCGCGATGGCCGTCAGCGTGATCGTCAACCTCCGGGTGGTGACCTCCGGCGCGTGCTCGTCGGTCTCGTGCCTGGACGCCCGCGACGCGCTCGGTTGGCTCTTCGGCCTGGCCGCCGTCACGGTCGTGCTCGCCGGCGCCCGGCTGCTCGGCCCGATGCTCGTCTCGCCCGCGGTCGGCACGTGGCTGCTCACCGCGCCGCTCGACCGCACGGCGCTGGTGCGCGGCCGCCTGGTCGTCTCGTCCGTCGTCGCCGCCCTCGTGGGCGCGGTCCTGGCCGCGATCGGAGCGACCCTCAGCGACTACCCGCCCGAGGTCGTCGCCTGGCTGACCGGGCTGGTCGCCGTCGTGTGCGTCCTGCTCGTCGGCGTCGCGACCGTCTCCCAGGCGCGTGGGCAGCTGCCGGTCCGGGTCCTGGTCTGGCTGCTCGGCGTTGCCCTCTGGGTCGGCCTCGTGCTGGTCGCGCGCGACACCGTGCCGGCCGGGCTGCACGTGCCGGACGTGGCCCTGCTCCGGCCGGCGATCGGGGTCGCCGGCGTGCTCACGCTCGTCCTGCTGGTGCTCGCCTACCGCAGCCTGCGGCTGATCCGCCGCGAGCGACTGGTCTCCGGCGGTGCGCTGCTGCCGGGTCTCTCGGGCGCCCTCGCCAGCCTCGACCTCACGCTCTTCTACGACATCCTCGTGTCCCGCCACTGGCGCTCGAAGAGCACCGTCCGCGTGGTCCGCGGCCGCGGCTCGGGGGCCAGCGCCCTCGTGTGGCGCGAGGTGGTGCGGCTGCGCCGCAACCCGCAGGTGCTGGTCGGCCTCGCCGGCGCCCTGGTGCTGCCCTACCTCGCCACCGCGCTCGGCCTCGGCCACGTGATGGTCGTGGTCGTGACGCTCACCGGCTTCGGCGCCGGTGTCGGCCTGTTCACGTCCCTGCGGGTCCTGAGTCGTACGGCGAGCCTGCTGCGCTGCTTCCCCCTGCCCGCACCGGCCGTCAAGGCCGCGTGCCTGGGCGTCCCGGGCGCCCTGCTCGTGATCTGGTCGCTGGGCGCTGCGCCCGCGGTGCACGACGCCATCGGCGGGCCGTGGGGCCCGAGCGTCATCGTGGCGCTGGCGTGCGGCGTGACCGTCGCGACGGCGGCCGTGCGCTGGATGACCAGCCACCCGCCCGACTACCAGCTCCCGTTGATCACCTCCCCGATGGGCGCGGTGCCGACCTCGCTCTACTTCAGCGTGCTGCGCGGCTTCGACGTGCTCCTCCTCGGCACCGTGCCGCTGCTCATCGCGCCGACGCCCACCGGTGCCGCCATCTCGGTGGGACTGATGTCGCTCGTGCTGTCGTTCCTCGTCGGCCGTCCCTGACGGCAACCAACCGTGACGACGGCGGCGCCCCGCCCGGAGGGTCAGGCCGCCGTGCGCCCGCCGCTCCGGAGCCCGTCGCGGAGAAGCCGGAACCCGCACCCGCCCTCGAGGGAGACCCCTATGCTCCGCCCATGAACCCGATGCGGTGGATGGCGGTCAAGCTCGGCGGCCAGCCGTGGCTGTCGAAGTACTCCCGGCTGATCGTCGGCTCCGACAAGCTGATCCAGCGACTGACCCGGGGTCGGGTGACGATCATGATGGCCACCGGTCTCAAGGAGCTGGTGCTGCAGGTGCCCGGCCGCACGACGGGCATCCTGCGTACGACCCCGCTGCTGTGTGTCCCGCACGGCGACGGCTGGCTGGTCGTCGGCTCCAACTGGGGCGCGCCGACGCCGCCGGCCTGGGCGGGCAACCTCCGGGTGGCCGAGGAGCCGCTGGTCACGTACCAGGGCCGCACGGTCGCCACCGCGGCCCGCGAGCTGCAGGGCCCCGAGCGCGAGGAGATCTGGGCGGTGCTGGTCAAGGAGTGGCCGAACTACCAGAAGTACGCCGAGCGCACCGGTCGCGAGCTGCCCGTCTTCTGGCTCACACCGCGCTAGCGGAGACGCGCCAGCGGATCCGCTGATGGTGGTCGCGCCCGTCGTGTCGAGACCCGGGTGAGGTACCTGTGAACGGTGACCATCAAGGCTCCAGCGTGTAGCCGAGGCCCGCGGTCGTGACGAGGTGCACGGGGTGCGCCGGGTCGGCCTCGAGCTTGCGCCGCAGCTGCGCGGCGTAGACCCGCAGGTAGTGCGACTCGTGCTCGTACGCCGGTCCCCACACCTCACGCAGGATCTGCTCGCGCGACACGATCCGGCCGACGTTGCGGGCGAGCAGCTCGAGGAAGGCCCACTCCGTGGGGGTCAGCCGTACGTCGGTCCCGCTGCGGGCCACGTGCTTGCGCGCCAGGTCGATGACGAGGTCGCCCACGACCACCTCGGTCGTCTCCGGACCGGCCTCCTGCCCGCGCCGGACGGCAGCGCGCAGCCGGGCCATCAGCTCGTTCATCGCGAACGGCTTGGTGACGTAGTCGTCGGCGCCGAGGTCGAGCGCCTCCACCTTGTCCTCGCCGTGCTGGCGTGCGGACAGCACGACGATCGGCACCTTCGTCCAGCCGCGCAGGCCGGCGAGCACCTCGGTGCCGTCCAGGTCGGGCAGGCCCAGGTCGAGCAGCACGACGTCGGGGTGCTCGGTGGCGGCGGCGTCGAGCGCCGAGCGGCCGTCGGCGGCCGTGACGACCTCCCAGCCGTGCGCGCGCAGGTTGATCGCGAGCGCCCGGGCCAGGGCGGGCTCGTCATCGACGACCAGGACCTTGGGGCTCACGGCGACACCGACTCTGCGCGCGGGACGGACAGCACCATGGTGAGCCCTCCGCCGGGGGTGTCCTCGGCGGTGAGGGTCCCGCCGAGCGCCTCGGTGAGGCCGCGGGCGACGGCGAGGCCGAGGCCGAGACCACCCACCGTGGCGTCGCCGAGCCGTTGGAACGGCTCGAACATCCGGTCCCGGAGCGCCGCGGGCACGCCCGGCCCGCGGTCCACGACCAGGATGTCGACGGACTCGGGGAGCACGTGCGCGAGCACGCGCACCGGCGCTCCGTCCGAGACCCGCACGGCGTTGCCCACGAGGTTGGCCACCACCCGCTCGAGCAGCCCGGCGTCGGTGTGCACCAGGGGGGAGGTCTCGTCGACCTCGAGGGTGACGCTCCCGGGCGGGTGCCCGGCGACGGCGAGCGGGAGCACCTCCTCGAGGCTGCGGTCGGCGAGCGTCGGGTGCAGCAGCCCCGACTCGATCCGCGAAAGGTCGAGCAGGTTGTCGATCAGCCGCTCCAGCTGACCGGTCGACGACTCGACCGCGGCGACCAGCTCGGTCCGGTCCGCGGAGCCGAGGGAGCCGGACGCCAGCCCGTCGACCGCCGTACGCATGGTGGCGAGCGGGGTGCGCAGGTCGTGGGAGACGGCGCGCAGGATGGCCGTGCTGGTCGCCTCGGCGCGCTCGAGCGCGGCGGCGCGGTCCTCACGCTCGCGGAGCCGGCGGTACTCGAGCACCAGGCCGGTCTGGACGGCGAAGGCCTCCAGCACCCGCTGGTCGGTGGCGCGCAGCGGCGACCCGCAGAGCGCGATGACGTGGTCGTCGTCGACGCGGACCTGGGTGTCGCCCTCGTCGGGTGCGCACGCGTGCGGCGTGCCGCTCGAGGCCATCACCTCCCAGCCGGCGGAGCCGCGCTTGAGCAGCGAGACCGCGGTCTGGTTGAACACCTCCTGGAGCCGGGCGACGATCGCCTCCGCGGTGTCCTGGCCGGTCAGCACCGAGCGGGACAAGGAGCCCATCGTCGCGGCCTCGGTGCGCGCCCGGGTGGCGTCGGTCGCCCGTCGCGAGGCCCGGTCGACGACGCTGGCGACGCCGACGGCGACGGCGACGAAGACCAGCAGCGCCACCAGGTTCGTCGGCTCGGAGATCGTCAGCCTGCGCACGGGCGGGGTGAAGTACCAGTTCATCAGCAGGAAGCCGCCGAGCGCCGCGACCAGCGCCGGCACCAGGCCGCCGACGAGCGCGACCAGCACGGTGACCGCCAGGAAGAGCAGCACGTCGATCGGGAGCTGGTCGGGGTCGCTGAAGGCGTGCAGCACGACGGTCAGCAGGACCGGCAGGAGCACGGACATCAGCAGCCCGACGACCTGGCGTCGGCGGCTGAGCGGGGAGAGGTACCGCCGGGTCCGGGTCGCGCGCGCGACCTGGTCGTGCGTGACGAGGTGGACGTCGATCGACCCGGCCAGCGACGCGATCCGGTCGCCCGTCGTCTCCGTGAAGAGCCGCCGCAGCCGCCCGTGCCGGGAGACGCCGACGACGACCATGGTGGCGTTGGCGCCGGTCGCGAAGTCGACGACCGCGGCCGAGACGTCCTCCCCGACGACCGAGTGGAAGGTGCCGCCGAGCGAGGCGACCAGCTGCTGGGAGCGCGCGATCCGGGTCTCGTCGGGGTTGGCGAGGCCGTCGTTGGCGATCACGTGCACGGCGAGCAGCTCGGACCCGGCGGCGCGCTGGGCCAGCCTGGCGCCGCGGCGCAGCAGCGTCTCGCTCTCGGGACCACCGGTGACCGCCACGACGATCCGCTCCTTGGCGGGCCACGGCTGCTCGATCTGGTGCGCCCGGCGGTAGTCGTCGAGCGCGTCGTCGACCCGGTCGGCCAGCCACAGGAGGGCGAGCTCGCGGAGCGCGGTGAGGTTGCCGACCCGGAAGTACGACGTGAGCGACGCGTCGATCTGTTCGGCGCGGTAGATGTTGCCGTGCGCCATCCGGCGGCGCAGCGCGTCGGGGGACATGTCGACGAGCTGGATCTGGTCGGCCGTGCGGACGACCTCGTCGGGCACGGTCTCGCGCTGCCGCACGCCGGTGATCCGCTCGACCTCGTCGTTGAGCGATTCGAGGTGCTGGATGTTGACCGTGGTGATGACGTCGATCCCGGCCCGGCGGATCTGCTCGACGTCCTCGGCCCGCTTCTCGTGCCGGCTGCCCGGCACGTTGGTGTGGGCCAGCTCGTCGACGCAGACCACTGCCGGCCGCCGCGCGATCACCGCGTCGGTGTCCATCTCCGTGAAGGTCGCGTCGCGGTAGGAGACCTCCACCCGTGGCACCACCTCCAGGCCGTCGAGCATGGCGACGGTCTGCTCGCGCCCGTGCGTCTCGACGTAGCCGATCACCACGTCGGTGCCGCGCTCGTGACGCCGACGAGCCTCGCCGAGCATGGCGTAGGTCTTCCCGACGCCGGGCGCGGCGCCGAGGTAGACCGTCAGCCGGCCCCGGCGCCCGACTTGAGGATCGGCCTCCATGCTCACGATCCTGCCAGCACCCGCACCGCGATGTTGAGCTCGAGCACGTTGACGCGCGGTTCGCCGAGCACGCCCCACGTCCGACCGGACGTGTGCTCGTCGACCAGGCGCCGTACGGCGTCCTCGGTCAACCCGTTGGCCTCGGCCACCCGGGCGATCTGGAGGTCGGCGTACGCGACGGAGATGTGGGGGTCGAGACCGGACCCCGACGCGGTGACCGCGTCCGGAGGTACGTCGGACGGGTCGACGCCCTCGCGCTGGGCGATCTCGGCCTTGCGCTCCTTGATGGCAGCGATCAGGTCCGGGTTCTCCGGGCCGAGGTTCGAGCCGTAGCTGCTGAGCGGGTCGTAGCCGTCGCCCGCCGCCGAGGGGCGGTTATGGAACAGCCGGTCGGCGTCCTCGCCGCCGACCAGTTGGCCGAGGAGCGCCGAGCCGACGGCGTCGCCGGCGTCGGTGGTGTGGCCGCCGGTCGCCGTCACCAGGGAGCCCTGGGCCTTCCACGGGAAGGCCACCTGGGCGATCCCGGTGACGACGAGCGGGTAGGCGACGCCGAGGAGCAGCGTGGCCGCGATCATCACGCGGAGCCCGGCGAGGCTGTGCCGGAACAGGGCGAAGAGGTCCTTCATGGTGGTCCTTAGAGGCCGGGGATGAGCGAGATGACGAGGTCGAGCAGCTTGATACCCAGGAACGGGGTGATCAGGCCGCCGACGCCGTAGATGAGCAGGTTGCGGCGGAGCAGGTCGGCCGCCGAGGACGGCGTGTAGCGGACCCCGCGCAGGGACAGCGGGATCAGCGCGACGATGACCAGGGCGTTGAACACCACCGCCGAGAGGATCGCGGACTCCGGGCTCGACAGCTGCATGATGTTGAGGACGTCGAGACCCGGGAACGCGACCACGAACATCGCCGGCAGGATCGCGAAGTACTTCGCGATGTCGTTGGCGATCGAGAAGGTCGTGAGCGCGCCCCGGGTGATCAGCAGTTGCTTGCCGATCTCGACGATGTCGATGAGCTTCGTCGGGTCGGAGTCGAGGTCGACCATGTTGCCGGCCTCCTTGGCCGCCATCGTCCCGGTGTTCATCGCGACGCCGACGTCCGCCTGGGCGAGCGCCGGTGCGTCGTTGGTGCCGTCGCCGCACATCGCGACCATCCGCCCGCCGGTCTGCTCCTTGCGGATCAGCGCCATCTTGTCCTCGGGCGTCGCCTCGGCGAGGAAGTCGTCGACGCCGGCCTCCTCGGCGATCGCCCGGGCGGTGATGGCGTTGTCGCCGGTGATCATCACCGTGCGGATGCCCATCGCGCGCATCTCGTCGAAGCGCTCGCGGATGCCCTCCTTGACCACGTCCTTGAGGTGGATCACACCGAGCACCCGGGCGGGCCTCGACCCGATCTGCTCGGCGACGACGAGCGGGGTGCCGCCCGACGCGCTGACGCCGTCGACGAGGACGGTGAGCTCACCGCCCGACGTCTCCGCGGCCGGCACGCCGGTGCCGTGCACCCACTGGGAGACCGCGCTGCCGGCGCCCTTGCGGATCACCCGGTCCGGGAGGTCGATGCCGCTCATCCGGGTCGTCGCGGAGAACTCCACGAGGGAGCCGCGGCTCGCCTCGGACTCGTCGATCCCGGCGTACCCGTCGCGAACGAGGGTGACGATGCTGCGGCCCTCGGGCGTCTCGTCGGCGAGTGAGGACAGCAGCGCCGCCTGGGCGATCTCGGCGCCGGTGACGCCCGAGAGCGGCAGCAGCTCGGTGGCCTGCCGGTTGCCGTAGGTGATGGTGCCGGTCTTGTCGAGCAGCAGCACGTCGACGTCGCCCGCGGCCTCGACCGCGCGGCCCGACATCGCCAGCACGTTGCGCCGGACCAGCCGGTCCATGCCGGCGATGCCGATGGCCGAGAGCAGCGCGCCGATCGTGGTCGGGATCAGGCAGACGAGCAGGGCCGTGAGCACGATCCACGACGGGTTCGTGCCGCTGTAGTCGGCGTAGTAGTAGAGCGTGCCGACCACCACGACGAAGATCGCCGTGAGCGCGGTGAGCAGGATGTTGAGCGCGATCTCGTTCGGCGTGCGCTGCCGCTCCGACCCCTCGACCAGGGCGATCATCCGGTCGACGAACGACTGGCCCGGCTCGGAGGTGATCCGGACGACGATCCGGTCGGACAGCACGACCGTGCCGCCGGTGACCGCGGAGCGGTCACCCCCCGACTCGCGGATCACGGGCGCCGACTCCCCGGTGACCGCCGACTCGTCGACCGACGCGACTCCCTCGATGACGTCGCCGTCACCGGGGATCCGCTCGCCGGCCTCGACGACCACCACGTCGCCGGCCCGCAGGGAGGTGCTGGGGACCTGGTCGACCTGGAGGGTGGCCAGGTTGCCCGTGTACCTGAGCTGGTCGCCGCTGCCGCGGACGCGGCGTGCGGTCGTCTCCTGCTGGAGTGCGCGCAGGCTGGCGGCCTGGGCCTTGCCGCGGCCCTCGGCCACGGCCTCGGCCAGGGTGCCGAACAGCACAGTGAGCCACAGCCAGATCGTGACGCCGACGGCCATCGTGCTCGGGTCGAGGACGGACATGACGGTGGTGGCCGCGGCGCCGATCTCGACGACGAGCATCACGGGCGACGCCGCGAGCTCGCGCGGGTCGAGCTTGCGCAGGGCAGCTGGCAGCGCCTCGAGGAGCTGGCTGCCGAGGGAGCGTGGTACCGGCGCAGGGTGGTGGATGTTCACGACAGGGACTCCACGATCGGACCGAGGACGAGGACCGGGACGTAGGTCAGACCGACCACGACGACGGCGACGCCCGAGAGGAGGACCACGAAGAGTGGCCGGTGGGTGGGCAGGGTGCCGGCGCTGGGTGGGAGCTTCTGGCTCCGGGCGAACAGGCCGGCGAGGGCGAGGACGAAGACCATCGGCAGGAACCGGCCGAACAGCATGCACAGCCCGAGCAGCGTGTTCCAGAACGGCGTGCCCGAGGTGATGCCGGCGAACGCGGAGCCGTTGTTGTTCGAGGCCGACGTGACGGCGTACAGGCCCTCGGAGAGCCCGTGCGGTCCGCTGTTCAGCAGGCCGGCGAGCCCGTCGGAGGCGGTGAGCCCGATCGCGCCGCCGACGAGCACCAGCACCGGGGTGGTCAGCACGTAGAACGCGACCAGGGTGACCTCGCGCTGGCCGATCTTCTTGCCGAGGTACTCCGGCGTGCGGCCGACCATCAGGCCGGCGAGGAAGACCGTGACGACGGCCAGCATCAGCATGCCGTACAGGCCCGAGCCGACCCCGCCGGGGGCGACCTCGCCCAGCATCATGTTGAACAGCGCCACGCCACCGCCGGGAGCGGTGAGGGAGTCGTGCATCGCGTTGACGGCACCGGTGGAGGTGCCGGTGGTCGACGAGGCGAAGAGAGCGGACGCGGCCTCGCCGAAGCGGACCTCCTTGCCCTCCATCGCCCCGCCGGCGAGACCGGGTGCGGTCCCGGGAGCGGCCATCTCGGCCCAGGTGAGCAGCCCGACGGCGGCGCCCCAGAGGACGGCCATCACCGCGAGGATCGCGCCGCCCTGGCGGCGGTCGCCCACGATGATGCCGAAGGCCCAGGCCATCGCGAACGGGATGACCAGGAGCAGGAAGATCTCGAAGATGTCGCTGAAGGGGGTCGGGTTCTCGAAGGGGTGGGCGGAGTTGGCGTTGTAGAAGCCGCCGCCGTTGGTGCCGAGCTCCTTGATGGCCTCCTGGCTGGCGACCGGCCCGCCGGTGATGTCCTGCACCCCGCCGGTGAGCGTGTGCACGGCCATCGGCTCGACGAGGTTCTGCACGACGCCGAGGAGGATCAGGACGACGGCGGCGACCAGCGAGATCGGCAGCAGCACCCGGACGACGGTGCGGACCAGGTCGGTCCAGAAGTTGCCGATCCGCCCCTCCTGGAGGTCGCGGGAAAGCGCACGGGCGAACGCCGCCGCGACGGCCATGCCGACGCCGGCGGAGACGAAGTTCTGGACGGTGAGGCCCGACATCTGCATCAGGTGGCCGGTGGTCGCCTCGCCGGAGTACCACTGCCAGTTCGTGTTCGTCACGAACGAGACGGCGGTGTTCCAGGCACCGTCGGACGGGAGGCCCGGGAAGCCGAGTGAGAGCGGCAGGTGCTCCTGCAGTCGGCCGAGACCGAAGAGCAGGAGGACCCCCACCAGCGAGAAGCCGAGCACCGACATCGCGTACGTGCGCCAGTGCTGGTCGGCGTCGGGGTCGACGCGCAGCACCCGGTACGACGTCCGCTCGACCGCGAGGTGCTTCGGCGACGTGTAGAGGTGGGCGAGGTAGCGGCCGAGCAGCGGGACGGCGATCGCCAGGGCGATGACCAGCACGGCGATCTGGGCGAGGGCGGGAGCGAGCGAGCTCACCGGGACGATCTCCGGTCCAGGAAGCCCACCAGCACGGCGAGCAGTCCGAAGGCCACGAGGGTCAGGAGTACGAAGACGAAGTCAGCCACGTCCCCATTCGTAGACGGGACGCGGCCCGGGGACAGAGTCCGTTGACGGCTCCTTGACGGTCCTTTGCCGGTTCTTGACGGAGAAACACCACCGTTACCTACCGCGGCACGCGGACGAGCAGCCGCCCGTGGATGCACTCCATGCGCAGCTCCCGGCCGGGACCGATCGAGTCGCCGTCGAGCTGGCGGGGGGTGTCGGTGGCGGCCCGGACGACGATCGTGTGGCCGGTCATCCGGTTGACCAGGTCGTCGGTGCGCGGGCGGCGGGCCAGCACCCGGTAGGCCAGCGGGATCCAGGACAGGAACTTGCGGGGGTGCAGCAGCACCACGTCGAGGACGCCGTCGTCGATCGCGGCGTCGGGCAGCAGCGGCATCCCGGCCTGCAGGAAGCCGACGTTGCCGACCACCACCGTGCGGGCCCGGTGGCTGGTGAACTCGCCTCCGTCGACCGACACCTCGACCTTCACGGCGGGGAACATCAGCGACTTCAGCGCGGACAGCACGTAGGCGAGCCAGCCGACCCGCTTCTTGATGTCCTCGTTGACGCCCTCCATGATCGCGGCGTCGAAGCCCATACCGGCCATCACCATGAAGTGCGTGGGCTCGAAGCCGTCACCGGACACCTTGACCAGGTCGATCGCGCGGTCCTGCCCGGTGAGCGCGACGTCGATCGCGGCCCGGATGTAGAGGGGGATGTCGAGGTTGCGGGCGAGCAGGTTGCCGGTGCCGGCCGGCACGATGCCCACCGGGATGCCGGTGCCGGCGAGCTCGGCGCACACCTCGCGGACGGTGCCGTCGCCCCCGCAGACCAGCACCAGGTCGGCGCCGGCGACCGAGGCGGCCGCCGCCATGCCGGTGCCCGGGTCCTCGATGGTCGTGTAGTGCCAGCTCGGCGTCGACCAGCCGGCCTCGCGCGCCATCGCTGCGACGATCGCCTTGAACTGCCCGACGTCCTCGACCTTGATCGGGTTCAGGATCACCGCGAGCTGCCGCTCGGAGACGTAGACCTCCGGCAGCGGCTCGATGCTGGCGGCGTGGCTGCGCGGCAGCGGGGTGTAGACGGCGAGGCCCAGCAGCACGACCCCGGCGCCGAGGAGGTAGCCCCCGAGCACGTCGCTCGGGTAGTGGCGACCGAGCAGGATCCGGTCGGCGCCGACCAGGAGGACGACCAGCACCACCGCGACGTACGCCAGTCGCCGGACGTTGGCGCGCCGCACCAGCATCGACACGAGCACGATGACGACCCCGCCGAGCGCAGCGACCGAGGAGGCGTGGCCGGACGGGTAGGAGAGGCTGTGCAGGAACTCGTCGGGGTTCTGCCACGGCGGCCGGACCCGGTCGATCGCCACCTTGAGGAGCGTGGTCGCGACCGAGGTGACCACCATGACGCCGACGGTGAAGTACGCCGCGCGCCGGTGCTTGCGCGCGACCATGAAGACGGCGAGCACCGCCGTGAGGATCGTCATCCCGATGGTCCCGAAGGCGTCCTCGATCGCGTTCAGCGGCCGGCGCGCCCAGCGGGAGTCCACCGCCCACGTCTCGACGTGCTCACCGCGGTGGTCCAGGGAGGTCAGCGAGCCCCAGCCGTGGACGACCGCGAGCGACAGCAGCGCGAAGAGCACGAAGCACAGCGCGGCCCAGGCGAGCGA
>JAOPXG010000189.1 GCA_025965275.1 Nocardioides sp.
AGCACCACGCCGTTGCCGGCGATCAGGGCCGGGATCGCGTCGGAGATCCCGGTCGCGAACGGGAAGTTCCACGGCGCGATGATGCCGACGACGCCCTTGGGCTGGCGGATCTCGGTCGACGTGGACAGGAACGGCACCGGGCCGCCGCGCCTGGTCGACGCGAGGAGCTTGGGAGCCCGCTTGATGTAGTGGCTCATCACCATCGGCGGGTCGCAGGTCTCCTCGATCGCCATCCGCCGGTTCTTGCCGCTCTCGACCTGGATCAGGTCGGTCGTGGTCTCGACGTTGTCGATGAAGCGCGCGTGCGCCTTCTTGAAGACCGCGAGCCGCTTGGCCAGCGGCCACGCCGTCCACTCGTGCTGGGCCTTGCGGGCCGCGGCGTACGCCTGCTCGATGTCCTCGGGCGTCGACTGCGGCAGCTCGACGAGCACGTCGCCGGTGTAGACCTCGGTGAGCTTCCACGTGGCGCCGCTGCTCGACGGCACCCGCGCGACGAGCTTCTGGAGGAACGCGTCGGTGATCGACGCCGGGCGGGCCGGGCCCTGCCGCAGGGCGGTCATCGGCCCAGCACCAGGTCGGCGCCGCGCTCGCCGATCATGATCGCCGGGGCGTTGGTGTTGCCCCCCGTGATCGACGGCATGATCGACGCGTCGCAGACGCGCAGCCCCTCGATGCCGCGGACCTTGAGGTCCGGGCCGACGACGGCGAGCTCGTCCACGCCCATCCGGCAGGTGCCGACGCCGTGGTAGACCGAGGTCGCCCGGTTGAGGATCGCGTCGCGCAGCTCCTGCCCCTTCAGGCCGGCACCCGGATGGATCTCCTCCTTGATCGCGCCGTTGAAGCCGGCGCCGGCCATGACCTCGCGCACCATCTCCGAGCCCTCGGCGAGCACCTCGAGGTCGGCGTTGTCGGCGAGGTACTGGAAGTCGATGAGCGGTGCGGCCGTCGGATCGGCCGAGGCCAGGCGCAGCGTGCCCCGGCTCTTCGGGTAGATCAGCGTCGAGAGCAGCGTCAGCGACGTCCGCGGGTCGACCTTGTGCTGGATCGGCTCGTCCTGGTTCGGCGAGACGTACGACCACGGCAGCAGGTGCAGCTGGAGGTCGGGTACGTCGGTCGCCTGCGACGTCCGCAGGAAGGCGACGGCCTCGAACACCGAGTTGGCCATGAAGGTCTGGCCGGGCCGCAGGGCCTCCTTGACGACGCCCTTGCCGAAGAAGAACGCGTTGCCGCGCATCTTCGACGTGGTCGCGTGGAAGGTCAGCGCGTGGAACAGGTGGTCGTGCAGGTTGTCGCCGACGGGCAGGTCCGCGAGGACCTGGATGCCGTGGTCGGCGAGGTGCTGGGCCGGCCCGACGCCCGAGAGCATGAGGAGCTGCGCGGAGCCGACGAAGCCGGCGGAGAGGATGACCTCCTTGCCGGCGCGCACGGTGCGCTTCGAGCCGTCCTTGTCCGTGACCTCGACACCCGTGGCGCGACCGTTGTCGATGTTGATCCGGGTGACCAGCACCTCGGACTGCAGCTGCAGCGTGGGCACGTCGAGGTGGTGGAGGTAGCCGCGCGAGGCGCTGTAGCGCAGGCCACCGGACGCGTTCTGCTGCATCCGGCTGACGCCCTCCTGCGACTCGCCGTTGTAGTCGTCGAGGACCTTCACACCGAGCGTGTCGGCCGTGGCCTGGATGAACTGGAGCGACCCCTCCTGGGGGGCCTTGTTGCGGGTGATCTTGATCGGACCACCGGCGCCGCGGTAGTCGTTCGCACCGTCCTCGAAGTCCTCCATCCGCTGGTAGGCGGCGTTGACCTCGTCGGCCGACCAGCCGGTGTTGCCCTCGGCGGCCCAGGAGTCGTAGTTGGCACGGTTGCCGCGCACGTAGACCATGCCGTTGATCGAGCTCGAGCCGCCGACGACCTTGCCCCGCGGGACCGGCATCTTCCGGTCGAGGAGGTGCTTCTGCGGCGTCGAGTAGAGGCCCCAGTCGACCTTCGCCTTGATCTGCGGCACCGAGTGCATCGGGCCGATCATGCCGGGCTTCTTGACGAGGTACTGCTCGTCGCTCTTGCCCGCCTCGAGCACGATCACGCTCGCGCCGGACTGCGCCAGCCGGCCGGCGATCGCGGCGCCGGAGCTGCCGGAGCCGACCACCACGTAGTCGGCCTCGTTCGTGTAGGGCGGGTGCTTCGCCATGGATCAACCTCGCTGTGCCAGAGGCCGGACATACCGGCAGAATGTGTGCGCGATCAAGACTGTAACAAGTTCTAGTTTGCTCGTACAGGCACACCCCGAGGAGGATCCGGCGGGTGAAGATCCTGTCGATCCAGTCGTCGGTGGCCTACGGCCACGTGGGCAACTCCGCCGCCGTCTTCCCGCTCCAGCGGCTGGGCCACGAGGTGTGGCCGGTGCTGACCGTGCACTTCTCCAACCACACCGGGTACGGCGCGTGGCGCGGGCCGCTGCTGGCCGCCGACGACGTCCGCGAGGTGATCGCCGGCATCGACGACCGGGGCGTGCTCGGCGAGGCCGACGCGGTGCTGTCCGGCTACCAGGGCGACCCGGCCGTCGGAGCGGTGATCCTCGACGCGGTCGCGCGGGTGAAGGAGCTCAACCCGGCCGCGGTCTACTGCTGCGACCCGGTGATGGGCGACGTCGGGCGCGGCATGTTCGTGCGCCCCGGCATCCCGGAGTTCATGCGCGACACCGTGGTCCCGCAGGCCGACATCCTCACCCCCAACCACTTCGAGCTCGACTTCCTCGCCGGGCGGACGACCACGACGCTGGCCGAGATCCTCGACGCGGTCGACGAGGTCCGCGCTCGTGGGCCGCGCGACATCCTCGTCACGAGCGTCCTCCACGGCGACGTGCCCGACGGGAAGCTCGACGTCCTCGCGGTCTCCGACGAGGGCGCCTGGGCGGTGGAGACGCCGCTGCTGCCGATCGCGCCCAACGGGTGCGGCGACGTGACGGCCGCGCTCTACCTCGCCCACCTGCGCACGACCGGCTCGGCCGAGACCGCGCTGGCCCGCACCACGTCGTCGGTGTTCGCGATCCTCGAGCAGACCCTCGCCGCCGGCACCCGCGAGATCCAGCTGGTCGCGGCCCAGGACGCGATCGCCGACCCGCCGGACACCTTCGCCGTACGACGGCTGCGCTGAGGGCATGTGGAGCCGGTGACAGGAATCGAACCCGCGACATCGTCTTTACAAGAGACGCGCTCTACCAACTGAGCTACACCGGCATGCCGAGACCGGTCGATCTGGGCGGCCACATGCTAGTTGACGGTCGGGAGTCAGCTCATGCCGCCGTCGACGGCGAGCACCGTGCCGGTGGCCATCCGGGCGTTGGCGAGGTAGACGATCGCCTCGCCGATCTCCTTCGGCGAGATCGCGCCACCGGGCAGCATCATCATCAGCCGGTCGGCGACCCGCTTGTCCAGGTCGTCGGTGAGCTTGTGGAAGACCTGGGCGACGATCGGGGTGTCGACGGTGCCGGGGCAGACGGCGTTGACGCGGATGCCCTCCGGCGACAGCTCGAGGGCGAGGGCCTTGGTGAGCTGGGTGAGCCCGCCCTTGGCAGCGGCGTACGCCGTGGCGTAGGGCTGCGCGACGTTGCCCGCGACCGAGGAGACGTTGACGATGTTGCCCTGGCAGGCACGCAGGTGCGGGAGCGCGGCCTGGATCAGGAAGAACGGGCCCTTGAGGTCGACGGCCTGGACCCGGTCCCACTCCTCCTCGGTCACGGTCTCGATCCGGCCGAACTGCACGATGCCGGCGACGTTGGCGAGCACGTCGATCCGGCCGTGCTGGGCGCAGACCTCGATGGCCGCGTCGACCGCGGCCTTGTCGCCGACGTTGCACTCGACGTACGTCACGCCCTCGGGGACGGTGTCGTTGATGTCGAGGCCGAAGACGATGTCACCGGCGTCGCGGAACAGCTCGGCGGTGGCGAAGCCGATGCCGGAGGCGGCGCCGGTGATGACGACGACGCGCTGGGAGGTCTCACTCATGGCGCGGACGCTACCAGTCTTTCTAGAACACGTTCTAGGTCC
>JAOPXG010000213.1 GCA_025965275.1 Nocardioides sp.
CGGGAGCGGCTCTTGGTCTGCCGCGCCTTGGCGTTGGAGCGGACCCACTCGAGCTCCTTCTCCAGCATCTTGGCGCGCTTGGCGTCCTTCTGGCCCTCGATCTTGAGCCGGGACTGCTTGGTCTCGAGGTACGTCGTGTAGTTGCCCTCGTAGGGGTGGGCCTGGCCGCGGTCGAGCTCGAGGATCCAGGTGGCGACGTTGTCGAGGAAGTACCGGTCGTGGGTGACGGCCAAGACGGCGCCCGGGTAGTCCTTCAGGTGGTTCTCCAGCCACTGCACGGACTCGGCGTCGAGGTGGTTGGTGGGCTCGTCGAGGAGCAGCAGGTCCGGCTGCTGGAGCAGCAGCTTGCAGAGCGCGACGCGGCGGCGCTCACCACCGGAGAGGTTGTCGACGATGGCGTCCGGCGGCGGGCAGCGCAGCGCGTCCATCGCCTGCTCGAGACGGCTGTCGAGGTCCCACACGTTGGCGGCGTCGAGCTCGCTCTGGAGGTTGCCGGCCTCCTCGTTGAGCTTGTCGAGGTCGGCGTCCGGGTCACCCATGGCCATGTAGAGCGCGTCGAGCCTGGCCATCTTGTCCTTGGTCTCGGACACGGCCTCCTCGACGTTCTCGAGGACGGTCTTGCCCTCCGTCAGGGGCGGCTCCTGCTGCAGCATCCCGACCGTCGCGCCCGGGCTCAGCAGCGCGTCGCCGTTGTTGGGCTTGTCGAGCCCGGCCATGATCTTCAGCAGGGACGACTTGCCGGTGCCGTTGGGCCCGACGACACCGATCTTGGCGTCGGGGAGGAACGAGAGGGTGACGTTCTCGAGGACGACCTTGTCGCCATGGGCCTTACGCACATTGCGCAGGGTGAACACATACTCAGCCATGGTCCCCGAGCCTAGTTGGGCACGAGCGATGAGACCCGATCGGGGGTCGCGGCGTCTGTAGGGTGACGGGCCCCGCCGGGGCTCGCGGGACGTCGAACGGGTGGAGGTCCAGGTGCGTCGCTCGCCACGGATGGACGAGGAGTTCGAGGAGTTCGTGGCCGCCCGGTCGGCCCAGCTCTACCGCAGCGCCTACCTCCTGACGACGTCGCCGCACGCCGCAGAGGACCTCGTGCAGTCGGCGCTCGCCAAGGCGTACGCCTCGTGGTGGCGGGTCAGCAGCGCCGGCGACCCGGTCGCCTACGTGCACGGCGTGCTGATGAAGACCTTCCTCTCCGAGCGTCGCCGGCGCAGCAGCACCGAGCTCCCCGTCGCCGAGCCGACCGACCGGGCGTCCCGCGACGCCGACCCGGCCGACCGCGTCGCCCTCCTGGCCGCGCTCGCCGAGCTGGCACCGGTCGACCGGGCGGTCGTGGTGCTCCGCTTCTGGGAGGACCGCAGCGTCGCCCAGACCGCCGCCGACCTCGACCTCAGCGAGGCCGCCGTCAAGAACCGCAGCCTGCGCGCACTCAGGTCGCTGCGCACGCTGCTCGCTGACACCACCCCTCACCCGAACGGGAGCGCCCGATGACCGACCCCGACCTCAGCACCGGCCTGCACGACCTGATGGTCCGGTCGCTGGACGACCTGCCCACCCCGACCGAGCGCCTGCGCGCGGGGTCGCTGCAACGCGGCCGCGCCGTACGACGTCGGCGCCGCGCCGGAGTCGCCCTCGGCGGGGTGGCGCTGCTGGCCACGGCCTCCGTGGTCGTGCTGCCCGCGCTGGCGGGCAGCCAGGCCGACGAGGGCAGCGTCGCCACCGATCCCGGGACCCCGCAGCCGAGGTCCGCCGAGCCGCCCCCGGGGCGGTGGGACATGCCCGGCGCCGTGATGCTGCACCGCGTGGAAGGCCTCCTGCCCGACGGGATGACGACCACCGACGAGAACCTCGGCGACCAGGAGCTCGCCCCCGGCGAGGAGCCGGGTGGTGGCTGGTTCGCGACCGATCTCGTCAACGAGGACGGGGACACCGTGGGCGGGCTCAACATCGTGCTCTATCCGCCGGCCGACGACCACGGCGCGTTCATCGACGACCACACCACCTGCCCGGAGCCGGGCGGCACCGCGTGCACCGAGCTCCTCGACGGGGACGGGAACCTCATCGGCCGGACCAGCCGCTTCGACACCGACGGCGTGATCGTCCGGGAGGTCACCCTGATCGGGCCCGACGAGGGTCTGCTCTACATCGCCGACTCCAACAGTGCCGACGACAAGTGGGGCGAAGGCTCGACCGTCGCCGCCGCCGCTCCCCCGCTGAGCTTCGCACAGCTGCGCATGATCCTCTCCGACCCGACCTGGCTCGACTGGACCCCGCCGGCCGGCTGAACGTCACGCGGCGACCTCCTCCGACCGGGCGGTGTCGGCCGTCTCGTCGACGGGCTGCGCCTTCGGCGTCCGGGTGAACTGGCTGGTGCCCCGGCTCAGGTCGTGGCCGACCATCGTGGCGTCGACCTCGAAGGACGTCACCTCGATGCCCTGGGCGTTCAGCCAGACCGACACGGTGAGGCGGCCGTGCACCACGACCGGGTCACCCCGGCGCAGCGACCCGGCGCAGTTGTCGGCGAGTCCCCGCCAGGCGCTGACGGAGTACCACGGCGTCGGTGAGTCCTCCCACGACCCGGTCTTGCGGCTGTAGCGGCGCGGCGTGGCGGCGACCCGGAAGGCCGCCACGGGCACGTCGCCGGCCTGGCGGACGGTCACGTCGCTGCCGAGCCAGCCCTGGAGGGTGACGGTCGTTTCGTTCATCGGAGCTCCTTGTCTCGATCCGTGTGGACGGATCGAGACAACGCGCCGCCACCGACGACCCGGGGCGTGCGCCGGGTCGGCTGTGGAAGCCGGCGCGGGAAGGACGTCCTGTGGAGAGAAACCGGCGGTTACGCGAGCGCGCGGTCGACGCCCGAGCGCACGGTCTTGTACGCCGTCAGCTCGGCCTCGACCGGGGCGACGACGAGCTCCTGCGACACCGCCGAGACCGACGCGCGCAGCCGCTCGTCCGCGTCGGCGGCCCGGCGTCGGGCCGTGCCGCGTGCGATCACGAGACACACCAGGCCGAGCACGATGCCGAGGACCAGTCCGCCGACCAGCAGGACCAGGCCGAGCGCGACGTCGCCGACGCGGACCGTGTCGCCGTCCTGGAGCTTGCCCGAGCCGACCAGCACCGCGGTCCACGCGAGCCCGGCGACCGTTGCCGCGAGGAGCAGCCACTGCAGCACGCGCACGGCCCCCGCCCAGACGGGCGGCCGGGACCCGCCCAGGTCCGTCGACGCGAGCGCGGCGTCGAGGCGGTCCCCGAGCTCGTCGAGTCGCGACGTCGAGGCTCGGCGTACGGCGCTGACCCACGGCTGGGTGAGCCCGTCGGAGATGTCGTCGGCCAGGGCCCGCACCTCGGCGTCGACCCGGGCGCGCTGCACCTGGGTCGCCTCCGGCAGCGCGGTCCGGGCTCGCCCGGACAGCTCGCGACCGTCGTCGCCGAGGTCGAGCTGGAGTCGCTTGACCGGGTCCGGCTTGACCCCGGAGAGCAGGCTGACCACCGGCCAGCCGGTCGCCAGCCCGACTCGCATCCGGGTGGACCGCTCCACGGCCTCCACGACGGTGGGTACGCCGGCCGCCTCGGCGAACGCGTCGTCGAGGGCCCGGACACGCTCGGGCGACAGCGCGCGGGTCGGCGCGCTGCCGGAGGCAGCGGAGATCCGGTCGGCGACCCCCTTCACGTCGGCGTCGACGCGCGCGCTCGTGGCGAGCTTGTCGGCGGCCCGGCGGGCGATCTCGGACTTGAGCTCGGCGATGCCGGTGCCCTCCCGTGCGCTCACGGCGAGCACCGGGACCCGGTCGAGACCGTCGGCGTCGAGCAGTCGCCGGATGTCGTCGAGCATCGACTGGCGACGCTCCTCGGGCACGGTGTCGATCTGGTTGAGCACCACGAGCATCACGTCCTGGTGTTCGGCGGACGGCGCGAGGTAGCGGTCGTGGACCGCCGCGTCGGCGTACTTCTGCGGGTCGAGCACCCACACCAGCAGGTCGGCGAGCGCGACCAGCCGGTCCACCTCGAGGTGGTGGGAGACCTCGGTCGAGTCGTGGTCGGGAAGGTCGAGCAGCACGACGCCGTCCAGCTC
The DNA here is from genome assembly GCA_025965275.1 of Nocardioides sp. Taxonomy (GTDB): domain Bacteria; phylum Actinomycetota; class Actinomycetes; order Propionibacteriales; family Nocardioidaceae; genus Nocardioides. The sequence continues at coordinate 4,076 of JAOPXG010000213.1, forward strand.
GGAGGCGCTCTCGCGGCGCCCGCTGTCGAGCATCGAGTCGCGGGTCGTCTGGTGGCGCGGCGGGATGCCCAGCCACTCGAGGAGCTCGTCGGCTCCCTCACGTCCCCAGACGCAGGCGGTGGCCCACGAGGTCGTGGGGCGGCGTACGCCGACCGCGGACAGCTCGAGGCCGGTGAGCGCGTTGAAGGTGGAGGACTTGCCCGACCCGGTCGCACCGGCGATCGCGACCACGGTGTGCTCGGCGGAGAGCCGCAACCGCCCCGCCGCCCGGTCGACCACGGCGCGGGCGTCGTCGACCAGCTCGTCGTCGAGCCGGCCACGGGCTGCCTCGGTGGCGGAGTCGAGCCCGTCGATGCGGGCACCGATGTCGGTGCCGCGAGTGACCAACTTCTTGGCCCCCTCGAGCAAGGACGTCATCTTCTCCCTCGACCTCGACCCGCAGAACACGCTGGGCGCTGCTGGTGGACATTGCGGGCACTCACCCTAGGGGGTGCCGTGATCACCCCGCGGAGTCGCCTCCGCGCTGGCGGCGGCGAAGCGGAGGTCGTCGACCCGGCGGGACGCGGTGCGCAGCTGCTCGGGGACGCCGGGGACGATCTGGAGGCCGTCGAGGAGTGCGACGTACCGCGCGCGCTCGGGCTCCATCAGCTCACCGACACGCTTCTCGAGCGCCTTGCGCGACCGCTCCGCGAGGGTGCGGACGGCCTGGTCGCCGAAGACGGCCTCCAGCAGCTTCTGGCCGACGACGGCGGAACCGCCGGCGATGCCGACCTCGGCACCGGTGAGCCCGGCCGTGGAGGCGAACACCACCACCATCAGCGCCAGGGCCAGGCCGTTGACGCCGTAGGCGAGGAAGCGGGCGGTGCCGCGCTTGTCGGCGCCCTCGGTACGGACCATCTCGAGGACGTCCTGCTGCCAGTCGCGCACGGCCCGCTCGGCCCTGCGGCGCAGGTCGCGCGAGGCCCG
>JAOPXG010000244.1 GCA_025965275.1 Nocardioides sp.
GGTGGCCACCTTCGTCGTCTCGGGCCAGGCCTTCATGGAGTCGTCCACGACCACGAGGGTCGGCGGCGCGTCCCCGCGCCCGGAGCCGAGCGGCGCGGCGCCGCCGGTGTAGGTGATCCGGATCCGCCCGAGCGCGAGCTCCTCGTCGGCCAGCACCGCCGCCACCCCACGCCGTACGGCGGCCTCGTCGATGTCGGGCAGTCCGAGGCCCCGCGCCGAGCGCGCCAGACGCTCGAGGTGCCGGGTGAGGGCGAACGGGAGGCCGTCGACGACCATGATCGCCTCGAAGACGCCGTCGCCCACGGTGAACCCGTGGTCGGTCACGCCGACCGCCGCGACGGTCGGGTCGGGCATCGGTTCACCGTTGATCCAGGCACGCATGGGGCCACTCTAGGAGTGACGGGAGTGACTCCCCGGACCCGCAACACCCGGCTCCAACCCGGATTTTGCGCCCCCGGAGGCATCGGCTACTGTTCTCACGCACGCCGACCCCGGGGTCGAACCCGACGGTATGCATGCGGACATAGCTCAGTTGGTAGAGCGCAACCTTGCCAAGGTTGAGGTCGCGAGTTCGAGTCTCGTTGTCCGCTCGGAGAAGGTCTCATCCTCCACGGTGGAGTGGCCGAGAGGCGAGGCAACGGACTGCAAATCCGTCTACACGGGTTCAAATCCCGTCTCCACCTCGATCGCCCGTAGCGTAGTTTCTAGGGCGAAACGGGCGATTGGCGCAGTGGTAGCGCGCTTCCTTGACACGGAAGAGGTCACTGGTTCAAACCCAGTATCGCCCACCATATTGAAAAGGGCCCCTGAGCAGGCAACACGCCCCTCGGGGGCTCTTTCCATTTCAGGTCGCGTGCGATCCGTGTGCGATAGGGCTCCGGAATCAGGAGACCTTTGTCCTGCGGACAGTCAGTAGCCCCCTCCGGCACTCATCACAACTAGGGATGCTGGGCAAACCGCACCGCGATCAGACTGCGACCAGAAATACGACCTGTTCGGAGGTGCGACGTGACTGTTGTGACAAGCGATCAACAGGTAGCCAAGACCGACAAGACTGGTGACAAGGCTGTTGCGGCGCTTCCATCCAGGGCAGTGTCTGCTGAGGTAGACCTCGTCGCGCCGACGAGGATTCTTCTCGAGGAACTGAACCTTCTTCCCGACAAGGACCAGCTCGAGAAGGCCAGCGACTTCGGATCGGCCTTCAGCGGCCCCCCGAGCTCCGTCTCAATCATCGAGGCAGGCGGGACAGCGCTCAGCAAGTGGTGGGCCGCCGGGATAGGCGTCTCCGCTGTTGGTCTGTGGGGATCGATCGGTGCGTGGTGGGCCCGGCAAAGCGGAGATATCCAGACCGGCGTCCTATGGGCCGCAGCAGTAGCCACTGGTGCGCTCGTGCTTGGTCTGGCATACATCCTTGGATCCGATGTCCGAGGCAGATCGGCTGCCATGGTCGCAACGATCGACGCTCGGGCACGGATCGCAGAGGCCGTCCTCCGGGAAGCCGGCGATCTCTACACCCCTGACTCCGTCAGCGCCAGTCCCGCTAATGCCGAGGACACCAGCCATCCCAAGCAGGGGGCCATGTTGGCGCTTCCTGCCATGTTGTCCGCGGAATGGAGCGATGAGAGCTCGGGACGCCCCCACGGGGGGCCTGACGAAAAGGGTTGGATCGCGACAGTCGCACGGTTCAACGCGGACAACTCGATCGACTTCCTGTTGTCGAAGGATCGGCGACACCGCTGGGTCTCGTCAGAGAACATCAGGTTCGCCGCCGGCGGGCAGGTCGACGGGATCGATCGCATTTTCGCCACCCTTGGGGCACTGATTCCACCGTCGAGCAACGACTCGATCGACCGGTCCAAGCACTAGGACGAGGTTCGACGTCCGCCTTGGTCAACCGGCACCGAAAGCCATGAGAACCTCCCGTTCGGCCGGACAGTTGGGTCACTCTTCTTGAACCGACGCCGAGTACTGGGCCGAAAAGTCGACGCAGGCAACGAGTGACATCGCCCCATCGATGTCCCACCGGAAATCCACACGAACCGGCAGCGGGTGCGATCCTTCCGGGACAACTCGGAAGGCTTGGAGAAGTCGATGGCACACCCCCCGTCCCCACCCGCTGGCTGGCACCCGAATCCGGGGCCTGAGGGCGGCCAACGCTACTGGGACGGCGTCCAGTGGACGGAGCACTACGCGCCCGGCCAAGCGCTGGCCCGCAGGCCGTCGGTGGACCAGGCTGCCCTTCTCCACCAACGGCGCAAAATGAACGACAGGATCATTCTGATCGTCGGTGCCGTGGTCGCGACCCTCGTCGTCATCGCCCTCGTGCGTGTGAGTCTTGGCGGCTAGGCCGCAGCCCGGTGCGATGAGCGGACGGTGTCGCGTGGCGCTTGTTGGCAACCCGTTCGGCCTCTCGAACGTCACACTGTCAGCCCGAGACAAAGAGACGCCGATGCCGTTTGGACGCCTGCTGCCGTGCGTCTGCGCCGCAGCATTTGTGCTGGGGGCCTGCAGTCGCGGTGATTCCGCTGAGCGGGCGCGGCAAGTACCGACGCCTTCTTCTGTCGGCAGGGTAGACCGCGGTGACAGTGAGGGACACGAAGAGCGGGAGCGAGTTCGCTTCTCCCTTCGAGTAGCTCCTGGCATTCCTCCTGCAACGCAGAAGATGGTGAGCGCGTTCCTTTCGTTCGCTGTGGACCCCACCGCGGCGAAGGCCCCCCGGGTGCCGTTTACGTCGCCTCTGGTGCTGCGCGTGAACGATGCCGGCCGCAAGCTTCACCACAGGGGCATACGCCAAGCATCGGCATGGTTCGTTTCTGACGGGGAGGGCAAAACATCGGCCCGCTTCGTGATCAGCAACAGCATCGCCAACAGTCAGGATGACGGAGTCCGGTTTCTCGCATCGCCCAGTCCGGTCCCGCTATGCAACCTCAATCAGGATGGTGCTGACGGCGTGCGGGATGGGTCCGTGTACATCACGCTCGAACCCCGGGCCCCGAGGGCGACCTCGACGCGCAGGCGTGCCGGATAGGCCGGAAGGTGGGCTGCTTGTCCTCCCACCCGACCCGGCGGACCTCGATGTCGTGGTCGCGACCGAGGGTGCGGGCCGAACCGGCCGTGACCCCACGGTCTACCAGGACCAGCTCGAGCCGGCCGGTGACGCCCTGCCGGCCCAGGTGCTCCCGCATCAGCTCGCTGGCCCGGTTCTCGTGGGTTGAGGCCGGCACGACCAGCGCGGCCACCGGGAATGCTGACCGGGTTGCTCTGTCCTTCGTTCTCGCGGGTCCGCCCCGCCGTCGTGCGCCCCTCCACCTCCTCGATCACTCGAGGTCGTGCGAGTCGGTGGGCGAACGCACCGCCCGAGCGATCCGAACGCATCGCGAACCACGTACGAACCGTGTGATCCCTAGCGTCCTTCGCATCACATCAATCGAGGGCCTGCGTACGACGACCTGACAGTTCGAGATCGTGGGCCCGTGTCGGAGGAGCACGTCATGAACATCTCGATGATTCGTCAGTTCCGGACCTCTCGGACCGGTCTCGCCGCCACGGGGATCGGTCTCGTCTCGACCCTGGTGCTCGTCGGCGCACCGGCCCACGCACAGCGACCCGCGCCCTATGAGGGCTCGTCGGTCACGACGACGAGTCAGCGGGGCTCGTGCGGGCCCGAGGACCTGGTGGCCAGCCGGCACGACCTGTTGAGCGCCGAGTGGCGGATGCGTTTCTACAGGTGAGGACCCGCGGTCGAGGGTGGTGGGCGACCACCACCCTCGGCCGCGGGTGCTCATCCGCTTGCGGGACGGATGTTCTGGTTGACGTGGAACAGGTTGTCCGGGTCGTAGCTCCGCTTGACCCGGGCCAGGCGCTCGTAGTTGCCGCGGTACGCCGCCCGCACCCGGTCCTCGCCCTCGTCCATCATAAAGTTGACGTACGCACCCCCGGCGGAGGTCGGGTGCAGTGCTTCCTGATACTCCCGCGTCCACGATGCAAGCGCCGGGCCCTTCACCGGGTCCGGGTCGACGCCGACGAACACCCCCGACCACCCGCCGTCACGGTAGGCGAAGGCCGTCTCGGACTCCGCGACGTCCGCTGCCGCGCCGTCGATCGGGTAGAGGTGCATCGTCGAGAGGGCGGACGGCATCCGCGCCGCGTGTTCGATGTGCTTCGCGATCGCCTCGTCGGTGATCTCCGTGAAGAAGTCAGCGCGCCAGTACCACTGCAGACCCGGCGGGTAGAGCTCGTTGAAGGCCGAGTGGAGCATGGGGAAGGGCATCGGCCCCACGCCGTACATCAACGGACTGCCGAACTCCCTGGTCGGCGCGAGCACGGTGTCCAGGTCGTCGTGGGGTCCGTCGTAGCACCACACCAGGAGGCCGACCTCGCGGCCCCAGATCTCCTCGGGGAACGGCGGCCCGCCGGGAACCGATCCGACGCCGGCCCAAGCATTCAGGTCCCGCGGAAGACCGGGCAGCCGGTCGCGGTACCAGCGGAGCATGTCGCCGGCATCCGCGAGGTCGTAAAGCACCGGACCGCCGATGATCGTGCCGTGATCGCCGACCGGGTGGCAGCGGAACTCGAACTCGGTCACGACGCCGAAGTTGCCGCCGCCGCCGCGCAGCGCCCAGAACAGGTCGGGCTCCGAGGAGTCGCTCGCGGTCACCACCCGGCCATCCGCAAGCACCACCTGGGCAGAGACCAGGTTGTCGACCGTGAGCCCGAGAAGTCGGGTGTGGTAGCCGATCCCGCCGCCCAGGGCCAGGCCGCCGACTCCGGTCGAGCTGACGATGCCCGAGGGCGTGACAGCGCCGTGCTCGACCGTAGCGGCGTCGACATCGGCCCAGGTGCAACCGCCCGCCACGCGGACCGTTCGCCCGTCCGAAGCGACCTCCACCGATCGCATCCGGGACAGGTCGACCACCAGCGCGTCGTCCCACACACCGAGGCCTCCGGCGTTGTGGCCCCCGCCGCGTACGGCGAGGTCAACGTTGTTCTCCCGCGCGAAGCCGACGCAGGCGCGGACGTCGTCGACGACCAGGCAGCGTGCGATCGCCGCCGGTCGCTTGTCGATCATGCCGTTGTAGACGGCGCGGGCGTCGTCGTAGTCCTGCTGGTCCGGAAGGATCAGGTCGCCTCGCAGCTGCGAGGCGAGGTCGTCGAAGCCGGTGCGTAGGTCATCTCTCGTTGCGGTCACGGCGGTGCTCCTTTGCTGGGCTGAGCGATTCGGTCGCTGGGGCCTCTGCGGAGGCCTGTCGGTTCGTCAGGTCTGCGCGGCACCGCGCCAGGACCGCGAGGTTGCCCTGCTCCTCCGCCAGTGCCTCGGCCCGCATCAGCAGCGCGGACGCGTCGTCTAGCGGAAGCAGTGCGGCCTGGCGTCGCCACAGCTCCGGCAGCCACAGCGACTCCTCGGTCGCCGATGCGCACGTGACCGCCTCGTCGAGCACGGTTCGGGCTGCAGAGACCTCGGGGGTGATCTCGGCGAGCAGGGCCAACCAGTAGGGCATGCGCGCGAGGGCGTTCGACGCGCGCAGCGCCGCGATGCCCTCGCGGAGCTCGGCTGCGCCGCTCTCGCCGCGACACCAGCCCTCGAGGACTCGTCCCCACTCGACGTAGTAGCTGAGGTGGTAGCGCTGGCACAGCGTGAGGACCTCGTGGGCGTAGCGAGCGCACATCTCGTCGTCACCGAGCAGCTGGTAGGTGATCCCCCCGTAGGCGAGGCTCACGACGAGCGAAGGGATGTAGCCACTCGACCGTGCCATGCGCACCGCCTCGGCGGCGCGTTGGTCGGCGAGCTCCGGCAGCTGCCGAGCCCACAGGGCGTGCGGCCACCAGCAGCCGACGAAGACCGGGGCCAGGACGTGGAAGCTGCTGAACTCGTCGGCGCCGACCTCGGTGTGCGCGATCTCGAAGGCGCTCGAGCTCTCGAGGATCAGGCCGACGTGCAGCGCGGCACCTCCCAGGATGTGTTGAGCCTGCCCGTAGCGAACGTCGCCGGGACCGGTCAGGCGGGCCCCACGCCGGGCGATCTCCAGGGCTTCGCGCATCCGACCGCGGACGAAGATCGTTCCGAACAGGGCGCCGTTCGCGGTGATGTGCTCCTCGGGTCGGCCCAGGCGTTGGCCGAGCTCGATCATGCGGAGCAGGTTGTCCTCCAGCTCGGTGGGTGTGTAGCCGTAGAGCGCGAGCAGCATCTGGACCGCCGAAACGCGGCACGAGAGCTCGCGCTGGTCCCGGTCTCGTCCCTCCGGAAGAGCACTGAGCTCGTCGAGGGCTGCATGGAGCAGGGTGAGGGCCTCGGCGTGGGCGAAGACCGCCTCGGACGACTCGGCCGCGCGCATGTAGTAGGCGCTGGCCCGGTCGTGGTTGCCGGCGAGACGGTACTGCTCGCCCAGCTGCGCGGCGACGGCGTCCGGCTGGCCGGCGTTGAGCAGCTCGAGGGCCTGCGCGAGGCGACGGTGCAGCAGCCACCGGCGTGGTGGGCTCACCGCCTGGTAGGCGGCGTCCCGGACCAGGTCGTGGGAGAAGTCGTAGCCGTCGGCGATCTCACGGAGGATCCGGTGCCGCCAGAGCTCGTCGACCGCCAGGACCACCGACTCCTCGTCGAGGTCGCTCGCCTCGACCAGGAGCGGGAGGCTGAAGTCGCGGCCGAGTGCGGACGCTAGTCCCGCGGTCTCCTGCGCGTCGGTCGTGGTCTGGTGAAGGCGTCTGCTCAGGATCTCCGACCACACCGTGACGCCCTGCGACGGGTCCGCCTCCGACACGAGCGATGCGCGCGCGGCCTCGACCACGAAGAGTGGGAACCCGCCGGTGGTGTCCTGCAGGAGGTCGGCCTCTCCCGCCGTGGGCGGTGTCCCGGTCAGCGAGCCCGCCAGCTCGGCGGTCTGGCTGACCTCGAACGGCCGCAGCCGCACCTCGGCCAGCTTGGAGTCCTGTCGCAGCCCGGCCAGCCAGGAGGCCGCGGCGGCGTTGTCGACCTCGGCGTTCTCCCGAGCGGTGGCCGCCACCAGAAGGGGGGTGTCGGGCGCGAGGTTGAGCAGCACCGTGACGAAGCTCAAGGTGTCGGCGTCGCACCATTGGAGGTTGTCCAGAACCAGCAGGGTCGGTCGATCCGCGGCCAGCAAGGTCCGCGCCACTCCCTCGAAGAACCGCTGCTGCTGCCACGGACTGTGCTCCGCCGGCGCCGAGCGATCGACGGTGGGCCGGCCGTCCTCCGGGGCCGGCACCAGTCGCTCGGCCTCGCGCCTCCAGACCGGGTCGCAGCGCCCGCGCGCGGCGGCGATCGCGGGCGCGCGCAGCCAGTCGCTCACCGGCGCCAGCGACAACCGCCCGTTGCTCTCGAAGCAGCGTCCCAAGGCGACCACGGCACCGTCCCGGCGCACCCGGGACTCGAGCTCGCTGACCAGCCGTGACTTCCCGACGCCCGCCCCGCCCCGGACCAGCACGACCCCGGCCCGGCCTTCGGCAGCGCGGCGCCAGGCGGCGACCAGCGCAACGAGCTCCTGCGCCCGCCCGATCAGTGCGGCCCGGGCGGGTCCCGACCGGTTGCCAGCGGGAGGCGACGTCGTGTCCTCCTCCCCACGGGTGAAGCCAGCCAGCACCTTCGTGGTCGCGGGGTCCGGCGACACCCCGAGCTCCAGCTCCAGCAGACCGCTCAGCCGGTGATAGGTCCGCAGCGCACCCGTACGATCGCCGTTCGCCGCCTGGATCTCCATGAGCCTCCGATAGGCGGGCTCGTCATACGCATCGACGAAGATCCGCTTGTACATGGCGTCAGCGGCGACGTCGAGACGGTGTTCGCGCTCTGCGGCCGCGCACACCAGGTCGCACAGCTCGACGACCATCTTCGCCAGCTGACCACGGGCGTCGTCGAGCCAGTCGCCCTCCATGCCCGGCAACAGCGTTCCGGCGTACTGCCTCAGCGCCTCCGTGCCGTGCTGAACGACCGCTTCGTCGTCGTCAGCGCCGACCGCCGCGGCGTACCCGAGGAGAAAGGTGCTCAGGTCGACCCGGTGGTGTCCACGATCGTGCCAGCACAGATGCGCAGGAGTCACTTCCAACGAGTCGTCGTCGATCAGACGGCGCAGGTGATGCAATTCTCGGCGCAGGTTCGTCAACGCCTGGCGCTCGCTGGACTCGGGCCAGAAGGCGCCGGCGATCGTTGATCGTGACTGGGGGGAATCGGTACGAGCGATCAGGAGTCCGAGCAGCGCGATCGACCTGCTCGACCGGGTCAAGGTGCGTACACCGACCGGGTCGACCACAGACTGCTCCCCAAGAAGCGTGATCTCCACCATCGCTGGCTCCGTCAATCACACTAGACCCGTGCGACATCGACGATGAAGATCGTGTGGAAGTCCCCGCGGCTGCGTTGAGAGTCACGCTCAGTAGAAGCCACCGCGGTCTTCGGTCAGCCGGATGAACCAGGACGTCGAGCCGATCGCCACCTCGCACCACGAAAGGGACCCCGGGTCGGAACCCAGAGGAGACCACCGGTGCGGTGGCGCTCGGACGGCAACCAAGAACCCCACCCCATCCGGGGTGGTGACCCAAGAAAAGCCGGTAGGTCCGAACACGGACACACCCAGTGAGACCTCGAACCACAACCCGGACGCCGTGGACATGAGAGCGCCGCGCCGTGGTGACAGATCACCCCGACGCGACGGCTGACAGCGCAGTAGCCAAGAACAGGGCGGAGCACGCATGCCCGAAGGTAAAGACGCGGGCGAGCAGGGTCCGACCGGGCCGGAACGACGAAGCCCACTCCTCGGCAGTGCACCTCGGCACGTAACCTGATCGTTCTCGACCCCTACCCGCGGAGCTCGGACCCTTGCTGTCCCTCACCTACGTCAGCTCAGCCAGCGAACAACTCGACGTCCAACGACTGCGCGAGATGCTCGCGACGATCCGCCCGAAGAACGAGACCCTCGGTCTGACCGGGATGCTCCTCTACAGCGGGGGCAACATCATCCAGACCCTCGAGGGGCCCGACGAGGCCGTCGACACCACCTTCGCGTCGATCGTCCGCGACCCGCGGCACCGCGGGGTGTTCACGCTGCTGCGAGAGCGCATCGACGAGCGGGCCTTCCCCGACTGGACGATGGGGTTCCGCCACCCCAGCCACGAAGAGATCGGCGAGATCGACGGCTTCACCTCGTTCCTCCAGCAGCCGGCCGGACGTGACCTCGGAGACGCAGCCGGCTCGGCGTACCAGTTGCTGCGGCTCTTCAAGGAGAACATGCGGTGACGGCGATTACACCGTCAGGCGAAGGGTCTCGACCCGGGCCGAGTGCGCGGAAATGCAAGTGACCCCGCCGGCGTCTCGGGTCACCAGCGGGGTCGGGATGAATCTAGGGCGACGGACAGCCTCCTGGCAGGAATTCGGCGCGGCTTGCGCAAAACTAGAGGTACTGGACCAAACCACCTGCGCCCGGAGCGTGTGCAGCGTCGGGTCGCGGGTACCACCGACCCGTGGGGATCCAGTTCTTCAGGTACCAGCTCGACGACTGTCCGTCGTGCGGTGAGACCTCGCTGCTGGTGACCTACCGCGGGTCCGGGCCACCGGGCGCGCAGTCGGCGACGGACTGGCAGGCCGAGTCCGGCGAGTGCCGCCGGGGCTGCGGAGTCGACGCGTCGCGACTCCCCGCCGTGCCGAAGCCTCGGGTCGGACGGTTCCTACTGCACTGGAGCGCCGAGGAGTAGGGCTCAGGCGGACGCGGAGGTCGCCTGTCCCGCGGCTGCTGCGTCCATCGCGGCCTGCGCGGCCACGGGCTCGGCGTCGCCCTGCACGACCTGCAGTCGCAGGCGTCGCCCCGACGCCAGCTGCAGGACCATCATCGTGGTGTCGTCGCCCGGGAACGACCCGACCTTCACCCGACCGCGCTCCGCCTGGACCGCCCGGAGTCGCCCGCCATCGGGCAGGGTGTCCCAGTCGGGCCGCGAGAACAGCAGCCGCTGGATGCGCCCGGCCTCGGCCGGGAAGTGGTCGACGAGGTCGGCCGCCTCGGTCTGCAGGTCGCGGCTCTGCGGCCACCAGCCGCCGCCGACGGTGCCGGAGTCCGGGCCGTCCGCGAGCTGGAGCCGGAGCGGGACGCGGGTCTGAGTGGGTGACGTCGTCATGACGTCCGCCTTCCGGTCCTGCCTCCGAGAGCTCGGCGAGCCCGGCTCGGCAGGTGATTGCCTCCAACCTACTCGTCCGGGCCCGAGGGATTGGTCCATGTGGACACCTGGACGGGTTACGGTGGACGGGAACCCGCCCGGGCCGCGCCCACTCGGACACGGCCTGTGACGGTCTCCGAAGGCGTGACCCGTGGCTCACCCCGCTCCAGCCGACCAACCGTCCCAGCAGCGCCTCGACGGGCTGCTGCGGCACGTGCACGAGGCCCGGTCGCGCCTGGATCTCCAGCGGGCGGCCCCGATGAAGCGGCACACCTCGACGGTCGATGCCCGGCGCGACCTGCTGGCCGCGCTCGAGACGTACGCCGCGGCGCTGGCCTCGGCCGGTCGACCGGTGCCGTACCGGATCCGCGACGAGCTGCACCTCTACCGCGGTCTCGATCTCTCCCGCTGAGGCTCCACCGACCCGGATGGACAGGAAGTTGGCCCGGGGGCAGCGACGACCTCGGGCCAGCTTCCTTGTCCGGGACGACTGTAGGCGGATCGGCTGCAGGAAAGTGCAGCCTTGAGACAATCTGGAGGTTCAGGTCGTCCGGCGTACGGTCGGGGCATGGTCGATGCGGCCCGGATCCGGCGCCCTCCGGGCGGGGGGCACTTCCTGTTCGGGCTGACCCACGCTCAGACCCTGGTCGTCGTCATCGGGATCGTCGTCGTCGTCGCGATCCTCGTCTACCAGAACAAACGCCGCTGACCACGGCCGACCGCTCCGTCGGGCCCAACCCGATCGGGTGTACCGGCGGCCCGACTTCGAACGTACCGTCGAAGCAACGTGGAATTCACCTTGAACACCTCAGTCCGTCCTCCGACCATCACCCTCACGGCGCGCGGTGAGTTGGACATCTTCTCCGCGCAGACCATGTCGCGCGAGCTTCGAGCGATCCGCGACAGCGGGTGTCCCCACGTCGTGGTCGACGTCGGCGCCGTGTCCTTCGTGGACGCCTCGGCCCTCGGCGTCCTGGCCCGCACGGTGGCCGCGCTCGAGGCCGACAGCGCGACGATGGGATTCGTCGAGACGAGCCGGCAGTTCCGGTGGCTGTGCTCGATGACCGGCCTGGACGTCCTCTTCGACCTCGGACCGGAGCGGGTCGCCGTCCAGTGACCGTCAGTCGGTGTACGACGGGAGCGTGAACTCGAAGACCGAGCCCTGACCGGCGGGGTTCGCGCGGGCCATGATCGTGCCGTCGTGCCGGGTGATGATCCGCCGCACGATCGAGAGCCCGAGGCCACTGCCTTCGTAGTCGCGGTAGTGGGCGCGGTGGAACTCGTCGAAGATCTTCTCCCGCTCTCCTGCGGGGATCCCGATGCCGTTGTCGGCGATCTGGATGGTCACGAGGCGCGGCAGGGACTGGCACCCGTGCACGGTGATCTTGGGCTCCACCCCGGGCGCGACGTACTTGAGCGCGTTGCCGATCAGGTTGTCGAGGACCTGCCGCACGAGCACGCCGTCGGCCGACACCGGAGGGATCGGCGAGCAGCTGACGAAGCCCTCGGCGTGCCGCGCGGCCGCGATCTCCTCGACCAGCCGGGTGACGTCGACGCGACTCAGCTCCAGGTCGCGCTGGCTGCTGGTGGCGTGGGCGAGCAGGTCCTTGATCAGCTCGCGCATCCGCCGCGACGACGATCGCACCCGGGACACGAACTCCCGGGCGAGCTGGGCGTCCAGCGCCCCGGCGTCCAGCTCGTCGGCGATCATCTCCGTCCAGCCGTCGATCGCGGCGAGCGGGTTGCGGAGGTCGTGGGCGACCACGCCGGCGAACGCCGCAAGCTCCTCGCGGTGGGCGAGCTCGGTGGTGACGTCGCGGAAGAGCACCAACGCCCGAGCCCGACCGCGGACCTCGTCGCGCGGCAGCGGGATGGCCGACACGTTCAGCACCCGGTCGCCCACGTCGGCGACCCGGACGACCACCTCGGCGTCATGGACCGCCTCGCCCCGGAGTGCGCGGGCGGTCGGCTTGTCCTCGTCGCTCGTCTGGAAGCCGTCGGCCCACCAGGTGGTCAGCACGAGGCGCGACTCCGTGGTCAGCGGGCCCTCCGCCGCGCCCAGCATGCGGGCGGCGGCGTCGTTGTGGACCAGCAGCTCGCCCGACTCGTCGACGACGAGCAGACCCTCGTTGATCGACCCGATCACGGCGTCGCGGACGCTCGCCTGGTAGACCGCGTCCTCCTCCGTACGGCGCAGCTCGGCCGCGAGCGCGTGTCGCTCGTCGCGCCCGGTCGAGAGGCCGAGGCCGGTGATCACGATCGTGGCGATGTAGAACTCGGCCAGGAGGTAGCCCAGGTCGAGTCGCTCGACGGCGGCGAACGGGCCGATGTCCATGACGGTCAGGGTCATCGTGGCGACGCCGGCCAGGAACGAGTGGGCGCCGCTCAGCACCGTGGAGAACCGCAGCCCGAACCACACCGTGGCGGCCAGGAGCGGGAAGGCCAGCGGCAGGTCGTCGAAGGAGAAGGCCACGGCGTACATGCCGACGGTGAACGCGCTCGCCGCGACCAGCTCGACGACGCCCGCGTCACCGAGCAGGCGCGGCCGGGGTCGGGGTGCGGACACCCGCTGGCCGAGCAGGAGGCCGAGGGTGAGGACGATCAGCGCGCTGCAGAGGTTGCGCCCGAACCAGAGGAGGCCGGCCAGGGACGTCGAGTGGGCCTCGACCGCGACCACACCGGTCATGGCCACAGCCGCACCGACCGCCGTGGCCAGCACCAGCGCGGCGCCGTACCTGGCCAGCACCCGCGGCCGGTCCAGGGGATCCGCTCCCCCGCAGCCCCACATCTGCGGGCACCAGCGCCGCAGCAGCAGGACGGCGAGCACGGTCTGGAGGATGTTCGCGACCGCGAATATCCCGGCGACGTCGGGGTCCGAGCCGGCCAGCACGTTGCTGCCGAAGAGGACCGCGACCAGCACAGCCGTGTCGACGCTGACGACGCGGGCGCCGCGCACGAGCAGCCACAGGATCGGGAGGCCGCCGGCCGGGTAGACGTCGACGTAGCCCGGGGCCTCACCCGCCGAACGGGAGGAGAGCACCGCGAGCGCGACGATGACCCCGGCCAGCCCGACGGCTGCCCGGGGGTTCACGAGCGCATGCTGCGGCTTCCGGTCGCCCGGCATCTCCACCCCCACTAGGCCCCCACCTGTGTGATCTGCAGGTTAGCCGTATCGAGGGCCGTGTGGGTGGCGACTCACCAGTCGCGATATCAGTCGTCGGTGGCGAAATCTTCGTCATGCGTGCCGGGCCGCGGGGCCCACGGCAGCTCCTTGGCAGGACGTACGACGATCAGCCGGTCGCCGCGGGCGAGCTGGGTGACCACCGGGTCGAAGTAGCGGTAGACCTTCTCGTCCCGCACGACCGAGATGACCTGGTCGGGCAGCGACTGCGGCTGCTTGCCGACCTCGGAGACCATCAGGTCGCGCTCGGCGACCTCGAGGCCCTCGCCGTACGTCAACAGGTCCTCCATCACCGACCCCAGCGTGGGCGACAGCGACGAGAGCCCGAGCAGTCGTCCGACCGCGTCGGAGGAGGTGATCACGGAGTTGGCGCCCGACTGGCGCATCAGCGCGACGTTCTCCTGCTCCCGCACCGCCGCGACGATCCAGACGTCGGGGTTGAGCTGCCGGGTGGTCAGTGTCGCGAGGATGTTGGAGTCGTCGCGGTTGGTCGTGATGATGACCTGGCTCGCCTCCTTGACGCCGGCGCGCCGCAGCACGTCGCGGCGGGTCGCGTCTCCGGTGACGACCGCGAGGCCGTCGGCGTGCGCCTCCTGCAGGGCCTCGGCACCCGGGTCGACGACCACGATCGACTCGCGGTCCTGGCCGTTGTTCACCAGGGTGTCGACGGCGGCCCGGCCTTTCGTGCCGTAGCCGACCACGACGACGTGGGCTCCCATGCGCTTCCTCCAACGGGCGATGCGGAACATCTCGCGGCCCTGCGAGGCGAGCACCTCGAGGGTGGTCCCGATCAACAGCACCAGGAAGGCGATGCGGAGCGGGGTGACGACGAACGCGTTGATCAGCCGGGCGTGCGGGGCGACCGGCGCGATGTCGCCGTACCCGGTCGTGCTGAGTGTGACGGTCGTGTAGTAGATCGAGTCGATGAACCCGACCTTGCCGGTCGGGTCGTTGTTGTCGGCGTAGCTGCCGCGGTCGAGGTAGACGAGGGCGACGGTGCCGGCCAGGATCGCGATCGCCAGCAGCAGCCGGCGTCCGAGCGCCCACCACGGAGACACGATCCGGTCTGGGAGCGAGACCTTGCCGCGGCTGCGGCCCTGGGTGATGTCGCTGGAGTCGTCCGGCACGCTGGCAATCTAGTCCGTCGGCTCCCGCGAACCGATGCGACGTAGCCGTTGCATGAGCTCCAGTCTCGCGAGCACCGTCGACTTCTGCGGGAAGACCGTGTCGAAGGCGGCGTTGACGGCCGCCCCGATCAGCACGGCGATGGAGACCAGGTAGAGCCAGAGCAGGACCGCGATCGGAGCCGCCAGCGGGCCGTAGATCGACCGGGAGTCGGTCGCCGTGACGGTCAGGAACCAGCGCAGCACGTAGCTGCCGAGGATCCAGCAGACCAGCGAGAACGTCGCGCCGGGGAGGTTGAAGCTCCAGTTCGTCCGCACCGGCACCGACACGTGGTAGAGCGTCGCGAGGAAGCAGATGCAGACGGCGACGACGACCGGCCAGTAGAAGTGCATGAGGAAGTCGGCGCGATTCGGCAGCCAGTCCCCCACCAGGGCGGGCCCCGCGACGACGAGCGGGATCGACACGACCCCGGTGACCATCGCGAGCACGTAGAGGAGGAAGGACAGCGCCCGGGTCTTCACGATCCCCCGGTGACCACCGAGCCCGTGCATGATCGTGATGGTGTCGACGAAGACGTTGAGCGCCCGCGAGCCGGACCAGAGGGCCAGCACGAAGCCGAGCGAGATGACGTCGAACCGGCCGCCCTTCAGCACGTCGTCGATGGTCGGCACGATGATCCGGTTGACCGCGCCGTCGGTGAGCGCCCGCTGGGAAAGGTCGATCACGGCGTTGCGCACGTCGTCCACCTGGGCAGCGGTGAACTGGTCGGACACGAAGCCGATCGCGCCCGCCATGGCGAAGATCAGCGGCGGCACCGAGAGCACCGCGAAGAACGCCGCCTCGGCGGCCAGGCCGGTGACCCGGTACTTCAGGCAGGACGCCACCGTCGTGACGATCACCCGCCAGAGCTGGTCGCGGGCATGGCACAGCCAGAGCACCACCTGGGAGGCCGCGGAGGGCCCTTCGCGGCTCTCCGCACTCTCCGCCTCGGCCATAGCAACTACCGTAACCACATGCGTTCCGACATCCGGGTAGCCACGAACCAAGCCCCCCTCCTGGTAGGTCACAACATCGTCACGGCCGACCTCGCGCTCGTCGAGGGCGTGACCCGCCACGGCTCCGCCGAGGTCGTCGACGACCTGCTCGCGCTGGGCGCCGAGGCCGGCACCGCCGAGGCTCGCGAGCACGGCATGCTCGCCAACGAGCACCATCCGCACCTCACGCCGTACGACCGCTACGGCAACCGGATCGACGAGGTCGAGTTCCACCCCTCGTGGCACTGGCTGATGGAGCGAGCGGTCGGCCACGGGCTGGCCGCGACGCCGTGGGAGCAGGACTCGCCGCACGCGCACGTGCGCCGGGCCGCAGGGTTCATGGCCTGGTCCCACACCGAGCCGGGGCACGGCTGCCCGATCTCGATGACCTACGCGTCGATCCCGGCTCTGCGGGCCGACGACGCGATCGCGAAGGAGTGGACGCCGCTGCTGGCGTCCACGACGTACGACCCCGGGCTGCGGACCCCGTCGACCAAGCGCGGCGCCCTGGCCGGCATGGGCATGACCGAGAAGCAGGGTGGCTCCGACGTCCGCGCCAACGTGACCGAGGCCCGGCCGACGTCGACCGACGGCGAGTACACCCTCCACGGGCACAAGTGGTTCACCTCCGCCCCCATGAACGACATGTTCCTGGTGCTGGCCCAGGCCGAAGGCGGGGTGACCTGCTTCGTGGTGCCGCGGGTGCTGCCCGACGGCGCCCGCAACCAGCTCGACGTGGTCCGCCTCAAGGACAAGCTCGGCAACCGGTCGAACGCCTCGTCGGAGCTGGAGTTCGACGGCACCGTCGCCCAGCGCCTCGGCGACGAGGGCCGCGGCGTGCGCACGATCATCGAGATGGTCGCCGCCACCCGGCTCGACTGCGTGCTCGGCTCGACCGCACTGATGCGCCGTGCGGTCTCCGAGGCGTCCTGGCACGCCGCGCACCGCTCGGCCTTCGGTGGCCTGCTCATCGACAAGCCGCTGATGCAGAACGTGCTGGCC
This sequence comes from Nocardioides sp., assembly GCA_025965275.1. Classification (GTDB taxonomy): domain Bacteria; phylum Actinomycetota; class Actinomycetes; order Propionibacteriales; family Nocardioidaceae; genus Nocardioides. The sequence continues at coordinate 16,492 of JAOPXG010000244.1, forward strand.
GACCTCGCGGTCGAGACCGAGGCCGCGACCGCGCTGGCGCTCCGGCTGGCCGCCGCGGTGGACGCGCGCCACGATCCCCACGAGGCCGCGCTGCGCCGGATCGCCCTGCCGCTCGCGAAGTTCTGGGTCTGCAAGCGCACCCCGTTCATGGTGGCCGAGGCGCTCGAGTGCCTGGGCGGCAACGGGTACGTCGAGGAGTCCGGCATGCCGCTCCTCTACCGCGAGGCGCCGCTGAACTCCGTCTGGGAGGGATCTGGCAACGTCAACGCGCTCGACGTGCTGCGCGCCCTGGGCCGCGAGCCGGAGGTGCTCGACGCCTGGATCACCGAGGTCGGCCGCGCCCGTGGCGGCGATGCTCGCCTCGACCGGGCCATCGAGGACACGCTGGCCATGATCGGCTCGCTGATGGGCGAGCCGGCCGCGCTCGAGGTCAACGCCCGACGCCTGGCCGGCCGGATGGCGGCCTGCCTCCAGGGCGCGCTGCTGGTGCGCTTCGCTCCCCCGGAGGTCGCCGACGTGTTCTGCGCGTCCCGGCTCGGCACGTCGTACGACGGGGTCTTCGGCGCCCTCGACGGCGGCGACCTGCGCGCGATCGTGGAGCGCACGACGCCAGTCGCGTGATGGAGACCGCGCGCAGGTAGGACCCGGAGTTACGCGACCGGCTCGGGTGTCCGCTGCCCGGGGGCCGGCTCGTCGTCGTCCACCATGGTGCGCTCGTCGAACGGCAGCTCGCCGGCGAGCACCCGGTCGAGGCGCTCGCGGTTGAGCCCGTCGGTCCACGTGCCGATCAGGACGGTGGCGACCGAGTTTCCGGCGAAGTTCGTCAGCGCCCGCGCCTCGGACATGAACCGGTCGATGCCGACGATCAGGCCGACGCCGCCGACCAGGTCCGGCCGGTGGGACTGCAGGCCCCCGGCCAGCGTCGCCAGGCCGGCGCCGGTGACGCCCGCGGCACCCTTCGACGCGATCACCATGAACACCAGCAGCGAGATCTGCTCGCCGATGTGGAGCGGCTCGCCCATCGCCTCCGCGATGAAGAGCGTCGCCATCGTCAGGTAGATCGCGGTGCCGTCGAGGTTGAACGAGTAGCCGGTCGGGACGACGATGCCGACGGTCGTCTTGTCGACGCCGACGTGCTCCATCTTCGCGATCAGCCGCGGCAGCGCGGACTCGGAGGAGGACGTCGCGAGGATCAGCAGGAACTCGCGGGCGAGGTACTTGAAGAGCGAGAAGATGTTGATGCCGGTCGCGACCTTCAGCACGGTCCCGAGCACCCCGAACACGAACACCGCGCAGGTGATGTAGAAGGCGACCATCAGCAGCGCCAGGCTCTTGAGCGCGTCGAACCCGGTCTCGCCGACGACGGCGGACATGGCACCGAAGGCACCGATCGGGGCCGCCCACATGATCATCGCCAGCACCCGGAAGACCAGCTTCTGGGCGTACTCCACGACGGTCAGGATCGGCGCGGCGGTCGAGCCCATCTGCTGGAGCGCGAACCCGATCAGCAGCGCGACGAGCAGGGTCTGCAGGACGTCGCCCGAGGTCAGCGACGAGAAGAAGGAGTCCGGGATGATCCCGAGCAGGAAGTCCGTCGTGCTCCCGTGGCCGGCCTTGGCCTGCTCGGCTCCGGCGGCCGCGACGTCGTCGTTCAGGTCCAGGCCGGAGCCGGGCTTGATGATGTTGCCGACGACCAGCCCGATGGTGAGCGCGAACGTCGACATCACGAGGAAGTAGCCCAGCGCCAGGGCGCCGACCTTGCCGACCTTGGCCGCGCTGGCCACGGAGCCGACGCCCAGGATGATCGTGCAGAAGATGACCGGCTGGATCATCATCGTGATCAGCGCGACGAACCCGTCACCGAGCGGCTTGAGCTTCACCGCGAAGTCCGGGAACACCAGCCCGAGGAGGATGCCGAGGCCCACGGCCACGATCACCGCCAGGTAGAGCCAGTGGGTGCGGTTCTTGGGTGGCTGCTCGGCTGCGTGCGCGGTCGTCTCGGTCTGTGCCATGCGTCACGCCTACCCGAGTCGACCGGCGGCAAACGCAGAGGTGCTCAGGCCAGGTCGAGACCTGGGTAGAGCGGGTGCTTGTCGAGCATCTCCGCGGAGGCGTCCTTCACCTTGTCGGCGATGCCGTCGGCCAGCGTGTACGACGCCTTCGACGGCTCGCCCGCCTTGGTCGTGCCGGGCTGGGTGTTCTGTAGGACGTGCACCATCAGCTCGGCGACGTTGTCGAACTCGTCGTGCCCGAAGCCGCGGGTGGTCAACGCGGGCGTGCCGAGCCGGATGCCGGAGGTGTACCAGGCGCCGTTGGGGTCCTGCGGCACCGAGTTGCGGTTGGTGACGATGCCGGCGTCGAGCAGCGCGGACTCGGCCTGGCGGCCGGTGAGGCCGAACCCCGAGACGTCGAGCAGCACGATGTGGTTGTCGGTGCCGCCGGTCACGAGCTTCGCACCGCGCGAGAGGAACCCGTCGGCCAGCGACTTGGCGTTGTCGGCGATGTTCTGGGCGTAGATCTGGAACTCCGGACGGCGCGCCTCGGCCAGCGCGACGGCCTTCGCGGCCATCACGTGGGACAGCGGGCCGCCGAGCACCATCGGGCAGCCGCGGTCGACGTCGGCCGCGAACTCCTCCTGCGCCAGCACCAGTCCACCGCGCGGTCCGCGCAGCGACTTGTGGGTCGTGGTGGTGGTGATGTGCGCGAACGGGACCGGGTTCTCGTCGCCGACGAAGACCTTGCCGGCGACCAGACCGGCGAAGTGCGCCATGTCGACCATCAGCGTCGCGCCGACCTCGTCGGCGATCTCGCGCATCTTGGCGAAGTTCACCCGGCGCGGGTACGCGGAGTAGCCGGCGACCAGAACGGCCGGCTTGAACTCGCGGGCCTTGGCCGCGACCACGTCGTAGTCGAGCAGACCGGTGACCGGGTCGGTGCCGTACTGCTGCTGGTGGAACATCTTGCCGCTGATGTTCGGACGGAAACCGTGGGTCAGGTGGCCACCGGCGTCCAGGGCCATCCCGAGAAGGCGCTGGTTGCCGAACTCGTGGCGCAGCTGCTCCCAGTCGGTCTCGGAGAGCTCGTTGACGTTCTTGACGCCGTACTTGGCCAGTGCGGGGGTCTCGACCCGGTGCGCCAGGATCGACCAGAAGGCGACCAGGTTGGCGTCGATCCCGGAGTGCGGCTGCGCGTAGGCGTACGGCGCCCCGAACAGCTCGCGGGCGTGCTCGGCGGCCAGGGACTCGACGGTGTCGACGTTCTGGCAGGCCGCGTAGAAGCGGTGGCCGACGGTGCCCTCGGCGTACTTGTCGGAGAACCAGGTGCCCATCGTCATCAGCGTGGCCGGCGAGGCGTAGTTCTCCGAGGCGATCAGCTTGAGCGACGACCGCTGGTCGGCCAGCTCCTTGCGTGTGGCCTCGGCCACACGGGGCTCGACCGAAGCGATCACCTCCAGCATCGCGTCGTACGCTGCAGAGGTCGTCTTGGCGAGGGATTCGGCGCTCATGCGCACAGCCTAAGGGCGGTCACCGACGGACCGGGGCCCACCTGCGCGTGTACCAAATCCCGGACAGCCGTCTCATGACATGAGATTCCGGTTTGTGAAACCAGTGTCCGGAACCTGAGACTTGACCCCATGATCAGTGCTGCCACCTCGACCTGGCTCGTGACGCGTCGTCACGTGGACCTCGGTCGTACCGGCAGCATGATGTGTCTGTCCCGCTGAGCTCTCGCTCTCGCCCCAGTTCGCAATGACGCGAGCCCACCTTTTCAGCGAAGGACCCCACTCCGAACATGCCTGACCAGCGCTTCGACTCACAGCCGCCCCGCGCGACCGAGATCCCCCGCCCCAAGAGGGCCGAGGGTCAGTGGTCGCTGGGACAGCGCGAGCCCCTGAACAAGAA
>JAOPXG010000265.1 GCA_025965275.1 Nocardioides sp.
GTCGCGCTTCGGGGTCTCCGACCGGCTGGTCCACCCGGGTGAGCGCGAGCTGCGGCCGGCCCGTGACGTGCTCGACGCGCTGGTGGCCGCCGTCGAGCCCGCGCTGGCCGAGGCCGGCGACCTCGACCGGGTCACCGCGCGTCTCGAACGGGTCGTGCACGAGGGAGGCGCGACCCGCCAGCGCGCGGCCCACGAACGCAGCGGCCACGTCGCGGGCGTGGTCGACGACCTGATCCAGCGCACCGAGCTCACCTGGGAAGCACACGACATCGACACTGAGAGGGCCTAGGGTCACGCCATGGGCGAGGAAGTAGACGCACAGGAGTTCTCCCGCGCCGACCGGACGCGGCACCGCGAGAAGGTTCGCCGCAACCTCGACGTGTTCGCCCGGATGCTGCGCGAGGCGCGCTTCGACACCGACGACCCGATGACCGGCCTCGAGGTGGAGCTGAACCTCGTCGACGACGCGGGTGACCCGGCGTTGAAGAACGCGGAGGTCCTCGAGGCGATCGCCGACCCCGACTTCCAGACCGAGCTCGGCCAGTTCAACATCGAGATCAACGTCCCGCCGGCCAAGTTGCACGAGGGCGGCCTCACGACGTTCGAGGACACCCTGCGGCGCAGCCTCAACGACGCCGAGGCGAAGTCCGCCAAGGTCGGCGCCCACATGGTGATGATCGGGATCCTGCCCACCCTCGACGAGGGCCACATGAGCCTCGGCAGCCTGAGCGCCAACCCCCGCTACAAGCTGCTCAGCGAGCAGATCCTCAACGCCCGCGGCGAGGACATCACCATCTCCATCGACGGCGCCGAACGGCTGCGCACCACCTCCGACTCGATCGTTCCGGAGGCCGCCTGCACCAGCACGCAGTTCCACGTGCAGACCTCGCCCGACCAGTTCCCGGCGTACTGGAACGCCTCGCAGGCGATCGCCGCGGTCCAGGTCGCGGTCGCGGCCAACGCGCCGTACCTCCTGGGCAAGGAGCTGTGGCGCGAGACTCGGATCCCGCTCTTCGAGCAGGCCACCGACACCCGCAGCGAGGAGCTGAAGGCGCAGGGCGTCCGGCCGCGGGTGTGGTTCGGTGAGCGGTGGATCACCACGGTCTTCGACCTCTTCGAGGAGAACGTCCGCTTCTTCCCGGCGCTGCTGCCCGTGACCGACGACGAGGACCCGCTCGAGGTCCTCGAGGCGGGCGGCACCCCCAAGCTGCCGGAGCTCCGGCTCCACAACGGCACGATCTACCGCTGGAACCGCCCGGTCTACGACATCGCCGCGGGCGTGCCGCACCTGCGCGTCGAGAACCGGCTCCTGGCCGCGGGCCCGACGGTCGCCGACACGATGGCCAACGCGGCGTTCTACTTCGGTCTGGTCCGCGCGCTCGCCGAGAGCGAGCGGCCGCTCTGGTCGCAGATGTCCTTCAGCGCCGCCGAGGAGAACTTCCACGTCGCCGCCCGCCAGGGCATCGACGCCCAGATCTACTGGCCCGGCGTCGGTCAGGTCCGGGCCACCGAGCTGGTGCTGCGCCGCCTGCTGCCGCTGGCCCGCCAGGGGCTGGAGGCGTGGGGCGCCTCGTCGGAGGAGATCGACCGCTACCTCGGCATCATCGAGCAGCGCTGCCTGCTCGGCACCAACGGCGCCGAGTGGTTCGTCAACCGGATGCACCGGGCCGGCGACACCGACCGGTACGACGCCCTGCGCGCGACGCTGCTCGACTACAGGGACGGCATGCACACCAACGAGCCGGTGCACACCTGGTCCGAGTGAGGGTCACCGCTGGCGCAGCCGCTTCCACTCGCGGCCGACCCCGCTGCGCGGGTCCGTCCAGGCGTGGCGGGTGACGACGACCAGCGTCAACCTGACGCCGGCCTCCGCGCTCGCCGCCCGCGCGGACGCGAGCCACTGGACGTCGACGTCCTGCAGCTCCAGCGGGCCGGGCCGGGTGAGCCAGAGCAGCGGCACGAAGCCGGGGCGCCGGGTGCGCCGCAGCAGCGCCGCCACGATGTCGGCGCGCAGCGCGTGGTCGAGGCTGTCGTCCGGATCGGCGGCGACCTCCTCGGGCCCGCCCGGCACGCCGACGTGGAGCAGCGCCGGGTAGCTCCGGCGGCGCTCGGAGACGTGGTGGTCGAGCACGGCGCGGCGTAGCACGGTCGTCATCGACCGGGACACGGGCTCCTGGATGCCTTCCACGTCGTACCTCCTGCACCCAGCCTCTCCAGAACACCGCAGGAGCGCGCAGGTCCTCCACAGGCGCGCTTTCGGTCGGGATTCGATACCGTGCCGGACGTGGGCACTCGGACCCGCGCCAACACCTCGACCAGGGAGGCACGATGGGGACCGTCGTCGTGGGCTACGTGCCCAAGCCGGAGGGTGAGGCCGCGCTGCGCAAGGCGGTGGAGGAGGCCAAGCTGCGTGGGGCCAAGCTCGTCGTCGTGAACTCGCACCGCGGCGGCCAGGAGTTCGACGCCGACGCGGCCACGCAGGCCGAGCGGGAGATGAACGTCGTCAAGGGCATCCTCGACGGCACCGGCGTGCAGTACGACATCCGGCAGCTCGTGCGCGGCTTCGAGCCGGCCGAGGACCTGATCAGCATCGCGGAGGCCAACGCGGCCGAGCTGATCGTGATCGGCCTGCGCCGTCGCTCGCCGGTCGGCAAGCTGATCCTCGGCAGCAACGCCCAGCGTGTGCTCCTCGACGCCCACTGCCCGGTGCTGGCGGTCAAGGCCGACTGAGCCGTGGCCATCCACATCACCGGGACCTCGTGCCGGCGGCCCGTGACATCCACCCCGGTCGGTTGGTCGCACTGGTGCCCGACGACGGGGTCGAGCGCAGCCGCGAGGCGGTACGCCGGGTGCCGCCCTCGGCTGATATCGCCGGGGCTGGTCAGGGCCGGCGGACCGAGACGAGCTCAAACGATTCGTGGCCGCCTGCCAGGTCGCCTTCCCGGATGATCCCCAGGTGCGGGCCGTAGAACTTCACCGAAACCACGTCACTTTCGAGCCGGCTCCACTCCAGCGACCGGATCACGTGGTGAACGGTGCCGTAGGCGACCTTCGTCGAGAAGCCGCGCTGCACGATCCAGGCCTGGTCCTCGGCGGACCCGCGCAGGAGCTCTTGTCGGTAGGCGTCGGTGGGCCGCGGGTGGTGGGGCATGATCCTTCCTGCCACCGCGCCGCCAACGCCGGCCTGCCAGGAGCCCTCACGGCTCTTCACGTGACCGTGCCGGTCATAGGTTGCGGTCCGCTCCCCGAAGTACCAGACGTTGCCCTCGTTGTCCGCTGCGTACCAGTCCGAGGTCTTCTCGGCGAGGCTGCCGTCGCTGCGCCGGAGCACGTCGGAGAGTACGCGGGCGCGAACTCCCTGGATCGTCTTCGTGCGGTGGGTGACCGCGAGCGTCTCGATGAAGTGCTGGCTCCCGTCAGTGCCGCGATAGTGGAACACGGTGCCCGGGCGGAGCGGGAAGTAGATGTTCGCTCGGGGGTGCTGGAAGCGCGCCGGGTCAAACGCCCGGGCCGCCTGGGCCGCTTGGGTGGTGTGGGCTGCGTCCGCGGAGGAGGTGACGGTCGCCACCGTGCCCACCGTGCCCACCGCTCCGACGGCCAGCGCAGCTGCGGCCGAGATCGCGATCTTGCTCCTCATGGTGCGCTCCTTGGCTCGAGGCCTGGTCAGTGGCTGCCTTGAGTCTTCAGCGCCGCCCCTGAAGCCACGCTGAAGGCAATTGCGGAGGAGGATGGGCCACGTCGACAGATGTTCGCCTCCGAACGCGACTCAGGCTCGTGGCAGCCTGATCGTGAACGTCGCACCCGATGTGGGTGCCTCGGCCACGATCTCGCCGCCGAGCGAGCGGGCCACCCGCTGGGGCGATCCCGAGGCCGAGGCCGGTGCCGCCGGTGCCGGAACCTCCGACCTCGAAGATCTTCTCGCGGATTCGGTCGTCGAGCCGGGCCCGTCGTCGCTGACGCTGATGGCTACGTGGTGGGGAAGGTCGACAGCACGGACCGTGACCGTGGACGCGGCATGGCTGACGGCGTTGTCGAGCACTGGTGCCACCGCGCGCAGGACGAGGGGGCGCGGCCTGCGATCCGCGTGCCCGGCCCGACTTCGCCTCCGGCCACCTCGCGGTGGTCGTCACGGCCGACGAGGACGACGAGCACCACGACAACCGGATCCTGACCGTCGTCGCGCACCCGAGCCTCGACCACGAGGTGGTGGACACGGAGCTCACCCACTACTCGCTTTCGCGGGCTTATGCCGAGGCGGCCGGCATCGAGCCGCTCGCCAACGCCGTCGACGCACCCTCCCTGCGGGGAGCGTTCGGCCTCCACTGAGGCAGTGACAGCGACATTCAGGCTGCGTGCAGGTGAGCCGAGCGACGGTGACAGGGTGAACCCGATCGTCGTTCCGACCTACCAGGAAGCGCTCACCATCGGGGACCTCCTCGACCGACTGCTCGACGTGCCCGTGTTCGCGGACTTCCACGTCCTCGTCGTCGACGACGCGAGCCCTGACGGCACCGCTTCGACGGTGGCTGCCCATCCCGCGTACCGAACTCGTGTACACCGGCGCGTGCAGGAACAGGCCGCATGAGCGGCGTCATCGACGCGCTCCTGTCCTCGCTCGGCCCGCTCGCCGTGCTGTTGGTGATGGGCGTGGTGTTTGCCGAGACCGGTCTCCTGGCAGGGTTCTTCCTGCCCGGTGACTCGCTGCTGTTCACGACGGGTCTCCTTGTCTCTCAAGGCACGATCGGAGTGCCGATCTGGGTCGTCGTCCCGCTCGCGACCGTCGCTGCGGTCGTAGGCGATCAGGTGGGGTACGGAGTCGGCCGCCGTTATGGCCCTCGGGTCCTGAAGCGGCCACGCTCCCGGTTCCTCGATCCTGCGCACCTGGACCGGGCCAGAAGCTTCTTCGATCGCCACGGCCCCCAGGCCGTCGTCCTGGCGAGATTCGTTCCGATTGCGAGGACGTTCACCCCCGTCGCCGCCGGCGCCGGCAGAATGCGGTACCGGAGCTACCTCGCCTACAACGTCGTCGGAGGCGTCGCGTGGTGCACGACGATGCTGCTGGCCGGCTACGTTCTCGGCGGAGTGCCTGTGCTGCGCAACCACATCGAGCTGATCGTCATCGGCATCGTGATCGTGTCGCTCCTCCCGGCCGTCATCCCGGTCCTGCGGGCGCACGGTGTGAAGATCGCCCTTTGGCTCGCCGGGCTCGCCGTGGTCGCGGCGACGGCAGGCGTGATTGTGCTGGCGGACGCAGCGACCGAGCACGATGGTCTGGCGACCCACGATCCGACGATCGCCTCGGACGTGACCACCCACCGGAGCACATTCTTGAACCACGCGGCGAACGTTGCCTCGTTCGTCGGTAGCGAGGCCAGTATCGCGGTACTGGCCGCGGGGGTTCTCCTCGTGCTGGCCGGGCGTCGCCGCTTCGCAGAAGCGGTCGTCCTCGGTGTGGGAATGGCTGGGGCCGCAGCGCTGGTGCTGGGCTTGAAGCACGTGGTCGACCGAGCCCGTCCGGGCGCGACGCTCAGGCTCGGCGTGCCTGACACGACTCCGTCCTTTCCTTCCGGACACACGTCGATGACAGCCGCGTTCGTCGGTCTGCTGGTGTGGCTGGTGTGGCCGCACCTCACGCGTACTGGCAGGGTCGTGACGGTCGGAGGCGCGCTGCTGGTGTCCCTGGCGGTGGGTGCGAGTCGGATCTACCTCGGCTACCACTGGACGACCGATGTGCTGGCGGCCTGGCTGGTCGTGACGGCCTGGCTGGGGGTGCTGTTGCCGGCCGTGTCGGGGCGACTTCGCCCGCGCGCTGCCACCCCCATGCCTGCGCGTCGGCGTAGAGAACGGCGCAAGCAGCAGGGCGCGGAGGGATCTCCGCGCCCTGCTGTCCGTGGGTGGGTTCAGTCGCCGCCGGATTCGCCGTCACCCTCGATGACGACGACCTGGTAGCTCTCGTCGAGGCGGACGTCGACGATGGCCCCGTCAGGCTTGGTGACCTCGACCTCGTAGGTCGCGCCGTTCTCGTTGTCGGTCTCGACGCTGTTCGCGGACCCTCCGCCGGTCGCCTCGAGGGCGGCCTTCGTCGCAGCGTCGGCCTGCTCCTGGGTGTACTGGTGGCTGGCCGCTCCGTCGTCCCCGCTCGTCGCGACGGCGACGCCGCCAGCGGTCACGGCCAGGGCCGCCCCTGCTCCGGCAGCGGCGATGACTACTCGCTTGCGCATGACTGTCCTTCCTCGTGTTCCTCCCGGGCCTTCACCGGGATGGGTCCACCCTGCGAGGTGCCTGCTGAAGCCACCCTGAATCGTCTGTGCTCGGCGAGTACGGGGTGGGCCTCGCAGGGTGTCGGTCAGCGGCTCTTCAGCGCACGTTCAGCACGATGGTGCGATCGTGCTCGGGTGCGGATCCTGGTGGTCGAGGATGACAAGCAGCTCGCTGCCGCGTTGCGTCGCGGCTTGGAGGGCGAGGGGTACGCCGTCGATGTCGCGTTGACCGGCACCGATGGCGAGTGGTTCGCCGCCGAGAACGCCTATGACGCGATGGTGGTCGACGTGATGCTGCCCGGCGTGCCGGGCGACACCCTGTGCGCACGGCGTCGCGACTCCGGGGACTGGACGCCGATCCTGATGCTGACCGCCAGGAGCGGGCCGGAGCAGGAAGCGCGGGCGCTCGACGCCGGTGCCGACGACTTCTTGGCGAAGCCGTTCTCGTTCATGGTGCTCGCTGCCCGCCTGCGGGCGCTGGTACGGCGCGGCAGCCGCGAACGGCCAACCGTGCTCGAGGTCGGTGACCTGCGTCTGGATCCAGCGATCCATCGGGTGTGGCGCGGTGAGACGCCCCTCGAGCTGACCCCGCGGCAGTTCTCCCTGCTCGAGTTCCTGATGCGCCACCCGGACCAGGTCCAGGCGAAGGCGACGATCCTGGAGCACGTCTGGGACTTCGCCTACGACGGGCACCCGAACATCGTCGAGGTGTACGTGCGACAGCTGCGCCAACGCATCGACGAGCCGTTCGGCCGGAACTCGATCCAGACGGTGCGGATGGTCGGCTACCGAGTGGTCGACGACCAGGCGACGCGAGGGGCGACGACGGTACGGCCCGGGCCGGAGGAGCCCAGCCCATGAGACGGCGACTGAGCCTTCGAGCACGAGCGACACTGTTCGGCACCCTCGCGTTCGCGGCCCTGCTGACCCTGGGGTCCTTCCTGTTGATCGCGACCTTGGAGAGTCGGTTGACCGCCGCGTCCGACCAGCTGTCCCGGTCCCGGGTCAACGATCTCCTGGCGCTTGCATCGGCCGGGAATCTCCCCGCCAGCCTGCAGAATGTCGACGGCAACGGCGTGGCGCAGGTCATCGGCGCGGACGGCCGCGTGGTCGCGGCTTCGCCCAACATCGAGGGACGAGCCGCCATCGCCGACCCTCGTCCGGGTGCCCATCTCGAGACCTCTACGTTCCGGGCGCCTGATGACAACGAGATCGAGACGTACCGGTTCTGGTACGCCTCCGGGCCCAGCCCGGAGGGGATCGTGACCGTCTACGTGGGAGACAGCCTCGAGGCGGTCTCCGAGACGTCCGCAGCCTTGCGGCGGTCGCTGTGGGCCGGGGTCCCTGTCGCGGTCATCCTCCTCGGTGTCGTCATCTGGCTCCTGCTGGGCCGTGCCATCGGCCGGCTGGATCGCATCCGGGCCGAGGTGGATCGGATCTCGGAGGAGAACCTGGACACGCGGGTCGCCGGCGACGGCGTCGACGACGAGGTCGGCCGGCTGGCCGCGACCATGAACGCGATGCTGGAACGTCTCGACATCGCCGCTCGGCGGCAACGGGACTTCGTCGCCGACGTCTCGCACGACTTGCAGAGTCCGCTGGCTGCCCAGCGGGTCGCCCTCGAGGTTGCCCTGGGGCGACCCGGCGAGGTCGATCGAGACCGGCTCCGAAGCGACGTGCTCGGGGCGACGACGGACATGGAGCAGCTCGTCAGCGATCTGCTGGTGGTCGCGTCGATGGATGCGAACGGCTCCCCGCTTCTCGCGCTGCTGGACCTCGACAGCCTCGTCCTCGAGGAGGCCGCACGCGCCCGGGCGAGCGCACGGGTCGAGGTCGACACATCGGCGGTGTCGGCGGCGCCGGCGTACGCGAATGCCGACGATGTCCGCCGAGTGGTCCGCAACGTGCTTGACAACGCCGTCGCGCACGCACGCTCCAGGGTGGTGATCACGGTCGACACCGCTGACACGATCGATCCCCGAGCCGACGGCGAGAGCGTGATCGTGGGCAGGGCGTGGGCAAAGCTGCTGGTCGCCGACGATGGACCAGGTGTGCCACCGGAATCCCGGGACCGCATCTTCGACCGCTTCTACCGCGCGGAGCAGGCACGGTCACGCCACGGCGGCAGCGGGCTGGGTCTCGCCATCGCCAGAGACCTGGCCGAACGCAACGGAGGGCGGCTTGACCTCGTCGCAGCCGACGGCGGCGCAACCCTGCGACTCGTTCTTCCTGTCGAACCCGGATTCACGCTCGACCGCTGAGGAGGGAGTTCCGACGTCGTGGTCCAGGGCGGACGCGTCATCGTGTCGAGACTCCCGCCTAGTTGGTCACGTCCTTGCCCGCGAAGCGCGCCCAGGCCGCGAGGAAGAAGACGAGCGCGTATGCAGCCGCCACGTACAGGCCCTGCACCACACCGCTCCAGGCGATGGGGGTGCGGAGGAGGTCGCCGAAGGCCGTCCAGTGGTGGGTGAGCAGGTACGGGTGCAACCAGTCGACCTGGGGGATCGAGTCGAGGATCAGGCTTGCCGCCGAGAAGATCACGGTGGCGATGGTCGCGGCGATCGGCTGTTCGGTCAGCGTCGAGATGAACAGCCCGACCGCACCCAGGGACGCGAGCGCACACCCGAGGTAGGCGGATGCGAGTGCTACGCGGCCCAGGCCCTCGGTGAAGGAGATCTGGGTTCCCGACAGGGTCGTCAGGTTCCCTCCGCCGAAGAGGGCGAGGCCGATCACCATGCCGACCACCGCGACCAGGAAGGTGGCGACGAAGGCGAAGAGGACGATGGCGGTGTACTTGACCGCCAGCAGGCGGAGCCGGGAGACGGGTACGACGAGCAGGTAGCGCAGGGTGCCGAGGTTCGCTTCACCGGCGACGGCATCGCCGGCGATCGCCGCGACCGCCAGGGGGAGAAAGATCCCCAGCTCGACGGTCAGGGCCGCCAAGGAGACGAACAGGCCGTTCTCGGTGATGGACCTGAAGAAGTCGGGTGCGTCGGCGCCCGGCTGGGAAGCACTGGACTTCACAGCGATCGCGATGAAGATCGGCACCGCCGCGAGCACGGCGAGTCCGGCCAGATTCCTGCGGCGCCGCAGCACCAGCCGCAGCTCCGAGGCGAGGAAGCGCGGCGACGGCCGCCGCGCGGGTACGGCGGCCGTGGCGGAGAGCTCAGCCGCTGACATCGAATCCCTCACCGGTCAGGGCCACGAACACGTCCTCGAGCGTCGGCGCATCGACGATGAAACGCGTGACCGAGAGCCCGGCGTGGACGCACGCGGCGACGACCTTCTCCGGCGGCACGTCGCCGAGCCGCCCGGCGGCCCCGTGCGGCGTCGTGCGTACGTCGCGTAGCCCGAGCTCGCGCATGAGGCGGGCCGTGTGGTCGGGCTGGTCGGTCTCGATCCGCGCCTCGGTCTCCTGGTGCCGACGGATCTCCGCAGCCGTGCCCTGGGTGATGAGCCGCCCTGCGTGCATCACGCCGATGTGGGTGCAGACCTGTTCGACCTCCGACAACAGGTGACTGGAGACCAGCACGGTGGTGCCGTCGGTCGCGAGGGACGCGATCAGTGACCGGACCTCACGGGTGCCTTGCGGGTCGAGCCCGTTGGTCGGTTCGTCGAGGACCATCAGGTCCTTCGGCGTCAGGAGCGCGACGGCGATCGCGAGTCGTTGTCGCATCCCGAGGGAGTAGGCGCGGTATCGCTTCCGCGCAGCGGGCAGGAGCCCGACCCGGTCGAGTGCCTCGTCGATGCGACGTGCGGCGGTCGCCGGGTCGGAAGTCCGGTCGGCCGCGTCGAGGCGATGCAGGTTCTCCCGACCGGACAGATAGGGGTGGAACGCCGGTCCTTCCACGAGTGCTCCCACCCGGGGCAATGCGTCGACCTCCCGGCCAGGAACCGGCCAACCGAGGAGCTCGATGCTCCCGAGAGTGGGCGTGACCAGGCCGAGCAGCATCCGGATCGTGGTCGTCTTGCCGGATCCGTTGGGACCAAGGAATCCGTACACCGATCCTCGTGGCACGGCCAGGTCTATCGCGTCGACCACGGTCTGCGAGCCGAATCGCTTGGTGAGACCCGAGGTGCGGACGGCGTCGCTTGCTGTCACGGCGCCTCCAGTGCGGAGTAGAGCTGCTCAGGCGCGACCGCGCCTGCCACGACCTGCCCCCTGTCGGTGACGAGCACCGAGAAGAGCGTGCCGCGGAGCAGGTGCCCGGAGCCCCACGAACCCGAGACGGTCGGCAGGGACTTCGTGATGGTGGTCAGGTTGCCGAACGGTCCGGAGTTGTCGCCGTTCGACGTGTTCGCGGGCAGGTCCGCCTTGACGATGGTGGTCCATCCCTTGCCGATCACCTGAGGCGTTCCGCCGGTCGCGCCTGCCGTCTCTGCCAGGGTGTGGCCGTCGGCGGGCCCACCGGTGCCGCCCAGCCCCTCGGTCACCGTGGCGCCCGGGGGAGGGTTGAAGTCGAACACCGACGAGGGCGGCGTCGACGCGTTGAACGACGTGAAGCCGGTCTCGAAGGCAGGAGCGGTCGTGCCACGGCCGAAGACCTGCACTCGGGTCGGGATGTGCGTCTCGCCGTCGATCGCGATCGTGACGTGGCCGATCAGTGTGCCCGGGTCCTGGGGTTCGAGCACGAGCTGGTACGCGGAGCGCCCCGCGACCTCGGCCGTCGGGTCGGTGGTGACACGGGTTGTCGGGGTGATCGCCTTCAACGCGGCGTCGGCCGCCTGCTGCGGCGTCATCGCCTGCTCGGCCGACATGCCCGAGGGGTCGGCTCGGTCGCTGCCAGCGGGGATAGTGAGGTGGTGTGCGGTGTTGTTGTGGCTGGACCAGATCCACACATCCGACCCGTTGCGGACGAGGTCGGACTCGCCGAGCTGCCCGAGCAGGGCGACTCGGACCCGACTCGGTCCGGCGTACCAGACCCGCAAGGTGTGCGACCCGGACACCAGCGAGCTGAAGCTGGAGCTCTGGTCGCCCTCGGGCCCGGGTAGCGACGGCAGGCCCAGGCTCGCGGACTGCACGATCGTGCCGGACAGGCCGTCGTCGAGCCGCGCCTTCTGGACGTCGACGAGCAGCTGCGCAGCGCTCCGGGGTGGCAGCGAGTCCCGGGCGCTCGCGGTGACGGCCGCGATCACCGATCCGGCCGTGGTGACCACGATGACTGCTAGGAGCGGGACGAGCCAGCGCAATCCTGGGCGGCGGTTCAGCAGACTCATGGGGACATCATCGTTATCCCTCGCTGTGATCCCGGTAAGAACCTGTGGGTGCAGGTGCGCCTGCCTGTCAGGATGGCGTCGTGCGGCTGCTGGTGGTCGAGGACGAGATACGGCTGGCGCGCGCCCTGCGACGAGGCCTGGCCGCCGACGGGTTCGTCGTCGACATCGCTGTGACGGGTCCAGCAGGACTCGCGGCGGCTCGGGACGGGAGCTACGACGCGCTCCTGCTCGACGTGATGCTGCCCCAAATGTCCGGGTACGACGTGGTCCGCACGCTGCGCGCCGAGGAGAACCATGTCCCGGTGCTGATCCTCTCCGCGAAGGACGGCGTGCACGATCAGGCCGACGGCCTCGACCTCGGCGCCGACGACTACCTGGTCAAGCCGGTGTCCTACGTCCTCCTCCTGGCGCGATTGCGCGCGGTCCTGCGCCGCCCTCGCGAATCGCGGCCGCCCATCCTGTCCTGGGGTGACGTCCAGCTGGACCCGGCAACCCACGAGGTGACCATGGGGGCCGAGCCGGTCGCGCTGACCCCGCGCGAGTACGCACTCCTCGAGTACCTTCTCCGTCATCCCGACCGCGTGGTCACCAAGATCGAGCTCCTCGACCACGTGTGGGACCTGGGGGACCGCGACAGCAACACCGTCGAGGTGTACGTCGGGTACCTGCGGCGCAAGCTCGGGCCCGACCTCGTCGAGACGGTGCGCGGCGCCGGCTACCGCCTCGGCAGCACGGCGGCCTTCGGCGGATGACCCGCATCTGGGGCAGGTGGTCGCTGCGGGCGCGCTTGATGAGCGTCGGGCTGCTCGGGCTGGCGGTCGCGCTGGTGATCGGCAGCATCGGCCTGTACGCCGCCCTCTCCATCGAGAATCTGCGTCGTGTCGACCGGGCCGCACAAGCCACGACCAACGAGGTGGTCGACCTGCTCCGTGCTGACCGGCTACCCCAGACGCTGCCCGTGAGCGGGGTCGAGATCATCCAGGTCGTCGACGATCGCCGTCGGGTCGTGAGCGCTTCTGCCAACGCGGACCAGCTCACCTCGCTCCTCGACGCGACCGAGCTCGTGCGCGCCGAGCGCGGCCCCGTCACCGTCTCGGGCACCCGGCTCGGCCTCGACTCGCGCCTTCGTGTCCGCGCCACCAGCGTCGCGACCCGCCGCGGGTCGATGGCGGTCGTGGTGGCCGAACCGGTCGACGACCTGACCCAGAGCAGCCGCGTGCTTCGTCTCGTCCTGCTGCTCGGCGACCCGGTGATCCTGGTACTTCTCGCGCTGATCGCGTGGCGCGTCATCGGTGCCGCCCTGCGGCCCGTGGAATCGCTTCGTGCGGCCGCGGAGGGCATCTCAGGCTCCGGACGCGATGATCGGTTGCCGGTCCCCGCGTCGGACGACGAGATCCACGCGCTCGCCGTGACGTTGAACTCGATGCTCGATCGCCTCGACCGCGCTCACGGGCGCGAGCTCGGGTTCGTCGCCGACGCCGCTCACGAGCTGCGCAGCCCGCTCGCGTCGATGCGGATGCAGATCGACGTCGCGCGACGGGTCGGCGACGGCAGCGAAGGCCTCGACGATCTCGACCTCGAGGTGACGCGGATGACAGCGTTGGTCGACGATCTCCTGACGATCGCCAGGTTGGCTGCGGGCGGCGGCGACGCTCCGGACGGCGTCGGCTCCGCAAACGTACGAAGAGAGGTCGCTCGGGCCGCATCGACGTGGTCGTCGACGGTCCGGATCGAGGTCCGCCCAGGACCCGATCCGAACGTCGACATCCGACCCGAGGAGCTCGTCCGGGTGCTCGACAACCTGTTCGCCAACGCCGCCCGCCACGCCGCCAACGTCCGAGTCGCCGTGGACCGTCACGGCGACCAGGTCACCGTGTACGTGGACGACGACGGGCCGGGCATCGCGCCCGGCGATCGGGAACGCGCCTTCGATCGGTTCACTCGCCTCGACGAGTCACGGGCCCGGGTCTCCGGAGGTGCCGGGCTCGGGCTCGCGATCGTCCGAGCGACCGTCAGGGCACGTGGCGGGGACGTCTGCCTGGAGGACTCGCCGATCGGTGGACTCCGGGTGGCGGTCGTGCTTCCTGCTCACGCCACCGGTCCTTCGCCCGACGCCGGCTCGGCGGCGACCTGAGACCGGTCCGGTCGTTCCTCGGGCGACGGCGGACGAGCCGGCCCAGCTACGTCGCGCCCGCGTCGGGCACGACGAACACGAACCTGCGGTTGCTCCCGTACCGAAACGCCGTGCCCAGGCGTCGTCGGCTATGTGGGGCGGCCGTCGGGCCCGTGGGGACGCGGTGGGTCATCGAGTCGATACCCGTGCCCTCGCAAGGTGCTGATCTCCGGGATGGTCGCGGGGGGATCGAACGACGCCGCGACCGCATCCAACCGGTGGCGCAGGGATGCGATGTGCACGTCCAGGGTCTTGGTAGAGCCGAACCAGTTGCGATCCCAGACGTCGTCCATCAGTGCCTCGCGGCTCACGGCTCGTCCAGCGTCTGCGGCGAGGCGTGCGATGAGGTCGAACTCCTTCGGACGCAGGCTCACCTCGCGGTCACGGATCAGGCATCGTCGTGCCCGGGGGTCGACGGTGAGGTCACCACTGGTGAACACGCCGGGTACGAACTCCGCGACCGCGGCCCGGCGTAGGTGAGCTCGCACCCGGGCGAGGAGCTCGGTCATCCGGAACGGCTTCGTCAGGTAGTCGTCGGCACCGGCCTCCAAGCCCTCGACGACGTCCATCTCGTCCCGGCGGGCGGTGAGCATGACGACGACGCACTGGGGCTGAGCACGTTTGAGGGAACGGCACACCTCCACGCCGTCGACGTCGGGAAGCCCGAGATCGAGGAGCACCAGGTCGATCGTGCCGGCGCGGGCGGCGCGGAGCCCTTCCGTGCCGGTCCGCCGCCAGTCGACGTCGTGTCCGTTCGCGGAGAGGGCGGAAGCGAGCATGTCGCCGATCCGAGTCTCGTCCTCGATGACGAGCACCGTTGCCATGCGGTGAGCCTAGGTGGCGCGGAGCAGTTCTCGAGCGCGGGCACGAGCTCGTCGCGTGACCAGGACGGTGACGGCGAGCACCGAGGCGGCCGCTCCGGCGACCACGGCGGCGAGGTACGTCCACGGCACCGCCGGCGAGGTCGGAGGCGGGTCGAAGACACCGGTGAGGACTTTGACGGTCAGGTACGCCAGTGCCCAGCCGGCCGCAAGTCCGGTCACCGTACCGACGACGAGCACATAGACCGGTTCCGTGGCCGCGAGGCGCCGGGTCTGACGCACGCTCGCACCCAGCGAGGTGACCAAGGCGATCCCGCGCTGCCGCTCGGCGAGCCCGAGTCCGAGGACGAGACCGCCGGCAGCCATCGCGAGCAGCAGCGCGAAGACGAGCTCGAGGCGCGTGAGTCGGGACAGGTCGACCGAGGTCAGGCTCGAGCCCACCAGGCCGCGGGCTTCGAGGAGGGTGCCGACGTGACCGTTCGTGCCGACAACTGCCGAGACCCGGTCGGCGACCCCGGCGATGTCGTGACCACCGGTGTCGATCAGGAACGTGCCGACCGCTTCGCTGTGCGTCTGCGCCGCGACGTAGTCGGCGCTGGCGACGATGAAGCTGTCCTTCGGAGCGGTTGGGAACTCGTTGACGATCCCGACGTAGTGGAACGGCACCGCCACGTACCGGTGGGTCCGTGCGTCCTGGATCCGCAGACGGACCAGGTCACCGCCGCTGAGCTGGAAGTCGTTCACGGTCTCGGCGCTGACCAGGATCCCGTCCGGCCGTGCCCGCATTGCGGCGAGTGCCTGGGCTGCAGTCGTCTGCTGGAAGTAGGAATCCTGGAGGTGCGTCGCTCGGGTGAGCCCGGACGAGTCGATGCCGTACAGGTCCTGGAGGTCGTTGCCGACGTAGGCGAACCGGTGCAGCATCGGTTCGACCGCCCGGACGCCAGGAACCTGGGCGAGCCGGTCTGCGTAGACCGGCGGCACGCTGGCGCCAACGGGCTCGGTCACCGTGACATCGGCGCCGTTGGTGAGTTGCGCGTCGACCTCCGCCTGTTGACGGTAGGTCGCGTTGAAGGTGGCGGTCGAGCACGCGTAGGCGATGGCGAGGGCAAGGAGCACGGTCGAGCGCGCGATGACCCGACGACGTCTGCGCAGCATGGAGGCGCCGGCGGGCGCGAGCGCACCCAGGGAGGGACGTGCGGCAGCCGTGACCAGGCGTCGTCCGCGGGTGAGGATGCCGTCGGCCACTCGCCAGCACAGCAGGCCACAACCAGCCCACGCCAGCGTGGGGCCCAGGAACGCCCAGTAGCTGACCGACACCGTCGGGACTCCCTCGGGTGCGAGCACGAGCGTGTACTTGTTCTGGCCGGACAACCGGACGATGACCAGCCCGGCGGCGATCAGCAGGAGGTCGAGCCCGTAGCGCATCCACCCGGGCCGACTACGGCTGCGGCTGCGGGCCGCCTGGTCGGCCGCCAGCGCGCGGACGTCGCGGACCGCCGGCACGGCCACCACCACGGCGGCGACGCCCATGCCCACCGCCGCCGCGACCAGGTCCCAGCTCAGCACCGGGGTCGCGCCCGTGACCCATGCGACCGTCAGCCCCACGAGGACGCCGACGGACCCGATGAGACCGGCCTCCAGCAGCGCGAGCAGGACGAGCTGGCTGGGGGCCGCCCCGCGGGTCCGCAGCAGCGCCTGCTCGGCGCGTCGTCGCTCGGCCCCGGCCTGCGCGACCGCCCCGGTCAGGCCAGCCGCCAGGACCGCGCCCGGCACGGCGAGAAACAGGAACAGGATGCGGGCATACCCAGCGTCCTCCCTGGCGGCGTCGAGGGCGGCCCCGAGATTGTTGCCGACGACGGCCGCGCCCGAGGTGCTCACCTCGAGATTGTTCGCGGCGCCGGTCTCCTCGGTGAAGGCGGCATCGGGGGAGTGCGGGAGCGTGGCGTGGTCCCGTGCGACGTGGATCTGGGTGGAGACCGGGATGCCGGCATACGCGGCGTCGAAGCGGGCCGCGGGCAGCAACACGACGTTGTCGGGGGGCGCGACCGGCTGCGACTGAGGTGGTGCCCCGATCCGCTGGAAGAGTGAGTCGGCCTGGGGGAGCTCGACGACGCCGGTGATCCGGACCTGGTACGGCGGCCTTCCGGCTCGCTTGACGGTGACGGTGTCGCCGGGGGTGACGTGCAGATTCGCCGCGGTCTGTTGGGCGACCACGGGACCACTGGTGTCTCCGACGAGGACTCGGACCGCCTGCGGGAAGGTGGTCTGGTAGTTCGGGGGCAGGCCGAGCACCCGGGCGGCGCCGGTGTCCTGGACGGTTCCGCCCGAGCGTGCGTGCAGTCCCGGAGCATCCGCCAAGCCGACCCGAACCGCGGCGGTCGTGTGCGGATCGGCACGCAGTGCGACGACGACCTGCGCGGGGTCGTGCCGTGGCGTCACGGCCACTTGCCAGTCGACGGCCACGCCGGCCGAGACCCGATCGGTCATGGTTCGCTCGGAGCTGACGACGAACCCGCCGAGCCCCGCCAGCAGCGACACGGCGATGGCAACGCCCGCCGCGGTCGCCAGCAACCGGATGGGTCGTTTCCGGGCGAGCCCGGTCAGCCACCACCAGGTCACGGCGTCACCAGCTCGCCGTCGTTGATGGACCACGTGGTGTCCATCCGGCGGGCCACCGCGTGGTCGTGGGTGGCGACGACCAGTCCGGCGCGGACCTCTGCGCATGCGTGGAGCAGCAGGTCGACGACGTGGGCGCCGGTGGCGCTGTCGAGCTTGCCGGTGGGCTCATCGGCCAGCAGCAGCGCCGGCCGGGTGGCGAGGGCGCGTGCGATCGCGACGCGTTGGGCCTGGCCGCCGGACAGCTCGTCCGGTTCGTGACCGGCGACCGCGCCGACCCCGAGCAGGTCCAGGGCGTCGATGGCCCGCTCGTGCGCCTCGTCCGGGGCGACGCCCTGGACGAGGAGCGGGAAGGCCGCGTTCTCCGCCGCCGACAGGGACGGGATCAGGCTCGCTTCCTGGAACACCAGACCTGCTCGCGCGGGATGCCCGAACGGGGACCCGCCCCAGGCGGGCCAGGTCACCGTGCCGGAAGTGCTGTGGTCGAGGCCGGCCACCAGTTGCAGAAGCGTCGACTTCCCCGACCCGGACGGGCCGGTCAGGGCGATCCGGTCAGTGGCTCCGACGGTGCAGGTGACGTCGTGCAGGGCGACCACCGCCCGCTCGCCGCGACCGTAGGTGCGGCCGACGTGGTCGCAGTGGACGAGGATGTCGGTCACGTCAGCTGCCCGTCCTCGAGGTACAGGGTGCGGTCGGCGGCCCGGGTGACAGCCTGGCTGTGGCTCGCGACCAGGACCGCGGCACCGTTCTCGGCCCGCTGCCGCAGGAGCGACAACAGTCGCGCCTCGCTCGTCTCGTCCAGCTCGCCGGTCGGCTCATCGGCCAGGAGGACGACCGGACCGTTGGCGAGTGCCACGGCCAGCGACGCCCTCACCAGTTCTCCGCCCGACAGCTGGTCTGGCCACGCATGAGCACGCGTGCTGATGCCGAGCTCGGCGAGCAGCTCCATCGCGTCCGGCATGTCCGGGTCGTGCAAACCCCTGAGGACGTCCGTCACTGCGGGTGCCATGACAGGGCGTCGCTCCCTGGCTACCCCACGACCCTGTGCCAGGGACTGGGCGAGGCGGAGATTGCCGAGGACGGTCAGGTGGCCGAAGAGGTTGCCGGACTGGGACATCGCCCCGACACGGCGGGCGCGGACGCGGGCGCGCTCTGCCTCGGTGCGGCCGCTGATCCGCTCGCCGGCGATCCACACGGTGCCTCCGGAGGGCTCGTCGATGCCGGCCAGGCACGCCAGCAGCGTCGACTTCCCCGAACCCGAGGGTCCGCACAGAGCCACGACCTCGCCGGCAACCAGCTCGAGCGTGACGCCCTGGACGGCGAGCGTCTCCTCGTCTCCGACGCGGTAGAAGCGGTAGACCCGGTCGGCGCGCAGCCGGGTGTCGGTCATCGCCACTGGAGGGAGTCGCTGACGATCTGCCACGGGTCGACGTTGTCGGCACCCTGAGGACCGGCGAGGGTGAGGATCGCCTCTTCGCCCGCGCGCCAGAACTCGAACCGCTCGACAGCGTCGCGCACGACCTTGCCGGTCACCGAGTTCGGCGCGGAGTCCATGAGGTAGGCGAGGTGCACCGCCGTACCGTGCTTGCGAGTCACTTCGGTGATGGGCCCCGCCTGGAAGTTCACGACGCTGTGCCGGATCTCCGGTACGTCGACGCGGCGAGCGCTCGCTACGGTCGGCGGTCGCTTGGCCGGGCGGACCTCGATGCTTATGCTGTTGTACTTGTCGGTGTAGGTGGTGACGCCGTTGGTGGACTTGCGCGCCCAGCCTTCGGGAACCGTGAAGTGGACCGTTGAACCCCGTGCCACGTGGTCGACGAACACGGCGTCGTCAGGGATGTCTCCGGGCGGGTTGAACTCGGTCGGGTGTGCCGAGTCGGGCGCGGAGGGCTGGGTGCTGGCCGGCTCGCTGGGCTTTCCGGACCGCGTGGTCGACGCACTCGACGTGGGGGAGCCGGCTGCCGTCGGCGACGGTCCGCTCGAGGAGCTGCACCCCGCCAGTGCAGCCGCGGACAAGGCCATCACGCTCGCGATGGTCACGGCTGTCGCGATGAGTGCGGACCGAGGAGTCGTCATGCATTCGACGCTACGAACCGGCTTCCCAGCGGATGGCCAGTGGAAGGTTAGCGACAGGTGAGAAGTCGATCATGAGCACGCGGCCGGTGAGAGGGTGACCGGGTGCGACGCCGGATTCTCGTGGTAGCCCTGTCGGCCGTGCTGTTGGCGGTCCTGCTGCTGGGTGTGCCCTTGGCTGTCGCCATCCATCGCAACGCGGTCAGTGAGGAGCGCGGCGAGCTGGAGAGGTCGGCGCTGACCGCTGCGACCGCAGTGTCGCCGACGTACCGGACTGGTGATCCGGTCGAGCTCCCGGAAGCACCGTCGCCGATCGAGGTGTCCCTGTACGACACCTCTGGGCACCTGGTCACCGGTCCCGGCGCTGGTGAGCTCGAGGCAGCGCGACTCGCGGCGCGTACCGGGAGGGTGGAGGACGCAGACCACGGCGTCGCGCTGGCCGAAGCGGTGCCGGTCAGCGTCGACGAGGAGGTCATTGGTGTCGTCGTCGCGGCATCGCCCCTGTCGGACCTGCACGCCACGCTCGCACGCCAGTTCCTCGGCCTGACCGCGTTGGGACTGCTGGCGCTCGCAGGCGCGGGCGTCTTCGCCTACTGGCAGTCGCGACGCCTCACCCAGCCGATGCGCGAGCTTGCGCATGCCGCCACGAGGATGGGCGCCGGCGACCTCGGCGCACGAGCACCGCGCTCGGGCGTACCCGAGATCGATGAGACGGCCGACGCGTTGACGACGACCGCGGCGCGGCTGTCCGCATTTGTCGACCGGGAGCGTTCCTTCTCGGCGCGCGCCTCGCACCAGCTCCGCACGCCGCTGACCCGGCTGCGCCTGGAGCTGGAGGCCGGCATGGTGAGCGAAGCGTTGGCAACCGCGGACCACCTGTCCCAGGTGGTCGACGACGTACTGGCGGTGACTCGCGAGCCGACACCGCACGGCAGCGGCTTCGCGGTGGAGCCGGTGCTCGCCGACATCGTGGACGCCTGGCACGGCACCTTCGCGCTCGACGATCGACCCCTTCGGTTGCGAGTCGAGGCCGGCCTGACGGCGGGCGCGTCGGAAGCCGCAGTGCGGCAGGTGCTCCAGGTCCTGCTCGACAACGCCTACCGGCACGGTGAGGGTGCGGTCACCGTCACGGGACGCGAAGCCTCCGGGGTGGTGGCGATCGATGTGGGTGATCGCGGCGGGGGCCCGGTGCCGTGGCCGCCAGCCGACTCCGGAGGCCGGATGGGCCTCGCCCTGGCGAGGACCCTCGCGCAGTCCCAGAGCGGTCGGTTGCTGCTGACCCAGGACGAGGACGGAACGCGATTCACGCTGCTCGTGCCGCGTTCAGGTCGTGAGCAGGTTCATCGCGGCACCGTCGGTCCATGACGGAGAGCTCTCGTCCAGCACGCGTCCTGGTGGTGTCCCACGGAACCGCGTTCACACCCGCGCTGGTGACGGCCGTGCGCGAGCGCGCCCTGCGGAGCCCGGCCCGGTTCCGTCTGGTCGTTCCGAACCCCGCGCGTGGGGAGGTGCATCTGCTCCATCCGGAGCGCCATGACAAGGCCGACGAGGCGGAGCGTGACCTGCTGCGTGCCCTCCCCGCGTTGGAGGCGGCGGCCGGCGGGCACGTCATCGCCTCGGTCTCGGTGAGGAACAACCCGATGGACGCGATCGAGGAGATCCTGTTCGGGGAGCCGGTCGACGAGATCGTGCTCGCGCTCGCCCGGCACCCTGTGGCCGAGCGACTCCACCAGGATCTCGCTCACCGGCTTCACCACTACGGACTACCGATCACCATGGTGGGTGAGACCTCGACCTCGTAGCGGGGTTCCGGTCAGCAACTGACTGCCACCGAAACGCCGACGCGATCGTGACCGCCGCTGGCGTCTAGCCGCCGGTCGCCATCCGGCATGCTGAGCGTCATGGCCTTACACATCACCGGCGACCGCTACGCCGACGAGCTCCTGAGCACCGACCCGTTTGCTGTTCTTGTTGGAATGATGCTGGACCAGCAGTACCCGATGGAGCACGCCTTCCGCGGCCCCGCGAAGGTGCTCGACCGGTTCGGCACCCTCGAACCGGCCGCGATCGCGGCTGCCGACCCGGAGGAGTTCACGGCGCTCTGCTCGACGCCGCCGGCGATCCACCGCTTCCCGGGGTCGATGGCGGCCCGGCTGCAGGAGCTGGCCCGGATCGTCGCCGACGACTACGACGGCCACGCCGAGCGGATCTGGACCGAGGCGACGGACGGTCGCGACTTCCTCAAGCGGATGCAGGCGCTGCCCGGCTTCGGCAAGCAGAAGGCCCAGATCTTCGTGGCGCTGGTCGCCAAGCAGCTCGGCGTACGACCCGACGGGTGGGAGACGGCCGTGGGCGCCTACGCGGAGGACGCCTACCGCTCGGTGGCCGACGTGGTCGACGCCGCGTCGCTCCAGAAGGTCCGCGACTTCAAGAAGCAGAAGAAGGCCGAGGCGAAGGCAGCCCAGATCTCGGGGTGATGGAGCGGAGCTCAGGGTGCGCATGGCAGAATGAGACCTGCGGCTCTTGACGTAACCGGGCCTCGCCGCGCCCTATGTAGGTTCTCCGCCAGTTTGACGAGAGGTGTTCGTGTCCTCGAACGCGCGCAAGTTGCTCCCCGCCGAGGTGCTGTCGCACCCGGCCGTCGTGGCCCTCATCGAGCGAGGCGCCCCCACAGGCAGCCTCACTCCGGAGGAGGTCCGCCAGGCCAGTGAGGACGCGGCCATCGAGCCGCGCCACCTCAAGGCGCTGCTCGGCCACCTGAGCTCCCTCGGCATCTCGGTGCACGTCACCGCGACCACCGCGCGTGCGGTCGCCGCCACCTCGGCGCGCAAGACGACCTCGGCCAAGACCGCCGCGAAGAAGGCAGCAGCGCCCGCCAAGACGGCCGCCGCTGACGCTCCGGCTCCGGCGAAGAAGGCTGCCGCCCCGGCGACGAAGCCCGCGGGCCGCAAGGCGACCGCGAGCCGCGCCTCCAACGACGGCGCCGACAACGCCGAGACCACCGAGTCCGACCAGTCGCCGGCCGTGATGGGCCCCGACGGCAAGAAGGTCCTGCCCGACCTCCCCGATGAGCAGTTCGAGAAGGACGTCAAGACCGACCCGACGATCGTCGAGGACGAGAAGCAGGCCACCTTCGTGGTCTCCGCTGCCGACGACACCGACGAGCCCGAGCAGCAGGTCATGGTCGCCGGCGCGACCGCCGACCCGGTCAAGGACTACCTGAAGCAGATCGGCAAGGTGCCGCTCCTCAACGCGGAGATGGAGGTCGAGCTCGCCAAGCGGATCGAGGCCGGCCTCTTCTCCGAGGAGAAGCTCGCCAAGGGCGGCAAGATCTCCCCGAAGATCCACGAGGAGCTCGAGTGGATCGCGGAGGACGGCCGCCGCGCCAAGAACCACCTCCTCGAGGCCAACCTGCGCCTCGTCGTCTCGCTCGCCAAGCGCTACACCGGCCGCGGGATGCTGTTCCTGGACCTGATCCAGGAGGGCAACCTCGGTCTGATCCGCGCGGTCGAGAAGTTCGACTACACCAAGGGCTACAAGTTCTCGACGTACGCCACGTGGTGGATCCGTCAGGCCATCACCCGCGCCATGGCGGACCAGGCACGCACCATCCGCATCCCCGTGCACATGGTCGAGGTCATCAACAAGCTCGCCCGCGTGCAGCGCCAGATGCTCCAGGACCTGGGCCGCGAGCCCACCCCGGAGGAGCTGGCCAAGGAGCTCGACATGACGCCCGAGAAGGTCGTCGAGGTCCAGAAGTACGGCCGCGAGCCCATCTCGCTGCACACCCCGCTCGGCGAGGACGGCGACTCCGAGTTCGGTGACCTGATCGAGGACTCCGAGGCGATCGTCCCGGCCGACGCCGTGTCGTTCACGCTCCTCCAGGAGCAGCTGCACGCGGTCCTCGACACGCTCTCCGAGCGTGAGGCGGGCGTCGTGAGCATGCGCTTCGGCCTGACCGACGGCCAGCCGAAGACCCTCGACGAGATCGGCAAGGTCTACGGCGTGACCCGCGAGCGGATCCGCCAGATCGAGTCGAAGACGATGTCGAAGCTGCGGCACCCGTCGCGGTCCCAGGTGCTGCGCGACTACCTCGACTGACGGGCAGAAATGGCGGGTCGGTCAGAGCAGTTGCGCCGCGCTGCCCGTTTCACTGCACAGCTGTACGGCGGCCGCGCCCGGGGTGCGTTCGACGTGCACGTGCGGCGCAACGAGTTCGCCCGCCTGAGCGCGGTGGGCGATCGCGACCCGTACCCGATCTACGACCGCATCCGGGCGGCCGGACCGTTCGTGGCCACGCCGTCGGGTCATCTGGCCACGGCCGACCACGCGATCTGCAAGGAGATCCTGCGCGACCGGCGATTCGGGGTCGAGCCGGAGGGAGCGGCGCCTCCCGAGCCGGCCTTCGACCGGTCGCTCCTCACCCGCAACCCTCCGGAGCACACCCGGCTGCGCCGGCTCGTCGCGCCGGCGCTCAGCGCGAGACGGCTGGCCGATTTCACCGTGCTCATCGAGAAGACCGTCGGGGGTTTCCTCGACGATGCCGCCCAGACCGGCACGTTCGACGTGATGCCGGCGCTCGCCGAGCTGCTGCCGGTGGCGGTGATCAACCGTCTGCTGGGCATCCCGGACGAGGACGGCGCGGTCCTGGCGACGTACGGCGAGGCGCTCGGCAGCGCTGCCGCCGGCTTCCGGTCGCCGAGGCACGCGCGCGACGTGATGGTGGCCGCCAAGGCGATGGTGCGGCTCTTCGAGGACGTCATCGAGCTGCGTCGAGCCGAGCCCGGCGACGACCTGATCAGCGCGCTGATCGCCGCGGAGGGCGACGGCGAGGCGGAGCTGCGCCCTGTCGAGCTGGTGCCGCTGTGCCGGATGCTGCTCATCGCCGGGTTCGAGACCACCGTCAACCTGCTCGGCAACGCCGTCAACGCGTTGCTCGACCACCCCGACCAGTGGTCCGCGCTGGTGGCCGACCCGGCGCTGGCGGGCGCCGCGGTCCGGGAGTCGCTGCGCTTCGACGCGCCGGTCCAGCGCACCGGCCGGATCTCCTTCGACGACACCGAGATCGCCGGCCAGGCGATCCGTCGCGGGCAGTGGGTCAACGTGCTGATCGGCGGCGCCAACCGGGACCCGGCCGTCTTCCGGGACCCCGCCGTCTACGACCTCGCCCGCACCGACGGCTACGACAACCTCGCCTTCTCGAGCGGCATCCACCGCTGCGTGGGCCGGCCGATCGCCGAGCTCGAGGGAACCGTCGCCCTGCGGATGCTCGCCGAGCGGATGCCGGAGCTGCGCCGTGCGGGTGCCGCGCGGATGCGCGCGATGCCGATGGTCCGCGGGCCGCTCAGCCTGCCCGTGACCTTCTGAGCGACCGGGCGTCGCCCCCGGGTCGGCGCAGGCCGTTTGCAACCGATCCGCGGTCCGAGGAGTCTCACAGGCATGCAGACCAGAACTCGGGCCATCCTCCTCGCCGCGACGACAGTCCTCGCCCTGGCGGTGGGCGTCGTGCCCGCCTCGGCGGAGCGCGCGTCGTTCCCCGACCCCGCCGACATGGGCGGCGCCTCCCTCAACGACATCCGCCGGGTCACCGTCCACCACGGATCCCACCGGGTGGTGGTCACGATGGGGTTCGTCGACCTGCGGCACGACTCCGAGGAGGGACCCGCCGGCCTGACGATGCTGCTCGACACCCGTCCGGCGCACGCGGGGCCGGAGTTCCGGCTGACCACCGGCCTCTACGACGGCACCGACTACCAGCTCAGGAAGATCACCGACGGCCGGCCGGGGGAGCCGCTCACCTGCTCCCACCACGTGCGCCTCGACCCGGCCGCCGACACCCTGAGGTTCCGTGCCGGCCGCGGCTGCCTCGACCAGCCGACCCGACTCCGGATCGGCGTGAAGATGACCGACCAGTACGACGCGTCGCACCCGGTGACCGACTGGCTCGGTGAGCCGCGGTCGTTCACCCGGTGGGTCGACGCCGCGTCCTAGAGGTCACGCAGCGCGCGCAGCGCGGCCCGGTGGCCACACATGCCGTGCACCCCGGCACCGGGCGGGGTCGACGACGAGCAGAGGTACGCCCCCGGCACCGCGGTCGCGTAGGGGTCCAGGGTCGGCCGCGGCCGGGCGACGAGCTGGCGCACCGTGGTCGAGCCCGCGGCGATGTCGCCGCCCACGTAGTTCGGGTTGTAGGCCTCGAACGCGGCCGGACCGGTGACGTGGGTGCCGACGATCCGTTCGCGGAAGCCGGGCGCGAACCGCTCGATCTGGTCGAGCACGGCGGCGGTGGCGTCGCCGGCGTACCCGTGGGGCACGTGCGCGTAGGCCCACACCGGGTGCACGTCGCCGGCTGACCGGGTCGGGTCGGCGAGGTACTGCTGGCCGACGAGCACGAACGGCCGTCGGGGCATCACACCCCGGTTGACCTCGGCCTCCGCGGCGGCGATGTCCTCGAAGGTGCCGCCGACGTGGACGGTGCCCGCGCGGCGGCACACCTCGGCGGTCCAGGGGACGCCGTCGCGCACCGCCAGGTCGAGCTTGTAGGCCGAGTAGCCGTACTTCCAGCGCTGCATCGACCGCCGCTGCCGCGCGGGGAGCCGGTCGCCGGCGATCTCGGCGAAGCCCGTGGGCGTGGTGTCGAAAAGCATCGTGCGCGCCGCGGGCAGCTGGTCGAGCGACGTGACGCGCACGCCGGTCTCGACGGTGCCGCCGAGCGACCGGAGCAGGCTCGCCATGGCGTCGGTGATCGCCCGGGAACCGCCCTCGGCGACCGGCCACCCGTAGGCGTGCCCGGCGGCGATCAGCATGGTGCCGACGGCGGCGGTCGCGGGCCGGTCGAGCGGACGGCAGATGTGCGCGGCGGCCCCGGCGAACAGCGCCCGGGCGGCGTCGGTGGTGAACCGGCGGGCGAGGACGTCGGCCGGCAGCGTCGCCCGCAGGCCGAACCTCCCGAGCAGCACGGGACGCCGCGGCACGTGCAGGATCGGGCCGAGCACCTCGGGCGCGAGGGTGTCGAAGTGCGCGGCGAGCGGGCCGAAGACCCCGCGCCAGCGGTCGCCGTCCGTCCCCAGTCCGGCCGCGGTCTCGTCGATCGAGCGCACCATCACCCCCGCCGTGCCGTCGTCGAGCGGGTGCGCCAGGTCGACCTCCGGCCACCGCCAGACGAGGCCGTGGTCGGCCAGCGGCAGCGAGGAGAGGTACGGCGAGCTCACGCCGAACGGATGGATCGCCGAGCACAGGTCGTGGAGCACCCCCGGCACGGTCAGCTCGGCCGTGCGGGTCCCGCCGCCGATCTCGTCGTGCCCCTCGAGCACGGTGACCGAGAGGCCCCGCTGGGCGAGGGTGATGGCCGCGGCGAGCCCGTTGGGACCCGAGCCGACGACCACGGCGTCCGGTGTGCTCATGCGGGGTCCCCGCGGAATCGTGGTCTGGAGGAGCGGAGCGGGGGAAGACCCCGATTCCGTGGGGTGGAGTTCATGTCCCCGACTGTGCCCTACGGCGCTCCCGGTACACGTACCCGCGCTCGATCCGCACGTCGCTGGTCTCCGGGCTCACGCCGGGGACCCTCCTCAGCCCGCGGCCACGAAGGCGACGGCACAGGCGCAGAGGGCCAGGCCGATCGCCTGGCTGCGGTGGATGTGCTCGCGGAGGAACGCGACGGCCAGCAGGACCGTGACGGCCGGGTAGAGCGACGTGATCACGGCGGCGACGGAGAGGAGGCCGTGGCGCGTGG
>JAOPXG010000281.1 GCA_025965275.1 Nocardioides sp.
CCAAGGCCAACGCGGTGTGGAAGCGCTTCTACACCTCCAGCCCGGACGCCTTCCCCTCGAAGCGTCCGCGCCCGGTGGCGCCCACGCTCAACCTGCGCTCGTTCAAGGTGCAGCCGACCAAGGCGGCGGCGATCCGCCTCGTCGTCCTGGAGAACCAGTGCACGGGCTACGCCGGCTACGCGGGCGAGCAGGACAACGACCCGATCAACGACACCGACTGCGCGACCGCCTCCGATCGCGGCACGATCGTGCACGCGGCCGAGCTGCAGGTGTTCTGAGCTGCCCCGGACTGAGCGTGCGAAGTCCGGGACCCAGCAGCCAGGTCGAGTAGCCGCACGAGCGAGGAACGAGCTCTACCGGCGTATCGAGACCCGCAGCCGACGCAGTCACGTCGGCTGCGGGGTTTCGACGACGCTCGCTGCTCGACCACCGGCGGGCAGGAGGCTGTTGATCGAGCAGGTTGCGCAGCAACCGTGTCGAGATCCCGGAAAGCCAGGGCAGGGCGTCGGTCACCGACGTAGGTCGGCTGCGGGGGTCTCGACGACGCTCGCTGGCGCTCGCTGCTCGACCAACGGTGCCCTCGGCTGCGGGGGTCTCGGGACAGGACTTCGTCCTTCCTCGACCAGCGGTGGTCATCACCATGCGGACGACCGGTTTCTCGTGGCGACGCACGGGTACTCGCTACCCGTCGGCGCAGACGCGCTTGGCGCACGTCCCCTCACTCTCGCTAGGTTGGATGAATGGTCGGACGCATCCCCGTCATGAACGTCACGCCGCTGGTCGACCTGGGTCGCCAGCCCGCCAAGGCGACCATCGGCGAGCCCTTCCCCGTCACGGCGAACGTGTTCCGCGAGGGACACGACAGCCTGGGGGCCGAGGTCGTGCTCATCGGACCCGACGGCCAGCGACGGCCACCGGTGCGGATGAGCGAGCACGCCGACGTGCCGGACCTGTACGAGGCCTGGGTGACCCCGGACGCCGAAGGTGCCTGGAGCTTCGAGGTCGTCGCGTGGTCGGACCCGATCGGTACCTGGCAGCACGCCGCCGGGCTCAAGATCCCCGCCGGCGTCGACGTCGACCTGATGTTCACCGAGGCAGACATCCTGCTCGGCAAGGTGCTGGCGTCGATCGACCCGCGCGACCCGGCCGCCTCCCGCGCGACCACCGTGCTCGAGGGCGCGATCAACGCAGCCGTCGACACGACCCGGCCGCCCGAGGCACGGCTCGCCGTGCTCCAGTCCCCCGAGGTGACCGGCGTCCTCGCCGCCCACCCGATCCGCGAGCTGGTCACCGTCGAGGGTCCCTACCCGGCGTACGCCGACCGCCGCGCCGCGCTCGCCAGCAGCTGGTACGAGTTCTTCCCGCGCTCCGAGGGCGCCACTCGCGACGAGAAGACCGGCAAGGTCACCAGCGGCAACTTCACGACCGCGGCCAAGCGGCTCGACGCCGTGGCGGCCATGGGGTTCGACGTCATCTACCTCCCGCCGATCCACCCGATCGGCGGGGTCAACCGCAAGGGCCCGAACAACACCCTCGACCCCGGCCCCGACGACACCGGCTCGCCGTGGGCGATCGGGTCCAAGGACGGCGGCCACGACGCGATCCACCCCGACCTCGGCACGTTCGCGGACTTCGACGCGTTCGTGAGCCGGGCCCGCGCGCTGGGTCTCGAGGTCGCGCTCGACCTCGCGCTCCAGGCGGCGCCCGACCATCCCTGGGTGACGACCAACCCCCAGTGGTTCACGACGCGGGCCGACGGCACGATCGCCTACGCCGAGAACCCGCCCAAGAAGTACCAGGACATCTACCCGGTCAACTTCGACAACGACCCGACAGGCATCTGCCAGGAGGTCCTGCGGATCGTCCGGCTGTGGATGTCGCACGGCGTCCGGGTGTTCCGGGTCGACAACCCGCACACCAAGCCGCTGGCGTTCTGGGAGTGGCTGCTCAAGGAGATCCGGCGCACCGACCCCGACGTGCTGTTCCTGGCCGAGGCGTTCACCCGGCCGGCGATGATGCGTGCCCTCGGCGCGGTCGGCTTCCACCAGTCCTACACGTACTTCACGTGGCGCAACGCGAAGTGGGAGATCGAGGAGTACCTCCGCGAGCTGTCCCACGAGACCGACCACCTGATGCGGCCGAACTTCTTCGTGAACACGCCCGACATCCTCCACGCCTATCTCCAGTACGGCGGGCCCGCGGCGTTCAAGATCCGGGCCGCGATCGCGGCCACCGGGTCGCCGAGCTGGGGCGTCTACGCCGGCTACGAGCTCTTCGAGCACGTCGCGGTCAGGCCGGGCAGTGAGGAGTACCTCGACTCGGAGAAGTACCAGATCCGGATCCGCAACTGGGACGCCGCCGAGAGCGAGGGCCGCAGCCTCGCGCCGTACCTCACCCGGCTCAACGAGATCCGCCGCGCGCACCCGGCTCTCCAGTTGTTGCGCAACGTCGCGATCCACTGGAGCGACGACGAGAACATCCTGGTCTTCTCCAAGAAGCACGAGGACGACACCGTGATCGTGGTCGTCAACGTCGACCCGCACGCGACCCGCGAGACGATGGTCCACCTCGACCTGGCGGCGCTCGGGCTCAGCAGCAGCGACTCGTTCGCGGTCCACGACGAGATCACCGGCGCCGACTGGAGCTGGGGCGAGCACAACTACGTCCGGCTCGACCCGTCCGTCGAGCCCGCCCACATCCTCACCGTCAGGAGCCCGCGATGACCGAGGAGCTGACCTCTGACTCCGGCGTCGACATGGGCCAGGCCTCCGTCTCGACGCCCGACTGGTTCAAGACCGCCGTCTTCTACGAGGTGCTGGTCCGCGCGTTCCGCGACTCCAACGCGGACGGCACCGGCGACTTCCGGGGCCTGGTCGAGAAGCTCGACTATCTGCAGTGGCTGGGCGTCGACTGCCTGTGGATCCCGCCGTTCTTCCCGAGCCCGCTGCGCGACGACGGCTACGACGTCGCCGACTACACCAGCGTGCTGCCCGAGATCGGCACGGTCGAGGACTTCCAGTACTTCCTCGACCAGGCCCACCAGCGCGGCATCCGCGTGATCATCGACTTCGTCATGAACCACACCAGCGACCAGCACCGGTGGTTCCAGGAGTCCCGGACCGACCCGGACGGGCCGTACGGCGACTTCTACGTGTGGTCCGACACCGACGAGCTCTACCAGGACGCCCGGATCATCTTCGTCGACACCGAGCCGTCGAACTGGACCTGGGACCCGGTCCGCCAGCAGTACTTCTGGCACCGGTTCTTCTCCCACCAGCCCGACCTCAACTTCGACAACCCCAAGGTCCACGAGGCGATGATCGAGGCGATGTCGTTCTGGCTCGACATGGGCCTCGACGGGTTCCGCCTCGACGCGGTGCCGTACCTCTACGAGCGTCCGGGCACGAACGGCGAGAACCTCCCCGAGACCCACGAGTTCCTGCGGATGTGCCGCAAGTTCGTCGACGACAACTACCCGGGCCGGGTGCTGCTCTGCGAGGCCAACCAGTGGCCGAGCGACGTCGTCGAGTACTTCGGCGACCCGTCCGTCGGGGGTGACGAGTGCCAGATGGCCTTCCACTTCCCGGTGATGCCGCGCATCTTCATGGCCGTGCGTCGCGAGTCGCGCTTCCCGATCTCCGAGATCCTCGAGCAGACGCCGCCGATCCCGGACGGCTGCCAGTGGGGCATCTTCCTACGCAACCACGACGAGCTCACCCTCGAGATGGTCACCGACGAGGACCGCGACTACATGTGGGGCGAGTACGCCAAGGACCCGCGGATGAAGGCCAACATCGGCATCCGGCGACGCCTCGCGCCGCTCCTCGACAACGACACCAACCAGATGGAGCTGTTCAACGCGCTGCTCCTCTCCCTGCCCGGCTCCCCCGTCCTCTACTACGGCGACGAGATCGGCATGGGCGACAACATCTGGCTCGGCGACCGCGACGGCGTCCGCACGCCGATGCAGTGGACCGCCGACCGCAACGCCGGCTTCTCGTCGGCCACGCCCGGCAAGCTCGACCGTCCGGTGATCCAGGACCCGGTTTTCGGGTACCAGTCGGTCAATGTCGAAGCACAACTCGAGAACTCGTCCTCGCTCCTGCACTGGACGCGCCGGATGATCCACGCACGTCGCAACCACCCGGCATTCGGGCTCGGTGAGTTCCACGACCTCGGGGGTTCGAACTCCACCGTCCTGTCCTACGTCCGGGAGTACGTCGACGCCGAGGGCAACGAAGACCTGATCCTCTGCGTCAACAACCTGTCGCGGTTCCCACAGCCGGTCGAGCTCGACCTGCGTCGCTACGAGGGCCGCCGGCCGATCGAGCTGCTCGGCGGGGTGCCGTTCCCGGAGATCGGCGAGCTGCCGTACCTCCTGACCCTGGCCGGCTACGGCTTCTACTGGTTCCGCCTGACCGCCCCCGAGAACACCGAGGAGGGGTTGCTGCTGTGAGCCCGGACGACGGCACGACAGAGAGAACGCACGAAGGCACCGCACAGGGCCCGGACACGGACGTCTTCGTCCGGTACCTCGGGCGCACCCGTTGGTTCGGCGGCAAGGGCCGTCCGTTCGAGATCTCCGGCGTCCGCCGCGTCGGCGAGGTTCCCACCGACGACGACGACGGACCCTGCGTCGTCATCGACCTCGTGGAGGTCAGTTACCAGGACGCGCCGGGCGGCCTCGAGCTCTACCAGGTGCCGATGGCCTTCTACACCGACCCCGCGAAGCGCCTCGACCACGCCTTCATCGGCTGGTGGGAGGACCCGGCGCACGGCTGGGTGCACGCGTACGACGCGCTCCACGACCGCGACGCGATGGATGCCTGGCTGCGCGCCTTCGACCGGGCGGCGCGCGAGACCGGCGGCAACCTGCACGACGAGCCCAGCGGGCTGCGCTTCCACCGGCTGCCCGGCCACGACCTCGACCTGACCGCGCACTCGACGCTGTTCTCGGGTGAGCAGTCCAACTCGTCGGTGGCCTACGGCGACGACGCGCTGATGAAGGTCTTCCGCAAGATCACCCCGGGTGTGAACCCCGACATCAGCGTCCACGAGGTGCTGACCCGGGTCGGCTCCGAGCACGTCGCGGCGCTCTACGGCTGGCTGGACTGGGTGGACTGGCAGGCCGACGCAGGGGCCGACGAGGGCTCCGGGACCACCATGCAGCTCGCGATGCTCCAGCAGTTCCTCCGGACCGCCAGCGACGGCTGGGACCTCGCGCTCTCCAGCGCCCGCAACCTGTTCGCCGAGGCGGACATCCACGCCCACGAGGCCGGCGGCGACTTCGCGTCGGAGTCCGCGCGCCTGGGCGAGGCGCTGCGCGAGGTGCACGACGTGCTCGCCGAGCACTTCCCCACCGAGACCCGCGACCACGCCGCCTGCGCCGAGCTCGCCGACGCGATGGACGCCCGCCTGGCCGCCGCCCTGCCGATCGTGCCCGAGCTCGCCGCGCACACCGACGCGCTGCGGGTGGCCTACGAGCGGCTGCGCGGGCTCGACCGCCTCGCGGTCCAGCAGATCCACGGCGACCTGCACCTCGGCCAGACCCTGCGCACCAGCCTGGGCTGGAAGATCGTCGACTTCGAGGGCGAGCCCGCCAAGCCCCTGGCCGAACGGCTGCTCCCCGACTCCCCCTGGCGCGACGTCGCCGGGATGCTCCGCTCGTTCGACTACGTGCCCCACGTGGTCGAGCGGTCGTTCGCCGAGGACCACCCCGAGGGTGCCGCGCAGCGCGCCTACCGCGCCGAGGAGTGGGCCCACCGCAACCGCAACCACTTCCTCGAGGCCTACAACGGCGGTGGCCTGTCCACCGAGCAGCGCATCCTGCTCGATGCGTACGTCGCCGACAAGGCCGTGTACGAGACCGTGTACGAGACGCGCAACCGTCCGACCTGGGTGGCCATCCCACTCGAGGCCGTGGCGAGGATCGGAGCGGCATGACCCCCAAGCCCACGCCAGCGAAGAGCCCGGCCCTCGCGCCGGTATCGACCGAGGAGCTCGACCGGCTCGTCCACGGCGAGCACGGAGACCCCCACACCGTGCTCGGCCCGCACCCCCACGACGGGGGGATCACGGTGCGCGTCTACAAGCCGCTCGCGACCCGCGTCGCGGTCCGGTGGGGCGACGAGGAGGCCGAGCTCGCCCACGAGCACGAGGGCATCTGGGCCGGCGTGCTGCCGCTCACGGACGTCCCCGACTACCGCGTCTCCGTCGCGTACGGCGGCGACCCGCTCCTCGTCGACGACCCCTACCGCTTCCTCCCCACGCTCGGCGAGGTGGACCTCCACCTCATCAACGAGGGCCGCCACGAGCAGCTCTGGGAGGTGCTCGGCGCCCACGTCCAGCACTACCCGGGCGTCATGGGTCCCGTGACCGGCACGTCGTTCGCGGTCTGGGCGCCGTCCGCCCGGGCGATCCGGCTCAAGGCCGACTTCAACAACTGGGACGGTCGCGAGCACCCGATGCGCCAGCTCGGCAAGTCCGGCGTGTGGGAGCTGTTCGTGCCGGGCGCGGGGAGCGGATCGGCGTACAAGTACACGATCCTCGGACCCGACGGCCAGTGGCGCGAGAAGGCCGACCCGATGGCGGCCTGGGCCGAGAAGCCCGCCGACACCGCGTCCAAGGTCTTCGAGTCGAGCTACACCTGGAACGACGCCGACTGGATCGCCGAGCGGCCGTCGAAGCAGCCTGTCTCGTCGCCGATGAGCGTCTATGAGATGCACCTCGGCTCGTGGAAGAAGCACCACGACGGCCGCTACTGGTCGTGGGCCGAGCTGGCCGACGAGCTGCCGTCGTACGTGGCCGACCT
Organism: Nocardioides sp.; assembly: GCA_025965275.1. GTDB lineage: Bacteria > Actinomycetota > Actinomycetes > Propionibacteriales > Nocardioidaceae > Nocardioides. The sequence continues at coordinate 6,812 of JAOPXG010000281.1, forward strand.
GGGCTTCACCCACGTCGAGCTGATGCCGGTCATGCAGCACCCGTTCGGCGGCTCGTGGGGCTACCACGTCACGTCGTACTTCGCGCCGGACGCGCGCTTCGGCGACCCCGACGGCTTCCGCCTGCTCGTCGACCGGCTGCACCAGGCCGGCGTCGGCGTCATCCTCGACTGGGTGCCGGGCCACTTCGCGACCGACGAGTGGGCGCTGGCGCGCTTCGACGGTACGCCGCTCTACGAGGACCCCAACCCGCAGCGCGGCTGGCACAAGGAGTGGGGCTCCCACATCTTCAACTTCGGGCGCCGGGAGGTCCGCAACTTCCTCTACGCGAATGCAATCTACTGGCTCGAGGAGTTCCACGCCGACGGGCTCCGGGTCGACGGTGTCGCGTCGATGCTCTACCTCGACTACGCCCGCGAGGAGGGCGAGTGGTCGCCGAACATCCACGGCGGCCACGAGAACCTCGAGGCGGTGCAGTTCCTCCAGGAGATGAACGCGACCGTCTACAAGCGGGTCCCCGGCATCACCACGATCGCCGAGGAGTCGACGTCCTGGCCGGGCGTCACGAAGCCGACCGCCAACGACGGGCTGGGCTTCGGCTTCAAGTGGAACATGGGCTGGATGCATGACTCGCTCGACTACATGGCTCACGAGCCGGTGCACCGCGCCTACCACCACGGCGAGATGACGTTCTCGCTCGTCTACCAGTGGTCGGAGAACTACGTCCTGCCGATCAGCCACGACGAGGTCGTGCACGGCAAGGGCTCGCTGCTGCGCAAGATGCCGGGCGACCGGTGGCAGCAGCTGGCCAACCTGCGCGCCTACCTCGGCTTCATGTGGGCGCACCCGGGCAAGCAGCTGCTGTTCATGGGCATCGAGCTGGGCCAGGAGTCGGAGTGGGCGGAGTCGCGCGAGCTCGACTGGTGGCTGCTCGACCACCCCGAGCACCGCGGCGTCCAGTCGCTGGTGCGCGACCTCAACACCGCGTACGTCGCCTCGCCCGCCATCTGGTCGCTCGACCACGAGCCCGCCGGCTTCGAGTGGATCGACGCCAACGACGCCGGCCGCAACGTCTTCTCGTTCGTCCGGCGCGGCAGCGGCGGCGCACCCGACCTGGTCTGCGTCGCCAACTTCGCGGCGGTGCCGCACGACGACTACCGCATCGGGCTGCCGTCGACCGGCGCGTGGGACGAGGTGCTCAACACCGACGCCGAGATCTACGCCGGCTCGGGCGTCGGCAACTTCGGCCTGGTCGAGGCGGTCGAGGGCAGCTGGTCCGGGCAGCCCGCGCACGCGACGATCGTCGTACCGCCGCTGGCCACGGTGTGGTTCCGCAAGCGCACCTGACTAAGGTTTCCTCGTGCCCGCTCCCGACCCCCTCGTGACCACGGTCGCGGTGGGTGTTGCCCGGATCTCGTGGTCGCCCGAGCAGCCCGTCGACGTCGTCCGACACGAGGTCGCCGCCGCCCTGCTCGAGCACGCCCGGGTCGAGGCGCTGGTCGACCCCGGCGACGAGGTCACCCAGCGGACGGCGACCTGGTCGGGCCTGCGCCGCGAGGGCGTGATGCGCGGCGTGACCGTGGACGGCGAGCCGGTCGACCGGATCGTCTACGCACGGCTGGCGACCGACGTCCCGGTGCACGAGCCGGAGGGCTTCCGCGCACTGCTCAACTCGTTCCTGCCGCGCAAGCGAGCGATCAGCCAGATGCTGCTGCGCGACGGCGCCGACCGGGTGTTGCTCTGCCAGCTGACCTACAAGCAGGACTGGGACCTGCCCGGCGGCGTCGTCGAGGTCGGCGAGTCGCCGCAGCTGGCCGTCTCCCGTGAGGTCGAGGAGGAGCTCGGGCTGGTGCTGCCCGCCGGCCCCCTGCTGCTCACCGACTGGCTGCCGCCCTGGAGCGGCTGGGACGACGCGCTGTGTCTGGTCTTCGACGGCGGTGTCCACGACGCCTCGATCGTCGACTCGATCGTGAAGCAGACCCGCGAGATCCGGTCCGCGGAGTTCTGCACGCTCGACCAGGCCCGCGAGCTCTGTGCGGACTTCACCGCACGCCGGGTCGAGTCCGCACTCGCCAACCTCCCCGGACCCGATGGCTCCTGCGGTCCGGCGTACACCGAGTCCGGCGCCTGAGCCGAGTCGGCGCCAGTTTCCCCTCAAACTCCGCCGAGTCGGCGCCAGTTTCCCCTCAACCTCCGCCGAGTCGGCGCCAGTTTCCAGCGTGTCCGGAAACTGGCGCCGACTCGAGGGCTTGGCCAGGGAAACTGGCGCCGACTCGGCACTTGATGGCGGTGTGATACTGATTACATGATTACAAACAAAGAGCAGGAGCGCGTGACGGGCTGGTTCGCCGGCCGGCTCCCGGCGGAGTGGCAGACGACCCCCGCCGACGTCACGGTCGACCGCGAGGAGATCACGGTCGTCCTCACCATCGCCGACCCTCAGCTCGATGCCGGGCTCGAGGGCTCGACCGACGCCGCCCTGGCCGAGGCCCGCGCGGGCCGGGCCTCAGCGTTCCGCGAGGACACCCGCGAGAAGCGGATGGAGATCGCCCGGGAGGCCGAGCACCGGTTCGAGCGCAAGGTCTCGTGGGGCCTCGCGGTCGGCGATCACCGGGAGCTGTGGACGCACGTCGCGGCCCCCGTCATGACCCGGCTGCGCCAGCCCCAGCGACGGGTGCTCGACACCTTGGTCGACGCCGGGGTCGCGCGATCACGTGCGGACGCGCTGGCCTGGTGCGTCCGGCTCGTCGGCCAGCACGAGGGCGACTGGCTCGCCGAGCTCCGAGACGCGATGACCGCCGTCGCCGACGTCCGCGAGAAGGGCCCGGCCGCCTGACGGTCGGATCGCGACCAGCACGCCCAGGATCAGCAGGACTCCACCGACGACCTCGGCGGAGTTCGGCTGCTGGTCGAGCAGCAGCCAGGCGGACGCCATCGCGACCACCGGCGCCAGCAGCACCCACGGCACCACGGACGACGACGGGTTGCGTCCGAGCAACGTGTTGAAGACGCCGTACCCCACCAGCGAGGCGAGCACCGCGGTGTAGAGCGTCGAGACGCCGGCCTGCCACGAGAACGACGCCAACGCGTGACCGACCACGCTCGGCCCGTCGAGCGCGACGGAGAGCGCCAGCAGCGGGATCGGTACGACGAGCGCGGACCAGACGGTCAGCGAGAGACCGCCCCTCGCCCCGGAGGCCCGCGAGACGGTGTTGCCGACGCCCCACGACAGCGCGGCCAGCAGGCACAGGGCGAGCGCGGCGGCGGTGACGTGCCCCCCGCGGCCGACGGCGACCACGGCGAGGCCCACGGAGCCGAGGACCACGCCGGCCACCTGGGCGGACGTCGGGATCTCGCGGAGCACACCGGCCGCGATCAGCACCGTGAAGATCACCTGGGCCTGCAGCACCAGCGCCGCCAGCCCGGGCGGCAGCCCGGCGTCCATCGAGACGTAGAGGAAACCGAACTGGCCCAGCGACATGAAGATGCCGACCGCGGCCACGGTCCGCCAGGGCGCGTCCGGGCGCCGGATGAACAGGATCGCCGGGAAGACCACCACCGCGAACCGGATCGCCACGAACAGCAGCGGCGGGACGTCGTGCATGCCCCAGTCGATCACCACGAAGTTGAAGCCCCAGATCGTGGCGACCAGTGCGGCGAGCAGCGAGTCACGTCGGTTCATGGGCCCAGCCTCGCCGGTCCGACCGTGAAGCACCAGCGAATTGTCCTGCACCGTTCCAGGTAGCATCACTTCATGATCGACCTCGCCGGACTCAGCAGCCTCCAGGCCGTCGCCACGCACGGCTCCGTCGTCGGCGCCGCCGACGCGCTCGGGTTCACGCCGAGCGCGGTCTCCCAGCAGGTCAAGCGCCTGGAGAAGCAGACCGGGGTCCCGCTGCTCGAGCGGGTCGGGCGTGGCGTGATCCTCACCGACCACGGCCGGCACCTCGTCGACGCGGGCGCCCGCCTGCTCGCCGACCTCGAGCAGGTCGAGTCCGGCCTCCACCAGCGGGCCGGCGCGGTCTCCGGGCACCTGCGGCTCACGGCGTTCTCCACCGCGATGCGCGGCCTGGTCGCGCCGGTCGTCCGCGACCTCCGCGACACCCACCCCGACCTCACCCTGGCGCTGACCGAGCGCGAGCCGTGGGACACCGTCGACCTGGTCGCGACCGGCCAGAGCGACCTCGGCGTCGTGCACCGCTGGGGCGACGTGCCGATCGCGATCCCCGAGCACCTCACGGCCACGGTCGTCGCGCACGATGCCGCCGACGTGGTCGTGCACGTCGAGCACCCCCTGGCCGGCCGAGACCGGGTCAGCCCGCGTGACCTCGTCGACGAGGGCTGGATCGCGACCCCGGACGGCACCATCTGCCGCCAGTGGCTGACCCGGATGTACGCCGGCACCGGCCGCCTCCCCCGGATCGCGCACACCGCGATGGAGTTCGACTCCCACCTGGCGCTGGTCCGCGCGGGGCTCGGCATCGCGCTGGTGCCGCGGCTGGGGCGTCAGCCGCTCGGCGACCAGCTCGTCGCCGTACCCGCCCACGACCCCGAGCCGACCCGCCACATCATCGCCGTGCACCGGCGCAGCATGGCGGAGTCGCCGGCGATCACCGCGGTGCTGGCGGCGCTTGCGGGCTAGACGCCGACTCTCGGATCACCGCTGTCTCGACACGCTCTCGCGACTTCCTTCGTCAGTCGCGTCGCTGCTCGACCTGGGTGCTGCATCCCAGCCTTCGCAAGCTCAGGTTGGGGCACCTCAGAACAGCGCAGACGCCAGACTCTGCCGACCCTTGAGCACCCGCGGGTCGTCGTTGCCGACGGCGCCGAACAGCCCGATCAGGTGCTCGCGCGCCTGGTTGCGCTCGTCGCCCGACGTACGGCGGACCAGCTCGATCAGCCGGGCGAACGCGTCCTCGACGTGGCCGCCGAGCATGTCCAGGTCGGCCACCATCGTCTGGGCGTCCACGTCGTCGGGCGCGGCGGCCGCGGCCGCGCGGGCCTCGTTGAGGTCGACCCCCTGGGTGCGCTGGAGCAGCTTCGCCATCGCCAGGCCGGCGGCGGCCTCGGCGTCGGCGGAGTTGGCGTCGACGAGCTTCTGGTACTCCGCGACCGCACGGTCGATGTCGCCGTCGCCGAGCGCCTCCTGCGCGGCGGCGTAGCGCGGGTCGAAGCCCGGCTCGTCGGCCTCCTCGCCCTCGGTCACCGGAGCGGCGGAGCGCGGCTGGTGGCGGCCGGTGACGCCCTGGGTGGTCAGCTGCTGCATCACCTGGGTCAGCGCGGTGCGCAGCTCGTCGATCGGCAGCACGTCCTGGAAGAGCGGCGCGGGCCGGCCGTCGAGCACGGCGACGACCAGCGGCACCGACGGGATCTGCATGGCCTGCGCGATCGCCGGCACGGCGTCGACGTCGACCAGGCCGGCAAGGAACCGTCCCTCGAACTCGCCGGCCAGGGTCGCGATGTCGTCGGCGAGCTGCACGCTCTCGGGCATCCGGGTGGGCGAGTAGAAGACCAGCAGCACCGGCGCCGTCATCGAGGCCTCGATGGTCGCCTGGAAGTTCTCCTCCGTCAGCTCGACCGAGTACGACGAGCCCCCGGCGGGCGCGGCTCCGCCACCGGCGGGCGGCGGGGTGGGTGCGGGTCGCTTGAGTCCGGACAGGTCGATGGCGCCCGGACGGGAGAACGGCTGCTGCGTCATGGGGTCAATCCTAGGGAGCCCCCGATAGCTCGCGGACCGAGGCCCAGCGCGACCGCCTCCTCCCACAGCTCGTCGCGCACGCTGGGGTGCGCCGCGTGCTCGATGATCTGGCGTGCCTGCTCGCGCTGGTCGCGCCCGAAAACCTCGGCCAGCCCCTGCTCGGTGACGATCGCGCTCATCTGGAACGACGTCACCGGCTCGTCGACCAGCGGCACGACCGTCGAGCAGTCGGCCTTGGGGTGCCACGACCGCAGCGCGATGAACGCCTGGCCGCCGGCGCTGTGCATGGCGCCCACGATGAAGTCGGTCTGCCCGCCGAAGCCGGAGTGGATCCGCGCGTCGATGCGCGACGCGTTGGCCTGCCCGAACAGGTCGACCTGCAGCGCGGTGTTGACGCTGACCATCGACGGGTTGCGGGCGATCAGCGCCGGGCTGTTGGTGACCTCGGTGCGGAGCATCTCGACGCGCTCGTTGCCGTCCACCCAGTCGAGCAGCTCGGGCGAGCCGAAGAGGAAGGACGCCGAGATCGGGACGTGGCGGTCGAGCGCCCCGACCTTCTCCAGCTCAAGCACACTGTCGGAGAACATCTCGGTCCACACCCGCAGCCCGCTGCGCCCGGTCAGGCCACGCATCGTCGCGTCCGGCACGGCGCCGATGCCGGCCTGGATGGTCGCACCGTCGGGCACCCGCTCGGCGACCAACCGGCCGATCCGTGCTGACGCCTCGTCGATCACCGTCATCGGTGCGGTCGGCAGCGGGCCGTCGGCCTCCACCAGCACGTCCACCAGGCGCAGGTCGACCAGGGCGTCGCCGTACGTCCACGGCATCCGGTCGTTGACCTGGGCGACCACCAGGCCCCCGTTGCGTCGGACCGCCTCGAGCGCGGCGGGCAGCACGTTCACCTCGACCCCGAGGGAGACCTGGCCGTCGCGGGGCCGGGTCGTGTGCAGCACGACGGCGTCCGGCGGCAGCTGGCGGGCGAAGAGCGTCGGCACCATCGACAGCCGGGAGGGCACGTAGCTGAGCCGGGGGCTGTGGCGCATGCCCGGCCCGACGAACGACGTCTCGAGCGTCACGCCGTCCCGGTCGGGCAGCCCGGGCTGCCCGTTGAGCACCCAGAGCCGGTACTCGTCGAGCGCGGCGTCGACCAGCTTCAGCGTGTGCCACGGGATGGCGTGGTTGCCGGTGACGACGATGCGCGGGTTCGCGGGCAGCGCGGCGAGGGCGCGTTCGAGGTCCACGCCCTCATTTCACCAGACCGTCGTACGACGGGCGGGGGCCGAAGGTCCCGACCTCGGGGGCCGATCAGGCCCGGTCCGGACCGCTCAGAACCGGGCAGGCTCGCGGTACTCGCCCCACTCGGCGCGCAGCACGTCACAGATCTCGCCGAGCGTCGCCTCGACGCGGACGGCGTCGAGCATCGGCTCGATCATGTTCCCGTCGGTGCGGGCGACGTCGACGAGACGGGTCAGCGCCGCCGACACCGCGGCGTCGTCGCGGCCCTGGCGACGGGCGGCGAGCACGCGGACCTGCTCGACCTCGACCTCGTGGGACACCCGCAGGATCTCGAGGTCGTGGGTGACCGACTCCTCGTGGCAGTTGACGCCGACGCTCCGCTTCTGGCCCTTCTCGAGCGCGACCTGGTACTGGAACGCGGCCTCGGCGATCTCGGACATGAACCAGCCCTCCTCGATGCCGCGCAGCAGGCCTCGCGTCATCAGCCACTCGCCGCGGCCGATCGCCTCCGCGAGCTTCTCGGGCTGGGTCGAGGTCAGCGTCGAGCCGCCCATCGCGAGGATCTTGTCGAAGATCTCGAGGGCCTCGGCCTCGATCTTGTCGGTGAGGGCCTCGACGTACCAGGACCCCCCGAGGGGGTCCGCGACGTTGACGACGCCGGTCTCCTCCATGATCACCTGCTGGGTGCGCAGCGCGATCTCGGCGGCCTGCTCGCTCGGCAGCGCGAGGGTCTCGTCGAGGGCGTTGGTGTGCAGCGAGTTGGTGCCGCCGAGCACGGCGGAGAGCGCCTCGATGCCGGTGCGGACGACGTTGTTGTAGGGCTGCTGGGCGGTCAGCGAGACGCCCGCGGTCTGGGTGTGGAAGCGCAGCCACTGCGCCTTCTCGGTCTTGGCGCCGTAGACGTCGCGCAACCAGCGCGCCCAGATCCGGCGGGCGGCGCGGAACTTCGCGATCTCCTCGAAGAAGTCCACGTGGGCGTCGAAGAAGAACGACAGGCCGGGCGCGAAGAGGTCGACGTCGAGGCCCCGCGACAGCCCGAGCTCGACGTACCCGAAACCGTCGGCCAGGGTGAACGCGAGCTCCTGCGCGGCCGTCGAGCCGGCCTCGCGGATGTGGTAGCCGGAGACCGAGAGCGGCTTGTACGCCGGGATCTTCTCGACGCAGTACTCCATCAGGTCGCCGATCAGGCGCAGGTGCGGCTCCGGGGTGAAGAGCCACTCCTTCTGGGCGATGTACTCCTTGAAGATGTCGGTCTGCAGCGTGCCGTTGAGCTTGTCGGTGTCGACGCCCGCGCGCTCGGCGGCCACGATCATCATGCAGAAGATCGGCACGGCGGGGCCGCTGATCGTCATCGACGTCGTGACGTCGCCGAGGTCGATCCCGTCGAACAGGATCTCCATGTCGGCGGCCGAGTCGATGGCGACGCCGCAGTGGCCGACCTCGCCGAGCGACATCGGGTCGTCGGAGTCGCGGCCCATCAGGGTCGGCATGTCGAAGGCGACGCTGAGACCGCCGCCGCCGCGCCCGAGGATCATCCGGTAGCGCTCGTTGGTCTGCTGCGCGTTGCCGAACCCGGCGAACTGGCGGATCGTCCACGCCCGGCCGCGGTAGCCCGTCGGGTAGAGCCCGCGGGTAAACGGGAACTCGCCCGGCCACTCCGAGTCGTCGGTGCCGTACGCCGGTTCGAGCTCGACGCCGCTGAGCGTCGTGAAGTCGGTCTCGCGAACCCGGGACTGGTCGTAGCGGGCCTGCCAGCGCGAGCGCGCGTTCTCCGTCATACCCAGATAGTAGGACGTCCTACTAAATTCCCCAAGCCTTACCGCTGGTGAAGAACTCGTGGGTCCGCGGGAGTGCCAGGCCCCAGGCGGCGTACGTCGTCGGCCGTGACCATGTCAGAAGTCCCCGGCCGCCTTGCGCACCGGCGTGAGCAGGGCCGACAGCGTGGCCAGCTCGGCCTCCGAGAGGGAGCCGAGCGCGAAGTCCGCACCGACCAGGTCCCGCGTCGCCGCCTCGACCAGCTCGCGCCCCGCAGGGGTGATCTCGGCCAGTACGGCGCGGCCGTCGTCGGGGTGGGCGCGTCGTACGACGAGCCCGGCCGACTCGAGGCGGCGCACGATCGAGGTGACCGACGTCGGGTGGACCTGGAGCCGCTCCCCCATCTTGCCGAGGGGCAGCGAGCCGCGCGACGAGAAGACCAGCAGCACCAGCGCCTCGTAGCGCGCGAACGTCAGACCGTGCGGCTTGAGCAGCGCGTCGAGGCGGCCGATCACCAGCTGCTGGACGCGCATCAGCGAGGTGACCGCGTGCATCGCCGGCACCCCGTCCCAGTGGGTGCCCCACTGGCGGGCCGCTTCGTCGATGGGATCGAAAGGAAGGGACATCGCTGGCGAGACTAGACCGACTCCGCCCAGGCCGAGGTCGCATCCCACAGCCGGGCAGCCACGGAGGCGTCTCGGACGTCGTCCGACGACTCGGCAGCGGCCGAGCGGCGGTGGTAGCCACCCGGCACCGCCTCGGGCGAGGTCGCGCAGAAGACCGTCGTGCGCGCGCCCTCGGCCGGACTCACGAACGTGCGCCGCTCCAGCGGGGCGGCGAGCTTCCTCAGCCGGGCCAGCAGGGGTGCCGTCTCGAGACTCCCGCGACGAGAGCTCGAGCGGGTGCCCGTCGTCCGACACCGCACAGGTCCGGGTGGTCGAGAGGACCCGGAAGCCCGACCCATGCAGGGCATCCGCGGTGGCCTCGCCCAGCGAGCCGGGACCGGTGCCCGTGACCAGGGCTGCCCTCCGTGACTGAGTCACGCGTTCTTGACCGCGTCGTAGAACGCCTGCATCCCGGCCCCGATCCGGGCCAGCTCGACGTACGGCGCTCCCCCGGCGGAGGAGTCGTCGACGACGGAGGAGTCGTCGACGGCGGAGGAGTCGATATACGCGAACTCGATCTCGCCGTCCATCATCGACCCGCGCATCAGCACCGGGACCCTCGCCGCCTCCGCGGCGTCACACCCGGTATCGACGTCGTCGACCGCGAGCAGACCTGGATGACCGGACCGCTCGCGATGCCCACGGCCGGACCTGAGCGCCGGACGTATCTCCGGGACCGCCGCGATGCTCCTCCAACGCCATCAGGCACTGCCGCCGGCGGGGCCGCTCGGGAGAGAGACGATCCATGCGTCGACCCACGATCACCGCGCTCACGGCTCTGGGGGTGTGCGTCGCGCTGGCCGCGACGTCCGTCTCCGCCCTCGGCGCCGTCGAGAACAGTCCCACCAACAACTACACCGTCACCTACACGCCCGACGACGGGATGGGCGCCGTGACGGCCGCCGAGTTCCCGCAGGTCCAGGCCCAGCGGCTCGCGACCGCGCTCTCCAACAACAACGCCGTGAGCGCGGGCGTTCCGAACGGGCTCCACAACGGCTACGCCGCCGAGGGCTTCGACGCCCCGGACTTCAACGGCGCGGGCCGTCAGGTCCTCGTCCTCGACTGCTCGACCATCGGTGGCTGCGACTCGGGCAATGCCCCGTCGGACCGGATCAACATGCCGGCCGGGACCTACCGGACGTCGTCCGAGGAGTGCCTGCGACTCGTGGTCGGCCACGAGCTGTTCCACCACATCCAGTACGAGGCGATCGGCTTCTCGAACTGGTCGACGTGGGGGTCCGACCCGGTCGAGGGCACGGCGCGCGTCATGCAGGACAAGCTCTACAACGACCTCGACGCCGACGCCGGCTGCATCACCTACCTGTCCCAGGTCAACAACTACCTCGGTGACCCGAGCCGCACGATGTGGGGCCTGTCGTACACCACCGCCCTGTTCTGGAACTACCTGATGGAGCAGCTCGGCAACGACCGGGCCGAGCCGGGAGTCGGCACCGACTTCATCCGCGAGTTCTGGCAGAACGCCCAGGACGCCGGCTCCAACCGCGACTTCCTCGGCACCCTCCGCTCGACGATCACCGAGTTCGACAGGAACGCGACGCTCGAGGGCCTCTTCCACGACTTCACGGTCGCCAACTACACGAAGCTGATGGACCTCAGCGTGCTGCCCGACGCGACGAAGTACCGCTACGTCGACGAGCAGCAGGCGGGCGC
>JAOPXG010000296.1 GCA_025965275.1 Nocardioides sp.
ACCGCTATGCGGGTCCGATGCGCTCCAGCACGCGGTTGACCGGAGCCGGTGCGCGCGGCACGGGAGCCGTGGCTGCCAGCGCGGATGCTGCCACGAGCGCGGCTTCCATCCGTGCTGTCGACGAGGAGTGGATCCTGACCACCGCTTGTCCGGTCCTGACCCACGAGCCCGGGGCGACGAGGAGCTCGACCCCTGCGGCAGGATCCACCGGATCCTCCTTGCGTTCGCGTCCGGTGCCGGCAGCGCGACCCACCGTGGCGACATCCCAGGCGTCGAGAACGGCGTACCCGTCGTGGTCGGCGACGACACACTCGGTGTGAGGTGCAGTCGGCAGTGGCTGGTCCGGGTCGCCTCCCTGGGCTGCCACCATGCGGCGCCACACGTCGTAGGCACTGCCGTCGGCGAGCCGGGCCGCCGGGTCGACGTCCACACCTGCGTGCCGCAGCATCTCGCGAGCCAGCTCGAGGGTCAGCTCCACGACGTCCTCCGGGCCGCCGCCCTGGAGCACCTCGACCGACTCGCGGACCTCGAGGGCGTTGCCGACGGTCCGGCCGAGCGGAGTGCTCATGTCCGTCAACAGCGCACTCGTCGCGACACCGAAGTGCGTGGCAGTCCGGACGAGTGCCGTCGCGAGCTCGCGGCCGTCGTCGAGCGTCTTCATGAAGGCCCCGCTGCCGACCTTGACGTCCAGCACGAGTCCCTGCGTGCCTTCGGCGATCTTCTTGCCGAGCACGCTGGCCACGATCAGCGGCACGGACTCGACGGTGCCCGTGATGTCCCGTAGGGCGTACATGAGGCGGTCCGCCGGTGCCAGGTCGTCGCTCTGACCGCTGATGACGCCGCCGACCTCGTGCAGGATGCGGGCCTGCTCAACGGGGGTCAGCTGGGCACGCCACCCGCTGAACGACTCCATCTTGTCGAGGGTGCCGCCGGTGTGGCCGAGCGCCCGTCCAGCGGTCTGCGGCACGACGACGCCGCACGCGGCCACGAGCGGAACCAGGGGCAGGCTGATCTTGTCGCCGACGCCGCCGGTCGAGTGCTTGTCGACCGCGGGACGACCGAGCCCGGAGAGGTCGTGCCGGTGGCCGGACTCGATCACCGCGCGGGTGAGCGCGACCGTCTCGGACTCGCTCGCTCCCAGGCAGCACACCGCCATGCAGAACGCCGCCATCTGCTCGTGCGCGACCTCCCCGGCGACGTAGCCCTCGACGAGGTCGCGGATCTCGTCCTCGCTCAGCTCCTCGCCGTGGCGTTTGCGGTTGAGCAGCACCGGGACGGGTTGGCGGGTCATGCGGACTCCTCGGTCACTCGTATGACTAAACAGGTATCGGAAAGGTGTCATGACGATCGCGACTTGGGCAAGACCCCTTGACGAGGGGAATCGGTCGCCCTTAAGTTCCCCAGTCATACGAATGACTGCTGGCCATCCGGGTCGGCTCTCGGACCACCACAGTTATCGGAGAAGCTCATGAAGCGGAAAGCACTCGTTGCCTCTGTCGCCCTCGGACTCCTGCTGGTCACCGGCTGCGGCTCGTCCGACGGCGACGCGGCCTCCAGCGACTCGCTCGTCTGGGTGGACGGCGGCGGCGCCTACCACGAGGCCCTGGACAAGGGTGTCCTCCAGCCCTACGAGGCCGCGAGCGGCAGCGACATCGTCCCCGAGGCCGGCACCGACAACGCCAAGCTGCGTGCGATGGTCGAGGCCAACCGGGTGACCTGGGACGTCTACAACGGCGACAACACCTGGGGCACCGACGCGGACGCCGACTACCTCGAGCCCCTGGACTACTCGGTGATCCCCGAGGACGAGATCCTCGACGGCTACGCGTCGAAGTACCGGGTCGCCAACACGATCTACTCCATCCAGCTCGCCTGGAACACCGACAAGGTCAAGGGCACTCCGCAGGGTTGGGCCGACTTCTTCGACACCGACAAGTACCCGGGCAAGCGCGCGGTGATGGACTACTCCGTCGGCGGCATCTTCGAGATCGCCCTGCTCGCTGACGGCGTCGCTCCCGAGGACCTCTACCCGCTCGACATCGACCGCGCGATCGCCAAGCTCAACACGATCAAGGACGACCTGGTCTTCTGGACCAGCGGCGCGGAGTCCGAGGACCTCGTCGGCTCCGGCGAGGTCGCCATGGTGATGACCTACAACGCTCGCGCGTACGACGTGAAGAACGTCCTCGGCAAGCCGGTCGACTACACGTTCCGTGACCAGATCCTCGCCGCGTCGTACCTCTCGGTCCCGAAGGGCACCAAGAACAAGGACGCCGCGATGAAGCTCATCGCCTACGCGGTCGGCTCCGAGGCCAACGGCAAGCCGAGCCAGTACTCGCCGCTCGCGCCGTCCAACACCAAGGCGACGCCGGACGCGGACATGGAGAAGGACCTCCCCACCGCACACCTCGACGAGCCGCACGCGGAGTTCGACGACGTCTGGATCGCGGAGAACGCCTCCGACGTCGAGGCCGCCTACCAGGAGTGGCGCTCGTCCCTGTGACGGCCGCGCCGGCCTGATGGCCGCACCACGCTCGATGACGAAGGAAGACACCGATGTCGCAACCGAGGACCGGGTCACTGCACTGGCTGCTGATCCTGCCGCTGCTCGCCGTGCTGGCCGTGCTCTTCATCGCGCCGCTCTACTTCGTCATCGAGCGTGGCTTCACCGACCCGCCCGGCGCTGGGTGGGACAACTACCAGCGCGCGCTCGAGGACCCCGCCGCCCGGCGCTACGCGTGGAACACGATCCGCACCGCGTTCACGGTCACGCTGTGCGCCTCGGTGCTCGGGTACACGTATGCCTACGCGACCTTCCGCGCCTCCCGGCGGATGCGCGTGTTCCTGCTCTACTGCGTGCTGGTGCCGTTCTGGACGAGCCTGCTAGTGCGCACGTACGCCTGGGCGATCATGCTTCGTGACGAAGGGGTCATCAACAAGACGCTGGGGTCGATCGGCCTGATCGACGCACCCTTGCCGCTGCTGCGCAACAGCTTTGCCGTCACCCTCGGCATGACCCAGATCCTGCTGCCGTTCGTGATCCTGCCCTGCTACAGCGCGATGACCCGCGTCGACGTCAGCCTGGTCCAGGCTGCCCGGAGCCTGGGGGCCACACCGACCAGCGCGTTCTTCCGGGTCTTCCTTCCGCTCACGAGGCCGGGCCTGGCCGCCGGAGCCTTCCTCACGTTCATCCTCGCGACCGGCTACTACATCACGCCCGTGCTGCTCGGTGGCCCCGGCGACCAACCGGTCGCCGTGCTGATCGAGAACGCCGTGCAGCAGCAGGGCGACTGGGGCCTGGCCGGAGCGTTGGCCGCGCTCGTGACCGTCCTGGTGCTGGTCGCGCTCATGGCGGGCTGGCGCTCGCTCACACGATCGGTGCTCGAGAGCGGGAGGAGGAGCTGATGGCTCCCGTCGCCGCCGTACGTCGTACGGTCAGGGCGCTGCCCGTCGCCCTGGTCGTGATGCTGCTGGTGCTCCCGTCCCTCGTGGTCGTGCCCATGAGCTTCTCGTCGGGCCAGATCCTCGAGTTCCCGCCGCAGGGCTTCAGCCTCCGCTGGTACCAGGCGATCGCGAGCAACGAGGTCTGGATCGAGGCCGCTCGCAACAGCCTGGCGGTCGCCCTGGCGGTCGTGGTGCTCTCCACCCTGATCGGCGGCCCGGCCGGCATCGCGCTCGGCCTGTGGCGCTGGCGCGGCCGGTCGCTCTTCCTCGGGTTCGCGCTCGTGCCCGCGGTGATGCCGCCGATGGTGCTCGCGCTCGGCATGTACATCACCTACGCGCGGTTCGACCTGATCGGCTACTGGGGCCTGGTCGCCGCGCACACGGTGATGGCCCTCCCGTTCGTCGTGCTGACCGTGATGTCGAGCGCGCAGCTCGTCGACCCGACGCTGCTGACCGCCGCCCAGAGCCTGGGCGCCCCGCGGTGGCGCGTCCTGGTCGAGATCGTCCTGCCCCTGGTCAAGGGCGGCCTGGCGGCGGGCGCGATCTTCGCCTTCATCACCTCGTGGGACGAGGTGGTCGTCGCCATCTACCTGACCGATCCGACCTTCAAGACCCTGCCGGTCGTGATGTGGAACCAGCTCCGCGAGCGGGTCGACCCCAACGTGGCGGTCGTCGCCACGTTGCTGTTCGCAGTGACCAGCCTGGTCATGGCGTACGTCGTCCTCAAGGGAGAGAGGAAGCAGCGTGTCCAGTAAGAGCCCAACCGAGGCCGTCCCGGTCCAGCTCCGTGGCGTCACCAAGCGCTACGGCAGCGAGACCGCGGTGGCGCCGCTCGACCTGACCGTGGAGGCGGGGTCGTTCGTGTCCTTCCTCGGCCCGTCCGGCTCGGGCAAGACCACGACCCTGAAGATGATCTCGGGGTTCGAGCGACCCGACGAGGGAGCAGTGCTCTTCGGCGCCCGCGACATCACGTCGCTGCCGCCGGAGCAGCGCGGGGTGGGCGTCGTCTTCCAGAACTACTCGCTCTTCCCGCACATGTCGGTGGCGCGCAACATCGAGTTCCCGCTGCGGATGCGGGGGGTCGACCGCTCCATCCGCGCCCGCAAGGTCCGTGAGGCCCTCGAGCTCGTCGAGCTGCCTCACGTCGCTCACCGACGTCCGCACGAGCTCTCGGGCGGCCAGCAGCAGCGCATCGCGATCGCCCGAGCACTCGTGTTCGACCCGGCGCTTCTCCTCATGGACGAGCCGCTCGGCGCGCTCGATCGGCGGCTGCGCGAGTCGATGCAGCTCGAGATCAAGGCGCTCCACGAGCGCCTCGACGTCACGATCATCTATGTCACCCACGACCAGGAGGAGGCCCTGGCGATGAGCGACCAGATCGTCGTCTTCAACCAGGGCCGGGTCGAGCAGGTGGGCACGCCGCAAGCGGTGTACGGCCGGCCGCGGACGCTGTTCGTCGCCGACTTCCTGGGCGAGTCGTTCTCCGTCAGCGGTCAGGTCGCCGACGGCGTCTTCGCCGCCGATGCGCCGGTCGCCCTCCGCCTGGACGTCGACGCAGGGGTCGGCAACGGTCCGGCCCGCGCGATCTGGCGTTCGGGGTCCGTGACCGCATCGCCGCCGGCCGGAGACGGCTCCTGGGCGCCGATGCCCACGACGGTGGTCGCCTCGGCGTTCGCCGGCGATCGTCTCAAGCTCAAGCTGCGGGTCGGTTCGGGCACCGAGGGCATCGTGTCGATGGGTGCCGACTGGCCGGCGCCGCCGCCCGGCGACGCCCTCGACGTCTACGTCGACCGCAAGCGCGCCGTCGTCGTCGGCGCAGGAGAGGGAGCAGAAGCATGAACATCACCGAGACCGAGGTCGCCGAGCTCGTCGCCGCCGCTACGACGGCGCGGACCCACGCCTATGCGCCGTACTCCATGCACCACGTGGGCGCCTCGGTGCTCACGGCGGACGGCACCGTCTTCGCCGGCGCGAACATGGAGACGGTCACGCTCCAGGCGTCCGTGCACGCGGAGCGAGCCGCCGTCGTCGCCATGGCGAACGCCGGGCACCGTCGGGTGCGTGCGGTCTGCGTCGTCGGCCCCTACTCCGGCATCCCGTGCTCGGAATGCCGGCAGACGGTGTGGGAGTTCTGCGGGGGCGATCCCGAGGTGGTCGTGGTGAGCGCGCCGACAGACGGCCCGCTCGAGCTGCTGACCATGGGCGCCATCCTGCCGTACCCCTACGGCCCGGAGACCAAGGGCATCGACCCGACGCAGTTCTGACGCGCCCGTACGTCCGTACGTCGGGCTCCTGCACCATCACTCCGCCACCCAGGCCAAGGCCGGTTCCAGTGACCGGATCGAGAGAAGGACGAACCATGACGACCTCCAACGCCGACGCCCGCATCGAGTGGGTCAGGTCCCAGTGCCGGCTCCTCGCGGCGCTCCGCGAGGAGTACCGGGAGGCGCGGCCGTTCGACGGCATGACCATCGGCACCGGCATCCACCTGGAGCCGAAGACCGTCACGCTGCTGCTCACGCTCGCCGCCGGCGGCGCCGAGGTCGTCAGCACCGGCAACCTGAACACGACGCAGCCCACGGCCGTCGACTACCTCCGGCGCAACGGTGTGACGGTCATCGGCGGGCCGACCCGTGACCACGAGGAGCATCAGGAGTTCCTGGCCGAGGTGATCGCCGCCAAGCCCGACCTGATCCTCGACAACGGCGGCGACCTCTTCGCCCGCTACCTGGCGGCGCCGTACGACGGCCTCCGCGGCGGCACCGAGGAGACCACGTCCGGCCGCACCCGCCTCGCCGAGCTGCGCGACCAGCTCGCGATGCCGATCCTGGTGATCAACGACAGCCCGATCAAGCAGTTCGGCGAGAACCGCCACGCCGTGGGACAGAGCGTCTTCGAGTCGGTGCTGCGCATCACCAACATCATGACCAACGGCAAGCGCGTCACGGTGTTCGGCTACGGCGAGTGCGGACGAGGCGTCGCGATGAACTTCCGCAACGCCTTCTCCCAGGTGACGGTCGTCGACAACGACCCGGTGCGCCGTCTGGAGGCGTTCCTCGACGGGTACGCCGTCGCCTCCCGCGAGGAGTCGGTGCGCACGGCGGACGTGATCATCACGGTAACCGGCGCCCGGGGCGTCCTCACCGCGGACGACCTGCCGCTGCTCAAGGACGACGTCATCCTGGCCAACGCCGGCCACTTCCCCTTCGAGATCGACGTGCCGGGCATGGCGTCGTCCTCGACCGTCACGGAGGTCGCCCCGGGCGTCAACGGCATGGACAGCTGGACCCTCGTGGACGGTCGTCGCGTCCACGTGATCGCCGAGGGCCACATGATGAACCTCAGCGGGCCCCTCCCGCTCGGCAACTCCATCGACTCGATGGACCTCGGGTTCGCCCTGCAGGCGCGTTGCCTGGAAGCGGTTGCGGCGCAGCGGGTCGGGCAGGAGGATTGCGTCGTCCCGGTGCCACGCTTCATCGACGAGCGTGTCGCCAACGACTACGTGCTCCTGAGGACGACCGCCGAGGAGAGCCTGGGGAACAGCGCCGACCCGCTGTCCCGCTGACCCCATGACGGGAGACCCGAGATGAACCGACCCGCGACGAGCACGGACGTGGCCCGCCGCGCCGGGGTCAGCCAGTCGACGGTGTCGCTCGTCCTGCGCGGCAAGGACGAGGGCCGGGTCACGCCCGAGACGGCCGACCGGGTCCGCAGGGCAGCCCGCGAGCTTGACTACGAGCCGAACGCGGTCGCGCTCAACCTCAAACGTGGCCGCGCCGACGTGGTCGCCCTGGTGGTGCCGACCGTGACGCAGCCGTACTTCGCGAGCGTCCTGGTCGAGGCGGAGAAGGAGGCGCGTCAGGCCGGCTGCGACGTCATCCTCTTCGACAGCGGAAGCGACGACGACTGGACCGGCCGGCTCACCCGGATGGTGCGCAGCCGCCAGCTCGACGGCGCGATCGTCTGGGCGCCGACCGTGGACGAGGTCGGGGCCCTGGAGGCGATCAGCGAGAGCCTCGTGCTCGTCGAGGCGGGCTCGGCCGCGTTCAACCGGGTCGACCTCCAGATCGAGGAGGGCGCAGAGCTCGTGGGCGAGCACCTGCGGGGGCTCGGTCACCGGCGCGTCGGCTACTTCGGCGTGCGCGCCCCGCGCGACACCTACCTGCGGCGCCAGCGAGCGCTCCGGGCCTACCTGGACGCGCACGGCGGTGAGGTGGTCGACGCGTGTTCGGAGGACGCCCCGCTGGAGCTCGACGCGGCCGAGCGCGTCGCCGGCCGGCTCATCGACGCGGTCCTGGGGGAGGACACCGTGACGGCGGTCGTGTGCGATGACGACCTCCTCGCGGCTGCCTTCGTAGCCGTGTGCAGCGAGCGTGGCACACCGGTGCCCGCTCGACTCTCCGTCGTCGGGTACGGCGACCTGTCCGTGGCACGCCTGGTGCGCCCCCAGCTCACGACCGTCAAGCTGCCGCCCGAGGTCGGCGGGCTGGCGATGAGCAGGCTGCTCGACGCGGTGCACCACCGCGGGGGCACCGGTGCGCACCGGAACGGGACGCCGCTGTCGGTGCCGGTGTCCTTGGTCGAGAGGGCATCGAGCGGGCCCGCACGCTGACGCACGGTGGGCGAGCGCTATCGGCCGGTCCCGGCCGGGGCCGGAGTGGTGCGCTCCGCGCCGACGCTCGGCTCGATGTCCGCCTCGAGGGCGTCGAGCGCCTCGGCATGGACGTGGGGGAGCGCCCGATCGAGCCACCCCGGAAGCCACCAGTTGCGGTCGCCGAGCAGCTCCATGGTGGCCGGGACCAGCACCATCCGGACGACGGTGGCGTCGATCAGCACGGCTGACGCCAGGCCGATGCCGAACATCTTGCCGAAGACGTCCTTGCTGAGGACGAACGAGACGAACACCGCCACCATGACCGCGGCTCCCGCGGTGATGACCCGAGCGGACTTGGCCAGGCCGTCGGCGACGGCGAGGGCGTTGTCACCGCTCCGGTCGTACTCCTCCTTGATCCGCGAGATCAGGAACACCTCGTAGTCCATGGACAGCCCGAACAGGATCGCGAAGATCCCGATCGGCAGGAGGATCGGCACGGGCGTCCGCTCGGGGATGCCGACGAGGTCGCCCAGTGGGCCGCCGCTGACCGCCAGTGTGAGCACCCCGAACGCGGCGGCACTCGCGAGCAGGTTCATCGCCACCGCCTTGAGGGGGACCACGACGGAGCGGAAGACCAGCGTCAAGAGGAGGAACGACAGGACCAGGACTCCGCCGAAGAACAGCGGGAGCTGTAGTTCGGCGACATGTATTCGGACTGCCGCTTAGAGAAGCGGACGATCAGGGCAACGACTTCGCGGGGAATGGGCACACGGGCAGGCTGCCACCTGTCGGGTCCCCAAGCACCTGGCGAACCGCCAATCAGGGGCTGGGTTCCGAGCGAGAGATCGCGAGAGATCAACAGTGCCGCTTGGCTGGTGGACACCTTCAGGCCGGTCGTGCCGAGCTCCCGGTGCTGAATGCCGACTCTCGAGTGGCCGCTCACTCGCGTGGGATCCCCGCAGATCGAAGAGTGATGCGCGAGATGCTTCACGCAGCGTGTGGTCGTTGTCGTGTCAGTCCGCGAAGACGTGACGGAAGATCTCCTCGGGCCCCGGTGCCGGGTAGGAAAGGGCCTGGTCGAGCGCCGCCTCCACCTCGGCCCGGACCTCGGCCTCGACCACCTCGATCGCGTCCGGCCTGATGACCCCGGCACCGGTGGCGTAGGCCACGAGTCGCGCTACGGGGTCGCGCTGGCCGGCCTCCGCCACCTCGCTCGGGTCCCGATAGAGAGACGGGTTGTCCGAGGTGTTGTGGAAGCTCATGCGGTAGGTGACCGCCTCGATCATCGTCGGCCCCTGACCGGCGCGGGCGCGCTCCACGGCCTGGCGGGCGACCTCGTAGACGGCGAAAAGGTCGTCCCCGTCGACGGCCACGCCCGGGAAGCCATAGCCGCGGGCCCTGTCGGCGAGGCGGGTGGCGCGCGTCTGCCGCGAGACGGGTGTCGAGATGGCGTACTGGTTGTTGATCACGACCAGCACCAAGGGGACGCCCATCACCCCCGCGAGGTTGCAGGCCTCGTGGAAGTCGCCTTCGGAGGTTGCTCCGTCGCCGCAGTAGGCCAGGGTCACGCCGTCCAGCCCCCGGATCGACGTAGCCCAGGCGATGCCGACCGCGTGGGGCAGCTGGGCCGCGATCGACTGTTGGCGGGGCAGCATCCGCACGTGGTCCGGGATGCGCGCTGCATCGATGCGGCCGAGGAAGGACGCCAGCATCCGGTCGAGCGCCCACCCGTGGCGCAGCATCGCCGGCTGCTCCCGGGAGGCCGGAACGAGCCAGTCCACCGCAGGGTCGATCGCCAGGTGCGAGCCGACGACGGCCGCCTCCTGTCCGTGCACCGGGGCGTACAACCCCAGACGGCCCTGGCGGTGCAGGTTCGTGCACTTCTCGTCGAGTGCGCGGGACAGGAGCATGAGTCGCAGCGCCTCACGCACCAGGTCGTCGGGCGGTCGAGGGAGGTCCGGCCGGACCAGTCCGCCGTCCGGCTCCAGGAACCGGAGCGGCTCGCCGCTGCCGGCGGCCCACTCGGCCGCCCAGTCGGGCGTCACGTGCGTCATGGTCGGTCCATCACGTGCAGCGCCGCCTCGACGATGTTCTCCTGCGACGGGAGGAACGCGTCCTCGAGCCGCCCCGGTGGGTACGGCGTGTCCGGGGCGGTGACCCGCAGGATCGGGAGCGAGATGGTGTCGCAGAGCGACTCCTGCAGGCTCGCGACGACCTCGGCCCCCAGACCGGCGCTGCGCACTCCTTCGTGGACCACGGCGACGCGTCTGCGGACTGCAGCCTCCTGATGGAGGCGGGCGTGGTCCAGCGGACTGAGCCAGCGCAGGTCGAGGACTGCGGACCGTACGGCGTGGCGTTCCTCGAGCTCGTCCGCGGCGGCCAGGCAGGTGTGGACCGACGGCCCCCAGCTCACCAGCAGCAGGTCGTCTCCATGACGACGCATCCGTGCGCCGAAGTCACCGTCAGTGGCGCCATCGGACGGGACCCGACCGCGCACGGATCGGTACAGACGTTGGGGCTCCAAGAAGAGCACGGGGTCCGGATCGCGGATCGCTGCCCGGAGCAGGCTGTAGGCGTCGTCGGCGAAGGCCGGCGTGACGACCTTCAACCCGGGGACGTTCGCCAGTTGCGACTCGAGGGAGTCCGGGTGGAACTCCGGCATCCGCAGGCCGCCGCCGTACGGCGCGCGGATGGTGACCGGCAGGTGGAAGCGGCCCCGAGTCCGGAACCGGTACCGGGCCAGCTGCTGGGTGACCTGGTGGAAGGCTTGGTGGAGGAAGCCGAGGAACTGGATCTCGGCCACGGGGACGAGCCCGCCGATCGCCAGCCCGATCGAGGAGCCGACGATCGCGCCCTCGGCGAGCGGAGTGTCGAGGACCCGGCCGGGGAATCGCGCGGACAGGCCCTCCGTGGCCCGGAACACACCGCCCCGACGACCGACGTCCTGCCCGAGGAGGACCACGCGGTCGCTGTCCTCCATGGCATCGGAGAGGGCGACGCGGACGGCCTCCAGCAGGGTGACGTCCTTCTGGGCGCTCACGCGACCAGTCTCCGAAGTGATGACACTTGACACGCCTGATTCCGAGCCTTCCCGTCCGACTGCGGCGAATTGAGTGTGGACGGATTGTGACCGCCGTCACTATCATCTGACAACTGTCAACACTCCCTGTCATGGAACAGGAGCAACTCATGTCGATCAAGGTCGCGAAGTTCCTGGACGTAGCCGAGGGCACGCAGCCCGGGCAGTTCACCGTCGGAGACCACGAGGCGGTCCAGTCGCTCGAGAACCTGGACCCCATCTACAAGCGGCTCCTGGACGAGCCGGTCACCGCCGTCGTCGCGGTGATCAGCCCGTCCGGACGCGCCAACCTGACCCCGGTGTGGTTCGACTACGAGGGCGACACCGTGCTCCTCAACCTCGCGACCCATCGCAAGAAGGCCGAGTGGCTGCGCCAGCACCCGGAGGCGACGTTCTTGCTGATGAACCCCGAGAACGCCTACCACTGGCTGAGCATCAAGACGACCGTCGCGCGGGAGGTCTTCGAGGACGACGCGGTCGAGGGCAAGCGGGTG
Organism: Nocardioides sp.; assembly: GCA_025965275.1. Lineage (GTDB taxonomy): Bacteria > Actinomycetota > Actinomycetes > Propionibacteriales > Nocardioidaceae > Nocardioides. The sequence goes on from JAOPXG010000296.1 coordinate 11,612, forward strand.
ACCGAGCACCTCAACCGGATCTTCCACAAGTACACCGGCGGAGACGAGTACTCCCTGCGGGACCCCTCCTTCGACGAGCGTCGGGTGCTCGTCGAGCTCAAGGTCGACTCGATCGCGACCTTCGGGCGACCCTGACCGGCGTTGTCGGCGCGTGGAGAGGACCGGCCGGTCGTGATCATGCCCGCGGTCGCGGTCGTTGGAGGCTCGCTCGGGGGCCTCACCGCCGCCCTGGTGCTGCGGGACGCCGGATGCGACGTCACCGTCTATGAGCGCTCTCAGACCACCCTCGACGCGCGGGGAGCAGGGATCGCCGTCCTCGAGCAGACCCTCAGGTATCCCGTTGAACGGCTCGGCCTCGCGCCGGAGGCGATCAGCACCCGGACGGAATGGGTGCGGTTCCTCGAGCGCGACGGGTCCACCGCGTACGAGGAGCCGCGTTCGAACCGGTTCTCGGCGTGGAACACCATCTACCGCGTGCTCCACGAGGCCTTTCCGGCGACGAGATACCTCCTCGGTCGGGAGCTGACCGCCTTCGCGGCCGAGGGTGGCGACGTGCAGCTGAGGTTCGGCAACGGTGAGGTGCGCCATGCCGACCTGCTGGTGTGCGCAGAGGGGATCAACTCCGCCTCGCGTCATCGGATGCTCCCCGAGGTGACGCCGAGCTACGCCGGGTACGTCGGCTGGCGCGGCACCGTCCCGGAAGCGACGTTGACCCCGACGACCTTCGAGGCGCTGCACGACGCCATCACCTACCAGGTGCTGCCCAACAGCCACATCCTGGTGTATCCGATCCCCGGTCTGAACGGGTCCGTCGAGCCGGGCACTCGCTTGATGAACATGGTCTGGTACCGCAACGTTCCGGCGTCGCAGCTGCCGGCCTTCTTGACCGATCGCGAGGGCGTGCGCCGGGAGGTGTCCTTGCCTCCGAACCAGGTGCGCGCGGAGCAGGTCGAGGAGATGCGGTGCTTCGCCGACCGCAACCTCGCCCCACCGATCGCCGAGCTGGTCACCTCGGTGGCGGAGCCCTTCGTGCAGGCCGTCTTCGACATCGAGGTGCCCCGGATGGCGGTCGGCCGTGCCTGCCTGGTCGGCGATGCCGCGTTCGTGGCGCGGCCACACGCGGCCGCAGGCACCGCGAAGGCGGCCGAGGACGGCTGGGTGCTGGCCGAGGAGCTGGTGCGAGCGGGCGGTCAGGTCGACCTCGCCCTGCCCAGGTGGGAGCGGCGGCAGGTCGCCCTCGGGGCGAGCCTCTTGGCGCGGACCCGTCAGATCGGCGACAGTTCGCAGTTCAGCCACGACTTCAGACCGGGCGATCCGCGGCTGGTCTTCGGGCTCTACGGGCCCGGTCGGTAGACGGGAAGGCATCGCCATCGCGACGGACACGTCGACTCCGGCCGTATCGGCCGGGGCGCCAGGAGGAGGGGGCCGCGACAACGTGCCCGTGATCCGTGAGCGCCTGCGGGCCGAGATCCTGGGGGGTCGCCTGCTGCCCGGCTCCCAGATCAGCCAGGCCCGGGTCGCCGCCGAGTTCGGGGTCAGCCGAGGCCCGGTTCGAGAAGCGTTCCGTCTGCTGGAGCGTGACGGCCTCATCGAGGCCCGGGTCAACCACCGGGCTCGGGTCACCGGCCTGTCGGTTCACGACCTCGAGCACCTCTACACCCTGCGTGTCGCCAGCGAGTCGATCGCGTTGTCGGTCAGCGTGCCGTCGTTCACGAGCGACGAGCTCGACGAGCTCGACGAGCTCGGCGAGGTCCTGAGGAGGACCGACACGGAGACCTTCGACTTCGACTCGTGGGACGACATCCATCAGCGCTTCCACATGCTGCTGCTCGCACACAGCGGTGCGAAGATGCTCGGCACGGCCGCGGAGTGGGCGGCACACACGCAGCGCTACCGCCGCGTGTTCGCAGAGGAGGGACGTGGCCTGCCCCCTGGAGCCGGCGAGCATGCCGTTCTCGCAGGGCTGTGCCGCGACAGGGACGGCGGGGCGGCCGCCCGACTGTTGGCTCTCCACCTGTCGCGCGCCGCACTGACCCTGATCGCACAGATGGCGCCCACCTATGAGCCCGTCCTGCTGCGCGCCGGCATCCGTCAGGTGCTCGGCGCCAAGAGTTGTCCCTGAGCGCGGAGGAGGAACTCGTGCTGGTGCCCGAGGTCGGCCGGTCGAGAGCCGAGATCACCGAGCGGATGAGCGCTGCGGCGCAAGCATGGATCGACGCATTGACGGCGGATCAGCGTGCCGTCGGGTGGTGGGCCGGCCCGAGCGACGGCGCGGCCGAGGAGGAGCGGGTCCGGTGGTTCTACACGCCGACCGACCACGGGGGCCTTCCCCTCGGGGAGCAGCCCCCCGCGCAGCAGCGACTCGCCATGCAGCTGCTCTCGACCGGCTTGTCCACGGCCGGGTACGTTACGGCAGCGACCATCATGGGCTGGGAGAACGTCCTCGACCTGGTGGAGCGTTTCGCGCTCACCTGGGGACGCGAGCGGGCCCGTGATCCGGGCATGTACTACCTGCGGGTGTTCGGCGCCCCGGCGAGCGACCGGACCTGGGCCTGGCGGTTCGGTGGACACCACATCTCGCTGAACTACCTGGTGGTCGAGGGCGAGGTGCGCGCCGTCACCCCCTGCTTCCTCGGAGCCGACCCCGCCAGCGGTCCGGGGCTCGGGGGAGCGAGGATCCGACCGCTGGCCCAGGTCGAGGACCTCGCCCACGAGCTGGTCAACTCGCTCGACCCCGACCAGCGGCGTCGGGCTCTGCTGCTCGACAAGGCCCCGACGGACATCGTCGGCGGGAACCGCCCCCGCGTGACCGACGGTGACCGCATGATCAGGCTCCCGGACCTCTGGAGAGGCCACTTCACCGACCCGGAGCTCGCAGGCCGAGTCAGACAGGTCAGCGACGCCGCCGAGGCCGCCGCGGGCCTCACAGACGCCGACCATCGCCGGCTGGCGCTGACCCAGGCACCCAAGGGTCTGGCAGCGGCGGACCTCACGCCGTCGCAGAGGGAGGTGCTCGGCGCGTTGGTGTCGACGTACACCGGTCGCGTCCCGTCGGCGCTGGCACCGGATGTC
>JAOPXG010000299.1 GCA_025965275.1 Nocardioides sp.
GGCCGGGCGCTGCGCGTGGGCCGGCGGCTGGCCGGCTCCGACGCAGCGGAGCGGATCCGGCACCGCCTCGACCTGGCCGGCAACCCGGCCGGCTGGACGGTCGACCGGGTGCTGAGCGGCACCGTGCTCGGCGCGACCGCGGGGCTGGTGGTCTCGGGTGCGTTCGCCCTGCTGCTCGACCTGGCGCTTCCGTTCGCCGTCCTGCTCGTCGTCGCGGGCGCGGTCCTCGGCTTCTTCTCGCCGGGCCTCTACCTCTACCAGCGCACCTACGACCGGTCGGAGCGGATCCGGCGCGACCTGCCCGACGCCATCGACCTGCTGACGATCAGCGTCGAGGCCGGGCTCGGCTTCGACGCGGCGGTCCAGCAGGTCGCCCGCAACACCGAAGGTCCGCTGGCCGACGAGCTGGCCCGGGTCCTGCGCGAGATGCAGCTCGGCCAGGGACGTGCGGCCGCGCTGCGCGCGCTCGCCGAGCGCACCGAGGTCGCCGAGCTGCGCAGCTTCGTCGGCGCGATGGTGCAGGCCGACACCCTCGGCATCCCGATCGCCCAGGTGCTGCGCGTGCAGTCGGCCGAGATCCGGGTGAAGCGCCGCCAGCACGCGGAGGAGAAGGCCCAGCAGGTGCCGGTGAAGATGACCGTGCCGCTGATCTTCTGCATCCTTCCGTGCCTCTTCGTGGTCGTGCTCGGGCCGGCCGTCCTCAACATCATGGACACGTTCTGATGGGCACCGTCTGATGGCCCGGCGGAGCTGGCACTCCCTGCGGCTGGGCGCCGCGGTCCGGGTGTGCGCCCTGGTCGCCCTGCTCGCCCCGGCCCTGTGGACCCAGGACGCCGCGGCGCTCCTTGCCCTGCTCGCGATCGGCGTGGTGTGGGTGCTGGGCGAGGTGTCCGAGCTGCAGCCGGCGCTGCCGGTCGCGCTCACGACCGTGCTCGAGCCGCTCTGCGTCGGCGTCATCTGCGGCTTCGCGCTGCACACGTCGACCGCGATGCTCGGTGCGCTCGCGGTCGGCCCGCTGACCGCCGGCCTGCGCCAGGGCGCCGGCGGCGCGCTCGCGGCGTTCACCGCCGAGGTGGCCGGCACCGTCGTCGTCGCGGGCCTCTACGGACCGCTCGACAGCGCGCAGGGACTCGCGATGGTCACCTGGGGCGTGGTCGCGCTGGGACTCGGCATGATCGCGACGTTCCTGCACTCGGCCCTGCGCCGCGAGCCCGACCCGCTCGCGCCGTACCACGACGCGCAGGCCCTGATCCACCAGCTGATCGACCTGTCCGGGGGCTTCAGCTCCGGGCTCGACCCGACCACGCTCGGCACCTCCATCCTGACCACCGTGCGCGACGAGCTGCCGACGACCTCGGTGGCGATCTACGTGCCCCGCGACCGGGACCTGACGCCGCTGGTGGCCTTCTCGGGCGGGACCAGGACCGACGCGGCCGCCGAGGAGGCGCTCGCCGTCGAGTCGTGGACGTCGGCCGGGTCGCTGGTGCGCGGACGGGTGTTCGCCTTCCCGCTGTCGTCCGCCGGCAACGCCGTGGGCGTGGTGGCCGGCCGGGTCTCCGAGCGCCTCGAACCGGCCCGGCTCGGCCTGGAGGGCCGCATCCGTGAGCTCGCCGTCCGCCTCGGGCCGAGCACCGTGCGCCTCGACACGGCGCTGCTCTTCGAGTGCCTCCGTGACCGCGCGACCGCCGTCGAGCGGCACCGGCTGGCGCGCGAGATGCACGACGGGCTCGCCCAGGACATCGCGTCCCTCGGCTACCTCACCGACGCGCTCGCCGCTCGGCCCGCCTCCCCGGCGCAGGCCGCCCAGATCGAGGTCCTGCGCGAGCGGATCACCGCGGTCGTCTCCGAGGTACGCCGCTCCGTCGTCTCGCTGCGGACCGGCGTGGGCGACAGCGCGAGCCTCGGCACCGCCCTCGGCACGGTCGCCCGCCACCTCACCGAGTCGTCCGGCGTGCCGGTGCACGTGACCCTCGACGAGCGCGAGACCCGCCTGCGGCCCGAGGTCGAGGCCGAGTTGTTCCGGATCGCCCAGCAGGCGATGACCAACGCCGTACGCCACGCGCGGGCCACCGCGATCGACGTGCACTGCCGCGTGCACCCGCCGCGCGCCCTGATCACCGTGCGCGACGACGGCCAGGGGCTCGGCCCGGCGCGGCCCGACTCGCAGGGGCTCCAGATCATGCACGAGCGCGCGACGCTGATCGGTGCCCGGCTCGAGATCGAGCAGCGGCGTCCGCACGGCACGTCGGTCACGGTCCGGGTGCCCGCGGCGGCGCTGGCCGAGAGCGTGTCGGCGTGACCACCCGGGTGCTGCTCGTCGACGACCACGAGTTGATCCGCAACGGCCTGGCCGCGGTCATCGACCTCGAGACCGACCTCGACGTGGTCGGCACCGCCGGCACCGTCGCCGAGGCGCTGGCCGCGGTCGACGCGCTGCGGCCCGACGTGGTCGTCGCCGACCTCCAGCTGCCCGACGGGACCGGCCTCGACATCGTCCGGGCGATCCGCCGCACCAGCGACACGACCGGCCTCGTCGTCCTCACCATGCACTCCGGCGACGACCAGATCTTCGCGGCGATGCAGGCCGGCGCGTCCGGGTTCGTCGGCAAGGACGCCCCGGCCCAGGAGGTCGTGCGTACCGTCCGGCACGCCCGGGTCTCCCCACGCGCGTTCGTCTGCAGCGGGCTGACCAGCGCGATGGCGCGACGGGTCGGCGGCGGCTCGGCGCGGCTCTCCGACCGCGAGCACGACGTCCTCGTGCTGCTCGCCGACGGTCTCGGGACCGCCGCCATCGCCGACCGGCTCTTCATGAGCGAGTCGACGGCCAAGGCCCACATCGGGCACATCTACCAGAAGCTGGGCGCCGCCAACCGCGCCCAGGCCCTGGTCACCGCGATGCGGGTCGGCCTGCTCTCCAGCGTCCGTCCCGCCGACGCCTGACCCACCTCTGCGTACGGAATGGTCCTTGCGCGCTCCGGACCGTGGCCGATCGGACATGTCGCCTAGTCATAAATGACTATATGGACTAGTGCGTTCGTCCGATCCGGATAGCCCTTCTGTGAGTGGAGGATGACCCGTGAGGGGTTGAGGGACCCCGGGGCCGTCTGGCCCAAGGGAGAGGGAGAACATCATGATGGAGTACATCCGTAACCTGCTGTCCGGCCGGCGCGAGCGCACCGAGGACGGCGCGTCCGCCGTCGAGTACGGCCTGCTGATCGCCGGGATCGCGGCCGTGGTCGCTGTGGCGATCTTCGCCTTCAGTGGCACCATCACGGGCCTGTTCAACGACACCTGCAACAGCGAAAACGACACCACGACTGGGTGTGTGACCACGCCCTGACGGTCTGAACTACGTGGCCGCGGACCGCGAGGTCCGCGGCCACTGTCATGTCCGGCCGGACTTCTCGTGGCAAACCCGCACAGA
>JAOPXG010000306.1 GCA_025965275.1 Nocardioides sp.
CGAGGGCATCCGGCTCGGCTGCCAGTCGGTCCCCGTGACCGACACGGTGAAGGTCACCTACCACTGACCTCGTTCGGGTCGGCCCGGAACTGCGCGGACCGGGTATGCGTGTTTCCCGGGACCGATGTATTTCAGGACGACGCCACGCCGATAGGGCGGCGTACCCGCCCGGCGTGTCGGTGGGGAGGCCGCGGCGCCCGTTAAAGAGGGCTCCGGTCTAGCCCACGCGCCGAATCGACCTCGTGATGCGTAACACCGATTCAGCCCGGGCAGTTTCCTGTTCAACCATGAACGAGCGACACACTTGAACTCCGGCCAGCAATCTCCAGTCCTCTGCTGATTGGCTCGGCCACCGGGTTCGGGACCGGAAATGAGGGATGAGCCATGCTTCTCGGACTGTGCTTGATCACCGTGACCTGCCTCGGGTGGGCCATTGCCGCCACCGCCACGCGACCTGCTGACCAGGCCACTCGACAGCGCGACGTCGACCGCCGTTTCCGTCAGCTGCGTCAGCACCCGGACCGGGTCAACCGGCTCGACGTGGAGAACCTGCTGCTCGCCGACTCGATCCCGTCCACCACCGTCGAGCGCGTCATGCGCCAGGCCGACAGCCGTCGGATCAGTGCCCGCACGATGTGGCGCTGGGCCGACCGGCACGGCAGCGACAAGGTGGTCGTCGTGATCGACGCCGACCTGGCCGAGGACACGATCCTCGACCACCTCGACGCAGGCACGGCTCCCGACTGGCAGTCGCTCTACGTCTTCGCGAACCTCAACCAGGACACACTCCCGGCCGGCATGCCGCTCGACGAGCTGCTCGACCTCGACGCCGTCCCGGCGTACGCCGACCTGACCCTGGCCGACCTCGACGACTGGGAGACCACCACCGTCGACCCCGGCGAGCTGCGGCGCTTCGACTCGCTGCCGCCGATCTCGGAGCCCGGCCTCACGCCGTTCTCCCCGATCGACGCGAGCAACCCGGACGACGACCACGACGACTGGCCGTCCGCCGCCTGATCGCGTCGGAGCCACGAACGGACGTCGGCTACCAGCCGCGGTCGCGCCACTGGCCGAGCGACGGGCGCTCGGCGCCGATCGTCGAGTCGTCGCCGTGCCCGGGGTAGAACCAGGTGTCGTCGGGGAGCCGCTGGAAGACCTTGGTCTCGACGTCGCTGATCAGCTGGAGGAACGCCCCCTCGTCGCCGAAGGTGTTGCCCACGCCGCCCGGGAAGAGCGAGTCGCCCGTGAACAGGTGCGGGTGGCCGTCGGGGTCGTCGTACAGCAGGGCGATCGAGCCGGGGGTGTGACCCGCGATCGCGATCACCTCGAGGGTGCAGTCGCCGACGGCGACGGTGTCGCCCTGGGCGAGCGACCGGGTGACCGGTACGCCGGTCTGCTCGGTGATGGCCGCCGCGTCCGGAGCGCCGGCCACGACCTCGGCGCCAGTCGCCGCCACGACGTCCGCGAGCGCGCGGTGGTGGTCCCAGTGCCGATGGGTCGTGGCGACGGTGGTGAGGCCGGCGTCGCCGACGAGCGGGAGCAGGGTGTCGGGCTCGGCGGCCGCGTCGACCAGCACCTGGTCGCCGGTGTGCTTGCACCGTAGGAGGTAGCAGTTGTTGGACATCTGGGGATCGACGGCCACCTTGGTGATCGTCAGGTGCGCCAGCTCGCGCACGTCGGCCGGACCGCCCGGCTTCACCTGTCCGGTGTACTCGCTCATCGTCACCACATCCCGATCTGCGGCAGGGCGCCGCTGTCGCTGGTCAGTCCTTCGCCCGTCCCGCGCCCGGTGAGCCACCAGCCGAGCTCGGCGCCGGTGCCGGAGACGGTCGGTCCGCCCTCGCCGAACGGCCAGGTGCGGCCGAGGTCGGTTGCCCGGACCGCGAAGGGTTCGGACGAGGCGTCCCGGTGGGTCATCGCGTCGAGCAGCAGCACCACGAACTCCGGCGACCAGCTGCGGCAGTCATAGCCCGCGGCCAGGTCGGCGTGGTGGATCTCCACCTCGCGCACCCGCATGCCGGGCACGTCACCGGCGGTGAAGGTGCGGCCGCCGGGGACCCGGTCGATGGTGGTGTCCCACTGGTCCTCGGGCACGGCGGCGAACGCGGCCGCGAGGTCGGTGGACGCGCCCAGCAGCCGGGCGCGGATCACCGACGGTCCCTGCGCGGCCAGCTCGGCGATGTCGCCGTCCCGGGCCTCCTGGGAGGCGTACATCGGCACCCGCTCGCCCTCGACGATCCCGCCGAGCGCGCCGGCGAGTCCCTCGGCGTTGAGCGTCAGGTGCGCGAGCACGTGGCCGCGGGTCCAGTCGGGGAGGCCGCTCGGCGCGCCGTACTCGTCGTCGGCGAGGCCGTCGGCGGTCCGGACCAGGCGCCGGGTCGCATCCGGGAGGAGCTCCGCGGCGATGGCCTGGTTGTTCTGCTCGGGCATGGGCCCATCCTGCCGGATCGGCCGCGACCGGAGGACTGTCGGTGGCCCGTGAGATCGTGGGAACACCGGCGCGCCTGGGCTCGTTATGCCTATTTCGGGTCGGTTAGAGTAGCGAACACATGTTCGAAGACGAGGGGTTAGCAGTGGCGGATCAGCTCATCATCCGGGGAGCGCGTGAGCACAACCTCAAGGATGTCTCGATCGACCTGCCCCGAGACTCCCTGATCGTCTTCACGGGCCTGTCCGGGTCCGGCAAGTCGTCGCTCGCGTTCGACACGATCTTCGCCGAGGGCCAGCGCCGCTACGTCGAGTCGCTGTCGGCGTACGCCCGCCAGTTCCTCGGCCAGATGGACAAGCCCGACGTCGACTTCATCGAGGGTCTGTCGCCCGCGGTCTCCATCGACCAGAAGTCCACCTCCAAGAACCCGCGCTCGACCGTCGGCACGATCACCGAGGTCTACGACTACCTGCGCCTGCTCTACGCCCGCGCCGGCCGGCCGCACTGCCCGGTGTGCGGGGCGCCGATCGAGCGGCAGACGCCCCAGCAGATCGTCGACAAGATCCTGTCGCTCGAGGAGGGCCGCCGGTTCCAGGTCCTGGCGCCGGTGATCCGCGGTCGCAAGGGCGAGTACGTCGAGCTCTTCAAGCAGCTCCAGACCCAGGGCTTCTCCCGGGCTCGCGTCAACGGCGAGACCTACACGCTCGACGACCCGCCGAAGCTCGACAAGCAGAAGAAGCACACGATCGAGGTCGTGGTCGACCGGCTCGCGGTCAAGGACTCCTCGAAGCGGCGGCTCACCGACTCGGTCGAGACCGCGCTGCAGCTCGCCGGCGGCCTGGTGCTCTTCGACTTCGTCGACCTCGATGCCAAGGACCCGGGCCGTGAGCTGCGGTTCAGCGAGAAGATGGCGTGCCCCAACGAGCACCCGATCGACACCGACGAGCTCGAGCCGCGGTCGTTCTCGTTCAACTCGCCGTTCGGCGCGTGCCCGGCCTGCCACGGCCTCGGCACCCGGATGGAGGTCGACCCCGAGCTGGTGGTCCCCAACCCGCAGGCGACGCTCGGCGAGGGCGCGATCCAGCCGTGGAGCCAGGCCCACGTGGCCGACTACTTCCTGCGGCTGATGGGGGCGCTGGGCGACGAGCTCGGCTTCGACCTCAACACGCCCTGGCAGGACCTCACCACCAAGCAGCAGAACTCCATCCTCGACGGCCACTCCACCAAGGTGCACGTCGTGACCCGCAACCGCTACGGCCGGCAGCGGGCCTACTACGCCGAGTTCGAGGGCGTACGGCCCTACATCGAGCGGCGGCACCGCGAGGCCGAGTCCGACACCAGTCGCGACCGCTTCGAGGGCTTCATGCGCGAGGTGCCCTGCCCGACCTGCGGTGGCAGCCGGCTCAAGCCGGTGTCGATGTCGGTCACCCTCGGCGGCTCTCTCCAGGACGGCGGCAAGAACATCGCCGAGGTCTGCCGGATGCCGATCAACGAGACCGCCGACTACCTGCGCACCCTCGATCTGACCCCCCGGGAGCGCCAGATCGGTGAGCGGGTGCTCAAGGAGATCCAGGAGCGGCTCAACTTCCTGCTCGACGTCGGCCTCGACTACCTCTCGCTCGACCGGCCGTCGGGCTCGCTGTCGGGTGGTGAGGCGCAGCGGATCCGCCTGGCCACCCAGATCGGAGCCGGCCTCGTCGGCGTCCTCTACGTCCTCGACGAGCCGTCGATCGGCCTCCACCAGCGCGACAACCACCGCCTGATCGAGACCCTGGTCCGGCTCAAGAACCTCGGCAACACCCTGATCGTCGTCGAGCACGACGAGGACACCATCCGGGTCGCCGACTGGGTCGTCGACATCGGGCCCGGCGCCGGCGAGCACGGCGGCCAGGTCGTCCACAGCGGCAGCGTCGAGGGCCTGCTCGCCCACCCCGACTCGATGACCGGTCAGTACCTCTCCGGGCGGCGCGAGATCCCGGTCCCCGCCGTACGACGCCCGCGCACGACCGGCCGCGAGCTGACCGTGCACGGCGCCCGCGAGCACAACCTGCGCGACGTCGACGTGTCGTTCCCGCTGGGGCTGTTCGTCGCCGTGACCGGCGTCTCCGGCTCGGGCAAGTCGACGCTCGTCAACGACATCCTCTACACGTCGCTGGCCAAGCAGATCTACAACGCCCGCGCGGTGCCCGGACGACACCAGAAGATCTCCGGTCTCGAGCACGTCGACAAGGTGATCCACGTCGACCAGTCGCCGATCGGCCGCACCCCGCGGTCCAACCCGGCGACCTACACCGGCGTCTTCGACCACGTCCGCAAGCTCTTCGCCGCGACGCCCGAGGCGAAGATGCGCGGCTACCTCCAGGGCCGCTTCTCCTTCAACGTGAAGGGCGGCCGGTGCGAGGCGTGCTCCGGCGACGGCACGATCAAGATCGAGATGAACTTCCTGCCGGACGTCTACGTGCCGTGCGAGGTCTGCCACGGGGCCCGCTACAACCGCGAGACGCTCGAGGTGCACTACAAGGGCAAGACCATCGCCGAGGTCCTCGACATGCCGATCGAGGAGGCCGCCGACTTCTTCGCCGCGGTGCCCGCGATCGCCCGGCACATGAAGACCCTGGTCGAGGTCGGTCTCGGCTACGTCCGGCTCGGCCAGCCGGCGACCACGCTGTCCGGCGGCGAGGCGCAGCGCGTCAAGCTGTCCTCGGAGCTGCAGAAGCGGTCCACCGGACGCACGGTCTACGTGCTCGACGAGCCCACGACCGGCCTCCACTTCGAGGACATCCGCAAGCTGCTGCTGGTGCTCGGTCGCCTGGTCGACCAGGGCAACTCGGTGCTGGTGATCGAGCACAACCTCGACGTCATCAAGACCGCCGACTGGCTGGTCGACATGGGTCCCGAGGGTGGTTCGCGCGGCGGCATGGTGGTGGCCGAGGGCACGCCCGAGACGGTCGCGGCCAACCCGGAGAGCTACACCGGCCAGTTCCTCGCGCCGCTGCTCGAGGGCCGTGCCGCGAAGCAGCCCACCCGCAAGGTCGCCCCCAAGAAGGCGCCGACCCCGCCGCCGACCACCAAGGCGGCCAAGAAGGCCGCCGAGAAGGCCGTCGCCAAGAAGGCGGCCGCGAAGAAGACCGCCACCAAGAAGGCCGCGACGACGAAGGCTGCCACGAAGAAGACCGCCGCCAACCGTCGGGCGAGCTGACTGCGGTGTGGTGGCCGAGCCCCAGGCTGCGGAGCCGACCCACCCGAGCGGTGACCGTCCATGGCCGTCACCAGCTGATTCTCATCGAACTCTCACGGCCGGGCCCCGGGTTTCGACAGGTTCCCTGTCTAGAGTGAATGTTCAACGACTGCTCGCCGAGAGGATGCCGACCGTGACCACCGATGGACTGACCCGACGACACGCCCTCACCGGAGCTGCCGTCGTGGGGGTGGGGCTTCCGCTGCTCGCTGCCTGCGGCGGGAGCGCCGGATCGACCGCCACCGACGGTGGCTCGACGCCCAGCGCGGGCGAGACGCTCGGGCCCGCGTCCGACGTACCCGTCGGCGGCGGCACGATCTATGCCGACCAGAAGCTCGTCGTGACCCAGCCGACCGATGGCGAGTTCAAGGCCTTCACGGCGGTCTGCACCCATCAGGGCTGCCTGGTCGCGAACGTCGACGGCGGCACCATCAACTGCGCCTGCCACGGCAGCAAGTTCTCCATCGAGGACGGGTCCGTCCAGGGCGGGCCTGCGCCGTCCGCGCTCGCCGAGGTCGACGTGACCGTCAAGAACGGCGAGATCACCACCGCCTGAGCCCGTGACTCAGCCCCTGAGGGCGGGGGACAGGCACTCGTCGCGCCACCGCACGTCGCGCGGCGAGTGCCGGCGGTCGAGCCGCTCGTCGAGCAGCACCCGCGCCTCGTCGAGCCGACCGGCCCGCACCAGCGCCGCGATCCGGGCCTCCTCGACGATCTCGCGCTGAGCGTCGGAGCCACCCAGCCGCCAGGTCGCGTCGCGGAGTGCCTTCAGCTCGTCGGCCGCCGTCGAGAAGCGCCCGGCCGCCAGCTGCCCGAGCGCCTGGGCCAGCGGCGCGACGACCTCGCGCTGGGTCGGGTTGCGGTGCGCCGCGGCCCAGGCGCCGAGGCGGTCGAGCCCGCTCGCGTCGCCGAGGGCCAGCAGGGTGACGGCGGAGTGCATGCCGAGGAACGGCGTCGCCGGGCGCTCGAGGGTGCCGCGGCCGGCAACGGCGGCGACCTCGGCGATGTCCGGCACGTCGGTCGCGTCGGGTGTCAGGGCCCAGCGGAACAGGAGCGACCCGCTGTCGACGAGGGCGCGACAGCCGAGGCCGTGCTCGGGTCTCAGCTGCGCGTCGTAGCGGCGCCGTACCGCGTCGAGGTCGCCGAGCGACAGCTCGTGCAGCGCGGCGTGCCAGGAGAAGTGGCTGAGGCTCTCGATGGACGCGCCGTCGCCCTTCACCCAGCCGTCCATCCAAGCCAGCCCGGCGTGGTGGTCGCCGGTCTCGTAGTGCGCGTGCGCCCGTGCGTGCGCCGAGTGTCCGGCGCCGGGCTCCTCGATCAGCGACCGGCAGGAGAGCTCCATCGCCTCGTCGAAGCGGCGCTGCTCCTGGCGGACGAACGCCAGCAGCCCGGTGAACCACCAGTCGTCGCCGTACGCCGGGGCGGCGCTCTCGACGATCCGCCACGCCTCCTCGGGGACCTCGGTCACGCCGGCGAAGGCGATGGTCGGGACCGCCGTCGAGAGCAGCACGGCGTCGCGCGGGTAGGCGGCGAGATGGCGCACCAGCGGCCGGGAGTCACCGTGCAGGTGGGCGGCCACGGCCTGGATGTGGCTGCGCTCACGGGCCGTCGCGCGTGCGGAGTGCAGCACGGCGTCGCGCATCCGGGCCCGGACGTCGACGGCGGCGCAGAGCTCGTGGCCCAGGAGAGCGAGGGTGGCGTGGCCGAGCGCGAAGGTCGGGTCGAGGGTGATGGAGGCGGCGACGGCCCGTTCGGAGCCGGCCCGGAGCCGGAGCAGGTCGCCCACTCCGCGGTTGTACGCGGCGGCGGCCTCCGCGCCGCACGAGAGCGCGTAGCCGTAGAGATCGCGACAGACCACCATGAAAGTAGAGTAAACCACCAGACAAAGAAGATCACGGTCCGCGCCGGGTTGTGTCCCCGGCGGCCCGTAGGGTTGTCGCGTGCCTCCCGCTCGTCCGTCCCGCACCACCCGAGGCCCGCTCTCGTACCGTCCCGAGCCCGGCACCATCCCCACCCAGCCGGGGGTCTACCGGTTCCGCGACCCGAAGGGCCGGGTCATCTACGTCGGCAAGGCGAAGAGCCTGCGGCCCCGCCTGTCGTCGTACTTCCAGGACATCGGCAACCTCCACCCCCGCACCGCGACGATGGTGACCGCGGCGGCGAGCGTCGAGTGGACGGTCGTGAAGACCGAGGTCGAGGCGCTCCAGCTGGAGTACTCCTGGATCAAGGAGTTCGACCCGCGGTTCAACGTGAAGTACCGCGACGACAAGTCGTACCCCTGGCTGGCGGTCACCCTCGGAGAAGAGTTCCCGCGAGTGATGGTCGGGCGCGGCGCCAAGCGCAAGGGCACCCGCTACTTCGGTCCCTACGGCCACGCCTGGGCGATCCGCGAGACGGTCGACATCCTGCTCCGGGTCTTCCCGATGCGGTCCTGCAGCAACGGGGTCTTCAAGCGGTCCTCCCAGATCGGCCGGCCGTGCCTGCTCGGTTACATCGACAAGTGCTCGGCGCCGTGCGTGGGCAACGTCAGCGCCGAGGAGCACCGGCAGATCGTCGACGACTTCTGCGACTTCATGGCCGGCCACACCAACGCGTTCGTCCGGCGCATCGAGAAGGAGATGTACGCCGCGTCCGACGCGCTCGACTTCGAGAAGGCAGCGCGGCTGCGTGACGACCTCGGCGCCATGCACAAGGCGCTCGAGAAGCAGGCCGTGGTGCTGGGCGACGGCGCCGACGTCGACGTGATCGCCTTCGCCGAGGACCCGCTCGAGGTCGCGGTGCAGATCTTCTACGTCCGCGGCGGGCGGATCCGCGGCCAGCGCGGCTGGGTGGCCGACCGCGTCGACGAGGGCGGCACCGCCGAGCTGGTCGACGACTTCCTCCTCCAGCTCTACGCCGGCACGGACGCCGACGCCGCCGACGCGATCCCGCGCGAGATCCTGGTCCCGGCCGTGCCGCCCGACGTGGCGACGTACGAGCAGCTCCTCGGTGGCCTGCGCGGCGCCAAGGTCTCCATCCGGGTGCCGCAGCGCGGCCCCAAGCTGGCGCTCCAGGAGACCGTCGCCCAGAACGCTGCCCAGTCGCTGGCGCTGCACAAGACGAAGCGGGCGAGCGACCTGACCACGCGCAACCGGGCGCTCGAGGAGATCCAGGACGCGCTCGCCCTCGATGAGGTGCCGCTGCGGATCGAGTGCTACGACGTCTCCAACCTCCAGGGCACCGAGGTCGTCGCGTCGATGGTGGTCTTCGAGGACGGCCTGGCCCGCAAGAGCGAGTACCGCCGCTTCGTGATCCGCGGCGTCGACGGCCAGAACGACGTGGCGTCGATGCACGAGGTGATCACCCGGCGCTTCCGCCGGCTCCTCGACGAGCAGGCCTCCAGCAGCGAGGTCACCACGGAGAACGGCCCGATGCTGGTCGATCCGGAGACGGGTCGGGCGCGCAAGTTCGCCTACGCGCCGGGCCTGGTCGTGGTCGACGGCGGGCCGCCCCAGGTGGCGGCCGCCCAGCGCGCGCTGACCGAGCTGGGCATCGTCGACATCCCGGTCTGCGGCCTGGCCAAGCGGCTCGAGGAGGTCTGGCTGCCCGACCAGGAGGACCCGGTCATCCTGGCCCGGTCGAGCGAGGGCCTCTACCTGCTGCAGCGGATCCGGGACGAGGCCCACCGCTTCGCGATCACCCATCACCGGTCGCGGCGCTCCAAGTCGATGGTGGAGAGCCTTCTCGACGACGTGCCCGGACTGGGTGAGGTGCGCCGCAAGACCCTGCTCAAGTACTTCGGCTCGCTGAAGAAGCTGCGGCTGGCGGAGGTCGACGAGATCGCCCAGGTGCCCGGCATCGGGCCGCAGACGGCGGCCGCGATCAAGGAAGCCGTCGCCCAGCAGTCCACGACCCGCAAGACTGTGAGCGTCAACACCGCCACGGGCGAGATCGAGGAGTCCTGAGATGGGCGCGGAGCAGTACGGCGAGCTGGTGGTCGTCACCGGCATGACCGGCGCCGGCCGGAGCACGGCCGCGAAGGAGCTCGAGGACCTCGGCTACTACGTCGTCGACAACATGCCGCCGAGCGTGCTCCGCGAGGTGGTCCGGCTGGTCGACGAGAGCCGGGGCATCGAGCAGCCGATCGCGGTCGTGGTCGACGTGCGGTCCGGGTCGTTCTTCCAGTCCCTGCAGGAGAACCTCGCCCTGGGAGCGACCGGTCGGCACGCCACCCTCGTCTTCCTCGACGCCACCGACGACGTGCTCGTGCGCCGTCAGGAGGCGGCCCGGCGCCCACACCCGCTGCAGGGCAGCGGCCGGCTCCTCGACGGCCTGATCCGTGAGCGCGAGGTCCTCGCCGACCTGCGCAGCGACGCCGACCTCGTCATCGACACGACGTCCCTCAACGTGCACCAGCTCACCGACCGGATCGCCGAGGCGTTCGGCACGCCCGACTCCATGCGGCTCCGGGTCACCGTGACGAGCTTCGGCTTCAAGTACGGCATCCCGGTCGACGCCGACTTCGTCGCCGACATGCGCTTCCTGCCCAACCCGTTCTGGATCCCCGCGCTCCGGGCCCACACGGGTCGCGACCCCGATGTCGCGGACCACGTCATGAGCCAGCCGGGCGCCGCGGAGTTCCTCGACCGCTACGTGCCCGTGCTCGAGGGCGTCGCCGCCGGCTACCTCCGCGAGGGCAAGCGGTTCATGACGGTCGCGATCGGCTGCACCGGCGGCAAGCACCGCAGCGTGGCGATGTCGGAGGAGATCGCCCGCCGGCTCTCGACCGCCGGCTACGTCACCAGCGCCACCCACCGCGATCTCGGGCGCGAGTGATGCCCGCATGACCCAGGACCGTGCCCAGGAACGGGCCCAGTCGGTCGTCGCGTTCGGGGGTGGTCACGGACTCGCGGCCTCGCTCCAGGCGTTGCGCCTGCTCGTCGACGACCTGGTGATCGACGACCTCACCGCCGTGGTCACCGTCGCCGACAACGGTGGCTCCTCGGGTCGCCTCCGCTCGGAGTTCGGCGTCCTCCCACCCGGTGACCTGCGGATGGCGCTGGCCGCGCTGTGCGGCGACAACCAGTGGGGTGACACCTGGGCGCGCGTGCTCCAGCACCGGTTCGCGGGCCACGGCGAGATGAACGGCCACGTGATCGGCAACCTCCTCATCGTCGGCCTCTGGGAGCAGCTCGGCGACCCCGTGGCCGCCCTCGACTGGGTGGGCCGGCTGCTCGGCACCTCCGGGCGCGTCCTGCCGATGGCGCTCACGCCGCTCGACATCACCGCCGAGGTGCGCGGCATCGATCCGGGCGACCGCGACGCCCTGAGCACCGTTCGCGGTCAGGTCGAGGTGGCCACCACGGACGGCGTGATCTCGACGATCGCGCTCGACCCCCCGGACCCGAAGCCGTGCCCCGAGGCCATCGAAGCGGTGCACGCCGCCGACTGGGTGGTGCTCGGCCCCGGGTCGTGGTTCACCTCGGTGATCCCGCACCTGATGGTGCCCGCGCTGCGTGAGGCGATCGTCACGAGCGACGCCCGGGTCGTCGTCGTGCTCAACCTCGACGAGCAGGCGGGGGAGACCCACGGCTTCGAGGCGGCCGACCACCTCGCGGTGCTGGCCGAGCACGCCCCGGAGCTGCGCGTGCACGCCGTCCTCGCCGACTCCCGCAGCGTCCGCGAGGGACTGGCCGATCTCGAGCACCTCGTCCGTGCGACCGGCGCGAGGCTCGTCGTCACCGACGTCGGCACCGACGACGGGAGCCCCCGACACGACCCCGTGAAGCTGGCCGCGGCGTACGCCGGGATCATGTCCGACGGTGATTGACTCGCGTGAAAGGATCGGCCCCATGGCGATGACGGCACAGGTGAAAGCGGAGCTGTCCAGCACCCAGATCACGAAGACGTGTTGCCGCAAGGCCGAGGTTGCGTCGATGCTCCGATTCGCAGGCGGGCTCCACATCGTGAGCGGCCGGATCGTCGTCGAGGCGGAGTTCGACACGGGTGCGGCGGCCCGCCGTCTCCGCACCAACATCGCCGAGGTCTACGGCCACCAGTCGGACGTCGTGATGGTGCAGGGCAACGGCATCCGCAAGGGCAGCCGCTACATCGTGCGCGTGGTCAAGGACGGCGAGGCCCTGGCCCGCCAGACCGGCCTGCTCGACCAGCGCGGCCGGCCCGTCCGGGGCCTCCCGCCGGCCGTCGTGTCCGGCGGTGGCTGCGACGCCGTCGCGGCCTGGCGCGGCGCGTTCCTGGCCCACGGCTCGCTCACCGAGCCCGGCCGTTCGTCGGCCCTCGAGGTCACCTGCCCCGGCCCGGAAGCGGCCCTGGCCCTCGTCGGCGTGGCCCGCCGGGTCGGCATCCATGCCAAGGCCCGCGAGGTCCGTGGCGTCGACCGGGTCGTCATCCGCGACGGCGACGCCATCGGCCAGCTGCTCACGCGGCTCGGCGCCCACGAGTCGCTGATGGCCTGGGAGGAGCGCCGGATGCGCCGCGAGGTGCGTGCCACCGCGAACCGCCTGGCCAACTTCGACGACGCCAACCTGCGCCGCTCCGCCCGGGCGGCCGTCGCCGCCGGTGCGCGCGTCGACCGGGCGATGGAGATCCTCGGCGACGAGGTGCCCGACCACCTCAAGATGGCCGGCGAGCTCCGGCTCGAGCACAAGCAGGCCTCCCTCGAGGAGCTCGGCCAGCTGCACGACCCGGTGCTGACCAAGGACGCGATCGCGGGCCGGATCCGCCGGCTGCTGGCGATGGCGGACAAGCGCGCCGAGGAGCTGGGCATCCCCGACACCGAGGCCTCGCTGACGCCGGAGATGCTCGCCGACGAGGGTTGAGCGGAGACGCGTCAGCGGATCCGCTGATGGTGGTCGAGCGAGCCGCGCGACCGAGGAACGAGGTCGGGACCGGTGTGTCGAGACCCAGTGCCTTTCCGGGCGACATTCCACGGGTCACGGTGGCCCGGGGCCATCGGCGGTTACCCGTACGTAGATCGGGACGCTGGCCGGTCACCGCGCCCCGAACGATAGGGTCGTGAGTGACGCGGCTCCGGCCGCCCCGGACGTTCGCCCCACCAGCTAACGCACAAGGAGCAACCGCAGTGACTGTTCGCGTAGGTATCAACGGGTTCGGCCGGATCGGCCGCAACTTCTTCCGTGCTGTCGTGGCCTCCGGCGCCGACATCCAGATCGTCGCGGTCAACGACCTGACCGACAACAAGACCCTGGCGACGTTGCTGAAGTACGACTCCACGCTCGGTCGGCTGGACGGCGACGTCTCGCACACCGACACCGACATCACCGCGAGCGGCCAGACCTTCAAGGTCTTCGCCGAGCGCGACCCCGCCGCCCTCGACTGGAGCGGCGTCGGTGCCGACATCGTGATCGAGTCGACCGGCTTCTTCACCGACGCCACGAAGGCGAAGGCGCACATCGACGGTGGTGCCAAGAAGGTCATCATCTCCGCGCCCGCGAAGAACGAGGACGTCACGATCGTGATGGGCGTCAACGAGGGCGACTACGACCCGGCCCAGCACACGATCATCTCCAACGCCTCGTGCACGACCAACTGCCTCGCGCCGATGGCGAAGGTGCTCAGCGACGAGTTCGGCATCGTCAAGGGCCTGATGACCACCATCCACGCCTACACCGGCGACCAGAACCTCCTCGACGGCCCGCACAACGACCTGCGTCGTGCCCGGGCGGCGGCCATCAACATCGTGCCGACCTCGACCGGTGCCGCCAAGGCGATCTCCCTGGTCCTGCCCGAGCTCAAGGGCAAGCTCGACGGCTACGCCCTGCGCGTGCCCGTGCCGACCGGCTCGGTCACCGACCTCACGTTCGAGGCCGGTCGCGAGACCACCGTCGAGGAGGTCAACGCCGTGATGAAGGCGGCCGCGGACGGGCGCATCCTGCGCTACAGCGAGGACCCGATCGTCTCGAGCGACATCACCACCGACCCGGCCTCCTGCATCTTCGACGCGCCGCTGACCAAGGTCATCGGCAACCAGGTCAAGGTCGTCGGCTGGTACGACAACGAGTGGGGCTACTCCAACCGGCTGGTCGACCTCGTCGCCCACGTCGGCGAGACGCTCTGAGCGTCGGCCCGGGAATGTCTACGTACTCGTCGCTCGGCGACGTGGCCGGCAAGCGGGTCCTGGTCCGGTCGGACCTCAACGTGCCGCTCGACGGCACGACCATCACCGACGACGGACGGATCAGGGCCAGCGTCCCGACGATCAAGGAGCTGGCCGACGCCGGTGCCAGGGTTGTCGTGACGGCCCACCTGGGACGCCCGAAGGGCGCTCCCGAGGACCGCTACTCCCTGCGCCCGGTCGCGGCCCGGCTCGGCGAGCTGCTCGGCCGCGACGTCGCGTTCGCCACCGACACCGTCGGTGACAGCGCGCGGGAGACCGTCGCCGGTCTCGAGGACGGCCAGGTCGCGCTGCTGGAGAACGTCCGGTTCAACCCGGGCGAGACCAGCAAGGACGACGCCGAGCGCGGAGCGTTCGCCGACCAGCTCGCCGAGTTGGCCGACGCGTTCGTGTCCGACGGGTTCGGGGTGGTGCACCGCAAGCAGGCCTCCGTGTACGACGTGGCGCTGCGGCTGCCCCACGCGATGGGCCACCTGGTCGCGACGGAGATCGGCGTGCTGCGTCGGCTCACCGAGGACCCGGAGCGCCCGTACGTCGTCGTCCTCGGCGGCTCCAAGGTGTCCGACAAGCTGGGCGTCATCGACAACCTGCTCGGCAAGGCCGACAAGCTGCTGATCGGCGGCGGCATGGTCTTCACCTTCCTCAAGGCGAAGGGCCACGAGGTCGGCAAGAGCCTGCTCGAGGAGGACCAGCTCGACGTCTGCCGTGCCTACCTGGAGCGGGCCGAGGAGTCGGGCGTCGAGATCCTGCTGCCGACCGACATCGTGGTCGACACGGAGTTCCCCTCCGGCGACCGCGAGCCGCACCCGCACGTCGTACCCGCCGACCAGATCCCGGCCGACGCGCTCGGCCTGGACATCGGACCCGACTCGGGCGCGGCGTTCGCCGCGGCGCTCGCGGACGCCCGGACGGTGTTCTGGAACGGGCCGATGGGCGTCTTCGAGGTCGACGCGTTCGCCGACGGCACCCGTGCCGTCGCGGAGGCACTGACGAAGATCGACGGCCTGTCGGTGGTCGGCGGTGGCGACTCGGCGGCCGCCGTACGCACGCTCGGCTTCGACGAGGACGCCTTCGGTCACATCTCGACCGGCGGCGGCGCGAGCCTGGAGTACCTCGAGGGCAAGGAGCTCCCGGGCATCAAGGTC
The DNA here is from genome assembly GCA_025965275.1 of Nocardioides sp. GTDB lineage: Bacteria > Actinomycetota > Actinomycetes > Propionibacteriales > Nocardioidaceae > Nocardioides. Next base: position 14,946 of record JAOPXG010000306.1, read on the forward strand.
TTGGAGGACTAGTGGTTGTCGCTGCCCGCACCCCGCTGATGGCGGGGAACTGGAAGATGAACGTCAACCACCAAGAAGCGGTGGTGCTGGTCCAGAAGCTCGCCTGGACGCTCGCGGACAAGAAGCACGACTACGGCCGGGTCGAGGTTGCTGTGTTGCCGCCCTTCACCGATCTGCGGTCCGTGCAGACCCTGGTGGACGGCGACCGGCTGCTGATCAAGTACGGCGCCCAGGACGTCTCCACGCACGACTCCGGTGCCTACACGGGGGAGATCTCGGCGAGCATGCTCGCGAAGCTCGGCTGCTCGTACGTCGTCGTCGGCCACAGCGAGCGCCGCGAGTACCACGCCGAGACCGACGAGATCGTGAACGCGAAGGCTCACCAGGCCCTCGCGGCCGGCATGGTGCCGATCGTGTGCGTCGGCGAGGGGCTGGAGATCCGGCAGGCCGGCACCCACGTCCAGCACTGCGTCGAGCAGACCGACGGCTCGCTCGCGGGCTTCACCGCCGAGCAGGTCGCCGGCCTGGTGATCGCCTACGAGCCGGTGTGGGCGATCGGGACCGGCGAGGTCGCCACGCCCGAGGACGCGCAGGAGGTCTGTGCGGAGATCCGGGGGCGGGTCCGGGCCCTGCACGGCGACGCCGCTGCGGCCGCCGTACGCATCCTCTACGGGGGGTCGGTGAAGGCCGCGAACGTCGCCGGGATCATGGCGAAGCCCGACGTGGACGGTGCGCTGGTGGGTGGCGCGAGCCTGCAGGTGGACGAGTTCGGCGGGATCTGCCGCTTCTACGACATGCCGGTCCTGTGATCCGCGGACCTCTGACGTAGGCTTTGCGATCGTGACTCTGCTATTCACCATCGTGCTCATGATCGCGAGCTGTCTGATGATCCTGCTCGTGCTGCTTCACAAGGGCCGCGGCGGTGGCCTGTCGGACATGTTCGGCGGTGGCGTCTCCAGTTCTCTGGGAGGTTCGTCGGTCGCCGAGAGGAACCTCGACCGGCTCACGGTCGGGATCGGTGTCATCTGGTTCGCCTGCGTGGTCGCCCTCGGGCTTCTGCTCGCGTACTGACTTTTCGAAAGGGAAACGTTCCGTGGCTGGTGGAGGAAACGCTATTCGCGGGAGCCGGGTGGGGGCCGGCCCGATGGGCGAGGCGGAGCGCGGCGAAGCCGCACCGCGTCAGGCAGTGACGTACTTCTGTGCTCACGAGCACCGCTCGGTGGTGACGTTCTCGACGGAGGCCACCGTGCCCGACTCGTGGGACTGCCCCAAGTGCGGTCTGCCCGCGGGGCGCGACTCGGAGAACGCGCCCCCCGCGCCGAAGGTCGAGCCGTACAAGACGCACCTCGCGTACGTGAAGGAACGCCGCTCCGACCAGGAGGCGGCCGACATCCTCGACGAGGCGCTCCAGCTGCTGCGCTCGCGCCGCAAGTCCGGCGAAATCATATTTTAGCTGCCCGGTGCTCCTGAGCGGAGCTCAGGAGCACCGGCCACAGCAGCAAGGTCGAGTGGCCCCGCGAGCGAGGAACGAGCTCGCGACGGGCGTATCGAGACCAGGGTAGTGGGTCTCGATACGCCCGCTGGCGCTCGCTACTCGACCCACGAGGGGCGGGTCTCGATACGCTCGCTGCTCGACCGACGAGAAGGTCAGAGCCGACTGGCGGCGGCGCGGTCGAGGAACCAGAGGGTCTCCTCGCGGCCGGTGACGCCGGCGGCGGGGATGTCGTGGAGGTCGGCGCCGCCGAGGGCCTGCGCGACGGCGGAGGCCTTGCCCTCGCCGCTGGCGAGGAACCACACCGAGCGGGACCGGTTGAGCGCCGGGAAGGTCAGGCTGATCCGCTCCGGGGGTGGCTTGGGGGAGCCGGTCACGCCGACGGCGACCCGGTCGGTGACGTCCAGCTGGGCGAAGCGCGGGAAGAGCGACGCGATGTGGCCGTCCGGACCGATGCCGAGCATCAGCACGTCGAACTCGCCGCTGCCGTGCTCGCGGAGCGTGTCGGAGTACGCCGCGGCGCCGGCCTCGACGTCGGCCGCGTCGGCGGTCGAGGGCATCTCGTGGACCTTGGCCGGGTCGACCCCGACAGCGTCGAGGAAGGCGGCTCGGGCCTGGCCGGCGTTGCGGTCGGGGTCGTCGGGCGCGACGAAGCGCTCGTCGCCGAACCACACGACGACCTGCGACCAGTCGACCTCCGAGCCCGGCGACAGCCGGGCGATCTCACGGTGGATCGCCTCCGCGATGGTCCCGCCGGTCAGGCAGATCTGGGGCACGCCGCCGGACGACTGCGCGTCGGCGATCCGGGTGAGCAACTCTCCGGCGACGGCGGTCGCGAGCGCCGCGGGGTCGTCGTGGACCTCGATGCGCGGGTCGCTCATGCTTTCGGCCCGATCTTCACCAGCTTGCGGGCGGTCTCGGCGTAGATGTCGTCCTCGTCCAGCCGGCGCAGCTCCTCGGCCAGCAGCTCGGGCAGGTCGCGGCGCTTGAGCGCCACCGGCCGGTCCGGGTGCCCGGGGGAGCTGTACGTGGCGAGCTTGCCGTCGAAGCGCGAGATGCGGATCGGGCCCTCCTTGGTCTCCATCACGACCTCGGTGATCCCCGGACCCGACGAGTTCTCGCGCTCGACCTTGACCTTCAGCCGGTCGGTCAGCCACGCGGTGAGCAGGTCGGCGCTCGGGCTGATCCGCTCGGCCGTGACCGACGCCGCCGTCACCTTGAGGTGGTGCTGGTCGAGCGCGGCCGCCAGCAGCGCACGCCACGGCGTGATCCGGGTCCAGGCGAGATCGGTGTTGCCCTTCGTGTAGGACGCGCACTGCGTGTGGATCGCCTTGCCCTTGCCGCGCGTGGCGCCCGCCGCGTCGGTGATCCGGCGCTGGGCCAAAGCACCCAGCGGGTCGCTGGCGGTGTCGGCCGGCGGGTCGGTGGGCCAGTAGATCGCGACCGGGGAGTCCGGCAGCAGCAGGGGGAGTACGACGGACTCCGGGTGCTTCACGACCTCGCCCTTGAGCCGGATCAGCGCGGTCTCGCCGGACCAGCCGGCGCCCGCTCCGACCTGGGCGTTGACCTGGGCTGCGCCCCGGGCGTCACCCAGGATCACGCCGAGCACGCGCGCCGGGTGCTCCTGCGAGGCCTCGCGGGCCACCGCCATCACGTCGCCGGCGACGTCCTCGTCGACGACGACCACCATCGTCATCACCATGCCCATCACCGGGCTGCCGGCCCGCGTGCGGGCCCGCACGAACTCGGCCGCGATCTCGGCGGCGTGGGTGTCGATCAGTTCGATCATCTCGGGGTCCCCTCGGAAGAGCGGGTCGGAGGAGCGCAGTCGCAGGGACCAGCGTTGCGGGGGAGGCCCGCAGCTTCGTGGGGTGAGGTCACGGTCGTCTCCAGACTCGGCCGTCGCGGGCCAGCATCGCGTCGGCGGACTTCGGGCCCCAGGTGCCGGACTCGTACCTGTCCGGCTTCCCCTTGCCCGCGGCGTCCTGCTTGGCCCAGTGCTCGAGGATCGGGTCCAGGATCTTCCAGGACAGCTCGACCTCCTCGTGCCTCGGGAAGAGCGGCGGGTCCCCGAGCAGGACGTCGAGGATCAGCCGCTCGTAGGCCTCCGGCGAGGACTCGGTGAAGGACCCGCCGTACGCGAAGTCCATGTTCACGTCGCGGATCTCCATGGCGGTGCCGGGCACCTTCGACCCGAAGCGCAGGGTCACGCCCTCGTCGGGCTGGATCCGGATCACCAGGGCGTTCTGGGTGAGGTCCTCGGTGGACGACGCGCTGAACGGCAGGTGCGGCGCCCGCTTGAACACGATCGCCACCTCGGTGACGCGGCGACCCAGGCGCTTGCCGGTGCGCAGGTAGAACGGCACGCCGGCCCAGCGCCGGGTGTCGACGTGGAGGGTGACCGCGGCGTACGTCTCGGTGGTGGAGGACTTCTTGATGCCCTCCTCATCGAGGAACCCGGGCACCTTCTGACCGCCGGCCCAGCCCTCGGCGTACTGTGCGCGCGCCGTCGTCAGGTCCAGGCGCCGGGGGAGCACGACACTCGCGAGCACCTTCTGCTTCTCGATCCGCAGGCTCTCGGCGTCGAACGACGTCGGCTCCTCCATCGCCACCAGCGACATCAGCTGGAGCAGGTGGTTCTGGATCACGTCGCGCGCGGCGCCGATGCCGTCGTAGTAGCCGGCCCGGCCGCCGATGCCACCGTCCTCGGCCATGGTGATCTGCACGTGGTCGACGTAGTTGGCGTTCCAGATCGGCTCGAACATCGTGTTGGCGAAGCGCATCGCCAGGATGTTCTGGACCGTCTCCTTGCCGAGGTAGTGGTCGATCCGGAAGATCGAGCCGGAGCTGAAGACGCCGTCGAGGATCGCGTTGAGCGCGCGCGCGGACTCGAGGTCGTGGCCGAACGGCTTCTCGACGACGACCCGGCGCCAGGAGTCGCCCCCGTCGGCGAGCCCGTGCTTCTTGAGCTGGCCGACGACGTCGCCGAAGAACCCGGGCGGGATCGCGAGGTAGAACGCGTGGTTGCCGTCGGTGCCGCGGACGGTGTCGAGCTCCTCGATCGTGCGGCGGAGCTGGTCGAAGGCGACGTCGTCGTCGAAGTTGCCGGGGACGAACCGGAAGCCTTCGGAGAGCTGGTTCCAGACCTCCTCACGGAACTCGGTGCGGGCATAGGCCTTGACCGAGTCGTGGACGACCTGGGCGAAGTCCTGGTCCTCCCAGTCGCGGCGCGCGAAGCCCACCAGGCTGAAGCCCGGCGGCAGCAGGCCGCGGTTCGCGAGGTCGTAGATCGCGGGCATGACCTTCTTGCGCGACAGGTCGCCGGTGACGCCGAACAGCACCAGCCCGCACGGTCCTGCGATGCGGGGGAGCCGGCGGTCCTGCGGGTCGCGCAGCGGGTTGACGTACGCGGGCGTGCCTTCGGTCATCGGGTCCGGTGCTTCCTGTAGTAGGCGATGAGCGCCTGGGTGGAGGCGTCCTGGCCCGCCAGCGCGTC
>JAOPXG010000315.1 GCA_025965275.1 Nocardioides sp.
CCGATGGCGGCCTACCACTCCGACGAGATCCTCGACGCCGCCAAGCTCCCCCTGCGCTACGCGGCCTTCAGCCCGTGCTTCCGCAAGGAGGCCGGCTCGCACGGCAAGGACACCAAGGGCATCATCCGGGTGCACTGGTTCGACAAGGTCGAGATGTTCGTCTACACGACTCTCGAGGAGTCGTACGCCGAGCACCAGCGCCTGCTCGAGATCGAGAAGTCGTTCCTCGACAAGCTCGAGCTCGCGTACCAGGTCATCGACACGGCGGCCGGCGACCTCGGGCTCTCGGCCATCCGCAAGTTCGACTGCGAGGCCTGGATCCCGACGCAGGGCAAGTACCGCGAGCTCACGTCGACCTCCAACTGCACCGAGTTCCAGTCACGCCGCCTCGACATCCGGGGTCGCTTCGACGACGGGGTCAAGCCGGTCGCCACCCTCAACGGCACGCTGTGCGCGTCGACCCGCACGATCGTCGCGATCCTCGAGACCCACCAGCAGGCCGACGGCTCGGTCCGGGTGCCGAAGGCGCTCCAGCCCTGGCTCGGCGGCCGCGAGGTCCTGGAGCCGGTCGCCCCGTGACGGACTCGGAGACTGGCTGGAGGCCGAAGCTCGTCGCGCTCGACATCGACGGCACCATCCTCAAGTGGATCGACGGCGGCGGCACCACCCGTGAGGAGATCTCGCCGGCGGTGAAGGCCGCCGTACGCCGGGCGCTCGACGCCGGCGCCCACGTGGTCCTCGCCAGTGGCCGGTCGCCGCACGGCATGACCGAGGTCGCCGACCTGCTCGAGCTCCACGGGCCCGGCCGGGACCGGCTCTGGATCGTGGCGTCCAACGGCGCCGTCGTGTTCCGCTACCCGCCGCTCGACGTGGTCCACGAGGAGAAGTTCGACGCCCGCCCGGCCGTCGAGGCGATCCTCGACCGGCACCCCAGCGCGCTGGTCGCGGTCGAGGAGCGCGGGGTCGGCTACCGGGTCAACTCCCACTTCCCCGAGGGCGAGCTCTCGGGCGACATGATCGTCACCGAGGTCGCCGATCTCCTGGCCCACGAGGTGAGCCGGGTGATCATCCGCGACCCGGCGTCGACCGCCGACGACTTCGTGAAGCTGGCCCTGGAGCTCGGCCTGCACGGCACGAGCTACGTCGTCGGCTGGACCGCCTGGCTCGACCTGGCCCCGGTCGGCGTCTCGAAGGCGTCCGGCCTCCAGCACGTCGCCGACCAGCTCGGCCTGACCGCCGACGACGCGCTGGCGGTCGGCGACGGCCGCAACGACCTTGAGATGTTCGCGTGGGCCCGCCGCGGCGTCGCGATGGGCCAGGCGATCGAGGAGGTCATCGCCGCCGCCGACGACGTGACCGGCAGCGTCTACGAGGACGGCCTGGCCACCGAGCTCGACAAGTGGTTCCCCACCACCCCACGACCTTCTTCGCCTCCCCCGCTTCGCTCCTCCGACGGACAACGCCGCGGGGACCCCGGATGACGCTCCCGGATGTCGTCCGCAGCGAGCGGCTGACGCTGCCCGTGTGGACCCCGGACGAGGCGACCGACATCCGGGCCGGCCGCGGGCGTCAGGGCTGGCACCGCGACTACCCCCGCAAGGACGACCGGGACGCGGCGACGATGTACCGCCCCGGTGACCCCTGGGCTCCGCGCCACATCGTGCGCGGCACGACCGCTCTCGGCTCGATCGGCTTCTTCGGCCCGCCCGAGGAGGCCGGCGACGGCGTGCTCGAGGCCGAGGTCGGCTACGGGCTGGTCGAGGAGGCCCGCGGCTGGGGCTTCGCGACCGAGGCCCTGCAGGCGCTGCTCGCCGAGACGGACGCCGCCGGCGTGCGCGTCCGGGCCAGCGTCGAGCCGTCCAACACCGCGAGCGTCCGGGTGCTCGCCAAGTGCGGCTTCACCGAGCTGCGCGGCGGCAACGAGGACGGCGAGCTCGTGATGGCCCGGCCGCTTCCAGGGAAACTCGGTGGTTGAGGTGCGAGCGCGGCGAGCCTCGACACCCCCCAGGCTGGTCGCCACCGACCTCGACGGCACCCTGGTGCGCTCCGACGGCACGGTGTCCGGCTACACGCACGACGTGCTCCTGGCGGTCGAGAGGCTCGGCGTCCCGGTCGTGTTCGTCACCGGGCGGCCGCTGCGCTGGGCCGAGGAGGTCTTCGAGTACGTCGGGGAGCACGGCCTCGCCGTCGTCGCGAACGGCGCGCTGGTCTGGGACGTCGCCCGGCACGACGTGCACCTGCTCCGCCCGATCGAGCCCGCGCTCGGCCTGGCCGTCTGCGCCCTGCTGCGTGAGGCGATCCCCGGCACGGCCTTCGCCGTCGAGACCCTCGACGGGGTCGGCCTCGAGCCGGCGTTCCTCGAGCGGCACGCGGTGCCGGACGGGGCCCGGCGCGGCCCGGTGGAGGAGCTCTTCGACCGGCCGGCGGTCAAGCTGCTCGCCCGCCACGAGGAGCTCGCCCCGCAGGAGTTCTGGGACCTCGCCGAGCTGGCCGTCGACGGCCGCCTGGTCATCACCTGGTCCTCGGCGACCTCGCTCCTGGAGATCAGCGCGCCGGGCGTCACGAAGGCCTCGACCCTGGCGCTGCTCTGCGCCGACCTCGGCGTCGACGCGGCCGACGTGATCGCCTTCGGCGACATGCCCAACGACCTGCCGATGCTCGCCTGGGCCGGGACGTCGTACGCCATGGCGGACGCGCATCCCACCGTCGTCGAGGCCGCCGACCGCGTCGCTCCCGGCCACGACGACGACGGCGTCGCGCAGGTGCTGGCTGGTGTCTTCAACCTGTGATCTGTTGAGATGGGAGCCGTGTCCATGACCAGTGTGCGTCTCCTGATGGCCGCCCTGCTGCTCGCCGGGTCGGGCGCCGTCGCGACCGGTGGCTCCGTGGCCGTTGCCGCGGCCCCGCGCTGTCCCCGCGACGGCGCGTCGATCCAGACCCACACCAAGGACGCCGACGACGTCTTCACCGGCTCGGTGACCGACCGCGCGAGGCAGGGCGGCCAGGTCGTCTACACCGTCGCCGTCGACCGGGTCTACAAGGGCGACGTCAGCACGCCGGAGGTGTCGGTCACCACCGACCGTGCGGCCCGGGCGTGCGGCCTCCCGGACCTGGCGAAGGGCTCGCCGTACGTCTTCTTCACGAACGGCGAGGACCTCTCCACGACCGCCGCCAGCGGCACCGCCCCGGCCACCGAGGCCCGGGTGGCCCGGGTCGTGCGGCTCCTCGGTGACGGCCGGGCACCGACCCCGCCGGAGCCGGACACGGCGACCTTCACCCGGGTGGCCGGCGCGCCGACCAGCCTGGAGCGTGTCGCGGCGCCGGGCCTGGCGCTGGTGATCGTCGGCCTGCTCGGCCTCGGTCTCGCGGCCGGCCTCGGCCGGCGCCGAGCCTGAGCTACAGGTACATCCCGCCCGAGTCGCCGTGCGCCGGGGGCTGCGGCCCGCCCTGCTCGTCGGGCCCGGCCTGGGGCGGCATCATGCCCTGCGGCAGTGCGCGCCGGATCTGCTCGAACTGCGCCCGCGACGCCATCTGCTGGGCGTAGATCGCGGTCTGGATGCCGTGGAAGAGCCCCTCGAGCCAGCCGACCAGCTGGGCCTGGGCGATCCGCAGCTCACCCTCGGACGGCGTGGTCTCCTCGCTGAACGGCAGGGTCAGCCGCTCCAGCTCCTCGACCAGCTCCGGAGCGAGGCCGGCCTCGAGCTCCTTGATCGAGGCCTGGTGGATCTCCTTGAGCCGGTTGCGGCTCGCCTCGTCGAGGGGCGCGGCCTTCACCTCCTCGAGCAGCTGGCGGATCATGCTCCCGATCCGCATCACCTTGGCGGGCTGCTCGACGAGGTCGGCGATCGAGCTCCCCTCGTCCGCATCGCCCTGGTCGGTGCCCTGGCCCTGGAGCGCGGAGGCGGGCACGGCGCCCACCGGCTGCCCGTCCGGCCCGATGATCACGACGTGCTGCTCCTGCTCGTCCGGCTGCTCGCTCATGCCCCCACGGTATCCGGCGGCCAGCGGCCTCAGATCGTCAGGAGGATCTTGCCGCTGTGCTCGCCCGACTCCATCAGGGCGTGCGCGGCGGCCACGTCCTCGAGCGGCATGGTGCCGTGGACCACGGGCCGCACCAGTCCGGCGGAGACCAGCGGCCAGACGTGCTCGACGACGGAGGCGCAGATCGCGGACTTCTCGTCGACCGGGCGCGAGCGCAGGGTCGTCGCGATCACCGCGCCGCGCTTGCGCAGCAGCGTGTTGATGTCGAGCTCGCCCTTCGAGCCGCCCTGCATCCCGATGATGACCAGCCGGCCCTCGATGGCGAGGACGTCGACGTTGCGGCCGAGGTACTTCGCCCCCATGTTGTCGAGGATGACGTCCGCGCCGTACCCGTCGGTCGCCTCCCGCGCGACCTCGACGAAGTCCTGGTCGCGGTAGTTGATCGTCACGTCGGCGCCGAGCGCCGCGCAGGCGGCGAGCTTCTCGGCGGTGCCGGCCGTGGTCAGCACCGTCGCGCCGAGCTGGTGGGCGAGCTGGATCGCGAAGGTGCCGATGCCGCCCGCCCCGCCGTGTACGAGGAACGTCTCGTGCGGCTTGAGCCCCGCGACCATGAAGACGTTCGACCACACGGTGGCCGCCACCTCGGGCAGCGCAGCCGCGTGGACCAGGTCGACGCCGTCCGGCACCGGCATCAGCTGGCCGGCCGGTACGGCGACCTTCTCGGCGTACCCGCCCCCGGCGAGCAGTGCGCACGCCGGGTCGCCGACGCTCCAGCCGGTGACGCCCTCGCCGAGCGCCGCGACCGTGCCGCTGCACTCCATCCCGATCACCGGGGAGGCGCCGGGCGGCGGTGGGTAGAGGCCCTGTCGCTGCAGCAGGTCGGCCCGGTTCAGCCCGGCCGCGACGACGTCGAGGACGACCTCACCCGGCCCCGGCGTGGGGTCGGGCAGCTCGGCCACGGACAGGACTCCGGGGCCGCCTGCCCCGTCGGCGATCACAGCACGCATGTCCGCGAGCCTAGGCTCAGTCCTCGTCGAAGGTCTCGCCGGTGTGGTCGACCCCGCTGTCGTCGGGCACGTCGACCTCGACGCCGTCGACGTCGGGGTCCGGCGCGTCGGCGGGGCGGTCCCAGCTGTCGGCGAGGGCCTGGACCCGGGACGCGAGTGCCTCGACTGCCTCCGGGTCGGCGTCCTGAGAGCCGGCCGCGTAGCCGAGGAGGAAGGTCGTGATCGGCGCCGCGGGTCGGGCCACGTTGTGGGCCGCGACCCGGGCCAGGTCCAGCACCAGCCCTTCGTCGACGTCGGTGTCGACGTCGAGCAGGTCACTCACTTCGTCGATCCAGTCGTGGAGGTTCACGGGTGACAGATTTCCCGGAACCACCACGCATCCGCAACCCCTAGAACCCCGGGGGGTCGGCCTGGAGGTCCCGCAGGTCGGCCCACGTGTCGACATCGCGACCCTCGTCGGCCTCCGGTGCGACGTCGGCCAGGTCGAGGCCGCCGATCAGCCGGTGCAGCGCCATCCCGTGCTGGCCCTCGTGGTCGGGCCGGATCCGGTCGAGCAGCGCGGCGTCGAGCACGCCGGCCAGCTGGCGCCGCCCGGACGCGTCGGTCAGGAAGGCACCGTCGTGCCCGGCCGCGGCCTCGTGCAGGCGGCGGAACGTCCACGGGGTCACCCAGGGCATGTCCACGGCCAGCACGCCGAGGGTGGACGGCTCCCGGATCAGGGCGTCGCGGCCCGTGAGCAGGGCGGCGACCGGGCCGCCGTACCGCGGGTTCTCGCGGGTGAAGGTCACCGGCCGCGTGGTCGGCACCGGGTCGCCCACGACGACCACCTCGGAGGCGTCCACCAGCGCCTCGATGGCGTGCTCGAGCAGGGTGCGCCCGAGGTACTCCACCGAGGCCTTGTCGGCGCCGTCCAGCCGGACCGCGCGGCCGCCGGCGAGCAGCACCGCGCAGAAGCCGGGCCCGTAATCTCCGGGGTCTGCTGGGAGGACCATGTCCCGGAGTCTCCCACTGCTGGCAGGCTAGGGCTGTGTCCTCCCTCACCGTCACCCTCGTCCAGCATGCGTCCGGCCTCGAGCCGGCCGCGAACCGGGCGCTCCTCGGCGAGCTGACCCCGACGGACACCGACCTGGTGGTCTTCCCGGAGGCGTTCGCCCGGGACTTCGGCGAGGCCGGCTCCGACGTCAGCGCGTACGCCGAGCCGCTCGACGGCGCGTTCGCCACGGAGGTCGCGCGCGTGGCCGCCGAGCGCGGCACCACCGTGGTGGCCGGGATGTTCGAGTCCGGCAGCGACCCGGAGCGCCCGTTCAACACGCTCGTGGCCCGCGGCGCGGCCGAGGCGTCGTACCGCAAGATCCACCTCTACGACTCGTTCGGCTACCGGGAGTCCGACCGGCTCAGCGCCGGCCCGCTCGAGCCCGTCGTGATCGAGGTCGGCGGCTTCGCGGTCGGCCTGATGACCTGCTACGACCTGCGCTTCCCCGAGCTCGGTCGCGCGCTCGTCGACGCCGGCGCCGAGGTCCTCGTGGTGCCGGCGGCCTGGGTCGCCGGCCCACGCAAGGTCGAGCACTGGCGCGCCCTGGTGACGGCGCGGGCCGTGGAGAACACCGTGTTCGTGGTCGCGGTCGGCCAGCCCGGGCCGCGCTACACCGGCCACTCGATGGTCGTGGACCCCCTCGGCGACGTGCTCGTCGAGGCCGGCGCCGACGCCGGGGTGCGCACCGCGACGCTGGACCGCGAGAGCCTCGACACGGCGCGGAGGACCAACCCCTCGCTGGCCAACCGGCGTCTGTAACCTTCCTCGACGTGTCCAGGTCCGCCCCGCGTCGTCGAGCCGAGCGACCGGTGTCCCGGCTCGAACGCGGCGGCGTGGGCCTGCAGGCCCGTGCCGAGCGCATCGCCAGCTCGCGCGTGCCGGTGGTCGCCTGGGTGCTGGTCGTGGTCGCCGGCCTCGGCGCGCTGGCCGCCTGCGTGGCCGACCGGGGCCAGGGCTACCTGTGCGGCGCGGGCTCGGTCGCGATCGTCACGGCGTACTCCTGGGCGCTCGCCGCCCGCACCGGCGGCCGGCCCGTGGTCGTCGGTTTCGTCGCGCTGGTGCTCGGCGTGGTCGTGGTGGTCAGCGACGACGACTCGCTGCGGACCGGTGCCGCCGTCCTGACCTGTGTCGTCTCGGCGGTGCTCGCCGTGATGGCGACGGTCCCGGCCATCCGCTTCGTGCACGCCGTCCGCGAGGTCGTGATCGCCGTGCTGATCGCGGCGGTGGGCGCGCTGGCCACGATCGGCTTCGAGCCGGTCGTCACCGTGGCCCGGTTCGAGTACGTCACCCTGGGGCTCGCCCTCCTCGGCGCCCTGGCGGTCGTCTACCGCCTCGGCGCCGGACTCCACGGGCTGGGCCGCCGCGGCGCGGTGACGGTCCTGATCGGGACCGCCGTGCTCGCGCTGACCCTGGTGTACGCCGAGATCCTGCGCCGCTACGGCACCCCCGCGCTGGTCGACAGCCTGCTTGACGCCGTCGCCTGGAGCCGGGACAACCTCGGTGCCTTCCCGCGCCCGATCGAGACGGTGCTGGGCATCCCTGCCCTCGCCTGGGGCACCCACATGCGGGCCCGGCGCCGTCAGGGCTGGTGGGTCTGCGCCTTCGGGGTCGCCGCGACCACCCCGGTCGCGAACGCGCTGGTGAACCCGTCGATCACGCTGGTCGAGAGCGCCCTGTCGGTCCTGTACGGCGTCGTCGTCGGGCTGCTGATCGGCTTCGTCGTGATCCGCCTCGACCTCGCGATCACCGGTCCCCGCGGTCGCCGCGGCCGCCGGGCCGAGGAGGCGGGGGCGCTCCGGCCCGAGCCGGCCCGGACCCGACCGTTGCTGTGACATCAGGAGGCCCCGGGGGCGAGTGCGGGGTACCTGTCGGTAACGGCTAGGTTCGCAGCATGGCTCGTGAACAGGTCACCGAGATCGTCGCCGAGATGGTCGCCAACGTGATGAGCGTGAGCGTGGCCGTCGGCGACCCGGTCGCGCCGGGCGACACCGTGGTGCTCCTGGAGTCGATGAAGATGGAGATCCCGGTCCTGGTCGAGGCCCCGGGCACCGTGCGCGCGATCAAGGTCGCGCCCGGCGACGTCGTCCAGGAGGGCGACGTCCTCGTCGAGATCCTGCACTAGGCGACTGGTTTCGAGACGCCGGTCGCGACCTCCTGCGTCGGTCCCGCGGCTCCTCAACCTCGCTGCAGGTTCCCAGCCTTCGCGGGCTCAGGCTGGGGCAGCAGAAGTTTCGAGACGCCGGTCGCGACCTCCTGCGTCGGTCCCGCGGCTCCTCAACCTCGCTGCAGGTTCCCAGCCTTCGCAGGCTCAGGCTGGGGCAGCAGGAGCAGAGGGGGCGGGATTCGAACCCGCGGTAGGTCTCCCTACGACCGCTTTCAAGGCGGTTCCGATCGGCCGCTCCGGCACCCCTCCGTGCCCGGACCCCGAGGTCCGGCGCAGGCACGAGTGTAAAGGGCGAGCTCGCCCGGTGACCTCGCCCGGTTACTCGGAGCCGCCGAGCTCCAGCTCGACCTCGTCGTACGCCAGGTCGTGCAGCCGCTGCCCGTGCCGGCCGATGTCGACCACCAGCCGGTGCAGCTCGCCGCGGACCTGCTCGACCCGGGGGCTCTCGAGCACCTCGGGTCCGAGGGTGCCCAGCCGGCTGAGCAGGGCGGTCCGCTCGCGGAGCATGGTGCCCTCGCGCGCGGCCAGCGAGCCCTCGCCGGGCGTGGCCGCCTCGGCGACGAGCACGTCGCGGACGGCGGCCATCCGCTGGCGGACGGTCCAACGCCAGCTGCCCAGCGCGGCCGCGGGCTGGCGCGGGGCGTCGAGGGCTTGCTGGAGGCCGTGCAGGGCGGTGGTCATCCCGGCGCTGGTGACGGTCATCGGAGCCTCCCGGCGGCACGGAGGAGGGTGAACTCCGAGTGTCGCGCCGCCGGGGCCTCACGACAACCCGGTGACCGCCCCCAATGCGGTGTCTTGTTCAATCAAGCCATGCCTGGCGACCACTCCGACGACCTGGTGTCCGACTATCGGCTCGCGCCGACGTACGGCGCCCGGCTCGTCGGCGGCCTGCTCGTCGGTCTGGCCGTGCTGCTCTTCGCGGCGACCGCGCTGGTCGCCGTGGGACTGCCCGCCGACCTGGTGCTGGTGCTGGCGGTGCTCGGCGTCGCCGGGGTGCTCACCGCCGGCTACCTGCTGACCCGGCGGGTGTCCGTCGTGCACCTGGGGCCGGAGGGCTACCGGGTCCGCCTGGTTCGCGGCGTCGGAGTCGCGGCCGCCGGGTGGACCGAGGTCGCCGAGGCGGTGACCACCTCGCCGGGCGGTCAGCCGGTCGTCGTGCTCAAGCTCGTGGACGGGCGGACGACGACCATCCCGGTCACCGCGCTGGCGGCAGACCGCGAGGAGTTCGTCCGTGACCTGCGGGCCCACCTGCAGCGCGGCCAGGGCCTCCGCCCGCTCTGATCCACGCCTGGAAGCGGGCCGGGCGGCCCTGATTGGCAGTCTCCCGAGACGGCCTTGTAGCCTGTGCTCGCTGTCGGGGAGGCGTCGCCTAGCCCGGTTTATGGCGCCCGCCTGCTAAGCGGGTTGAGGGTAATCCCCTCTCGCGGGTTCAAATCCCGCCGCCTCCGCCAGTAGGCCCCCTCTGCGAACACTCGCGAGGGGGCTTCGGCATGTCCGCTTGCAACGACCTGCACTGCAGGAATGTGCAATGCACATTTGTGAGGCAGTCATTCGCTCGATGGAACGGCTTCCCCCCGCCCACACTTGTGCCACCGGGTCGTCCGTGGGGCCCGATGACGCAGAAGGTGGAGAGGGACTA
>JAOPXG010000321.1 GCA_025965275.1 Nocardioides sp.
CAGGTCCTCGGCCTCGGCGAGCGTGACGACGTGGCCGGCGACGGCCTCGAGCGCGTCGCGCGAGTAGTCGACGACGTGCATCGACTTGGTGAACGCGCGCACCGACAGCCCCGAGGAGTGGCAGGCGCAGCCGCCGGTGGGCAGCACGTGGTTGGACCCGGCGCAGTAGTCGCCGAGGCTGACCGGGGCGTACGGCCCGACGAAGATCGCGCCCGCGTTGCGGACCCGGGCGGCGTACGACGCGGCGTCGGCGGTGTGGATCTCGAGGTGCTCGGCGGCGTAGGCGTTCACGACCGCGAGGCCCTGCTCGAGGTCGTCGACGAGCACGATGCCCGACTGCGCGCCCGCGAGGCTGGTGCGGATCCGGTCGACGTGGCGGGTCGCGGAGACCTGCTTGTCGAGCTCGGCCTCGACGTCGGCGGCCAGCGCCTCGCTCGGGGTGACCAGGACGGCGGCGGCCAGCGGGTCGTGCTCGGCCTGGCTGACCAGGTCGGCGGCGACGAACGCCGGGTCGGCGGTGTCGTCGGCCAGGATGGCGATCTCGGTGGGGCCGGCCTCGGAGTCGATGCCGACCTGGCCCTTGAGCAGCCGCTTGGCGGTGACCGTGTAGATGTTGCCGGGACCGGTGACCAGGTCGACCCGCGCACACGGGCCGGTGCCGTAGGCGAACATCGCGATCGCCTGGGCGCCGCCGACGGCGTAGACCTCCTCGACGCCGAGCAGCGCGCACGCGGCGAGGATCGTGGGGTGCACCGAGCCGCCGAACTCCTTCTGCGGCGGGCTCGCGAGCGCGATCGACTCGACGCCGGCGGTCTGCGCCGGGACGACGTTCATCAGCACGCTGGACACCAGCGGCGCGAGGCCGCCGGGCACGTAGAGGCCCACCCGGCCGACCGGCACCTTGCGGTGGGTCACCCGGGCGCCGGGGCCGAGGTCGGTGACCGCGTCCTGCTCGAGCTCGGCCGCGCAGGTCAGGCGCAGCCGGCGGATCGACTCGTCGAGCGCGGCGCGGATGGCCGGGTCGAGGTTCGCGAGCGCGTCGGCCAGGTCGGCCGCGGGCACGCGGATGTCGTCGACGGTCACGCCGTCGAACCGCTCGCCGTACTCCCGGATGGCGTCGAGCCCGCGGGTGCGGACCGCCTCGCAGATCGCATGCACGGCGGGCACCGCAGCCTCGACATCGAAGTCGGCGCGCGGCACGGCTTCGCGGTAGTCGACGGAGCCGGCGGCGGCTCCACGCAGGTCGATGCGGCGGATCATGGGTCAATCGTACGAGGCGCCACGCCTGAGCAGCACGCGGCGACAGTCGATGGACGGGCTAGGTTGAACGGGTGAACGACACGCTGCCGATGTTCCCGCTGAACGCGGTGCTGTTCCCCGGAGTGAGCGTGCCGTTGACGGTCTTCGAGGACCGCTACCGCGCGCTCGTGCACCACCTGCTCCGCGTGGAGGACCCGGCCGAGCGGGTGTTCGGCTCGGTGGGCATCCGCGAGGGCTACGAGGTCGGCGACCACGGCGCGCAGTCGCTCTACCGGGTCGGCTGCCGGGTGCAGCTGACCGAGGTCGAGGGGCACGCCGACGGCACGTTCGACGTCGTCGCGGTCGGGCTCGAGCGGATCCAGCTCGACCGGCTCGACACGACCGGCAACTTCCCGGTCGGCCACGTCACCGAGTTGCCCGACCCGGTGGCCGACGTGCCGGAGTCGATCCTCGAGCGAGCGCGGTTCACCTTCACGGCCTACCGCGCCGCGCTGGCCGGCATCCGCAGCGACCCGTACTCCGGGGCGCTCCCCCGCGACCCGACGTACCTCTCCTGGACGTTGGCCGCGGTGGCGCCGCTGCCGATGCAGGAACGGCAGGCGCTGCTCGAGGCCGAGGACGCCGGTGAGCGGCTGGTGCTGGTCACCGACCTGCTCCGCTTCGAGCTGCGCGCGATGAACGTCATCCCGTCGTTGCCGGCCACGGAGGTGGCCCGCACCCGCTGGAGTCCTAACTGACTGTGGCGAAGAAGAAGTCTGGCGGAGGCACCCCCGCCACCGTCGCCCTGACCGCCGCCGGCATCGCCTTCACCCTGCACGAGTACGTCCACGACGCGCGGGCGGCGTCGTTCGGGCTGGAGGCGGCCGAGGCGTTGGGAGTCGACCCCGCCTGCGTCTTCAAGACGCTGATGGCGACCGTCGACGGCGTGCTCACCGTCGGGGTCGTGCCGGTCTCCGGACAGCTGGACCTCAAGGCGCTGGCCCGCGCCCGCGGCGGCAGCAAGGCCGCGATGGCGGAGGTCGCCGCCGCCGAACGCGCGACCGGCTACGTCGCCGGCGGCATCTCGCCGGTCGGCCAGAAGCGAGCCCACCCCACCGTCGTCGACGAGTCGGCGCTCGGCTTCGACACCGTCTACGTCTCCGGCGGCCGGCGCGGCCTCGATCTCGGGATCGCGCCCGACGACCTGGTGGCCGTCACCGGCGCAACGGTGGCGGCCATCGGTCGTTGACCGACCGTCAGTCCGTTGTGACCCGCAGCACCAGGTGGCTGGTGTCGTCGTCGAGCCAGGTGCTGATGCCGAGGCCCTGGAGCGGCTCGAGGTTGTCGGCGACCTCGGGGTCCTGGTCATCGATGCTGCTGAGCCAGTCGTCGCCCGCGTCGAAGTTCACGAAGAGGATGGCCGCAGCGTCATCCGCCTCGCGGACGACGTTCTGGAACACGTCGGAGTCGCCGAGGTCACCGTCCTCGAGGAGCTGCTTGCGGTAGTCCCCGTCGGGTCCGATCGCGATCACGTCGCCGTCGCTGTCGCTGTCGAGGAAGGAGCCCTCGCCCTCGCTGACCTGCGGCCGGAGCTTGTCGAGGACCTTCTCGATCTCGTCGGGGTCACCCTGGACCTTCAGGCCGACGGGCACGCCGGTGCCGTCGCCGGACTCCAGGAAGGAGTTCGGGTCGAAGTCGGCGCCCACCGCCAGGGCCGCGGAGTCACCGGCCAGCGTCTCGGCGTCGTCGGGCAGGTCGAGCCCGGACCCCTGCGACAGCTCGTCGAGCAGCTCGTCGGCGCTGGAGCCGTCACCGAGCGAGGAGCCCAGCTGGTCGACGAGGTCGCCGAACCAGCCGTCGGCGAGGCCGACGCCGATTGCCGCAGCGGTGTCGTCGGGCAGCGTGGCGAGCACGTCGTCGCCGCGGTCGGAGTCGCTCAGCGCGTCCTGGCTCGACCCGGCGTCGGCGGCGACCTCGACCTCGAGGGCGCCGTCGTCGAAGCGGACGCTCGCGGCCATCCCCTTGAAGTCCTTCAGCGCGTCCTTCAGCTCGTCCGGCGCCGCGTTGGGGGTGATCGTCGTCGGGCCGCTCCCGTCGCTGGTGGCCTCCTGGGCGTAGGTGCTGGCGAAGGCGCCGAGCCCGTCGAGGTTGTCGGCGAGGAACCCTCCGGCCGCCGGTGCGGCGTACATCGAGACGATCCCGGAGTCGCCGGCCGCGTCGGTCCAGGTCGAGTAGTCGTCGTCGCCCGACAGCGGCGAGTCGGCCGCGTCGGCCGCGATGTCGTCGAGGGTGTCCTGGTCCTCGCCGAGCAGCGCCCAGCCGTCGTTGATCGCCCAGGCGACCGAGTCGCCGCCCTCACCACCGCAGTCGCGGAGCTTCTGGAGGCCCGCGTCGGCGGCGTCGTCGTCGCTCACCTGCAGGACGAAGACCGGGGTCGGGGTGTCTCCGCCCGTGTCTACCGCGGCGACGGCCATCCGGTCACCGAGCCACGGCTCGATGTCGTCGCCGTAGTCGAGGTCGTCGCAGGGCGAGGACTTCAAGATCTCGTCGAAGATCCGCTCGCGGATGTCGTCATCGGTGTCGAGGCCGACCTTGTCCTTGAAGGCGGGGAACTTGCGCAGGGTGCGCAGCGCCTCGATCTTCTGGCCGCCACTCGGGTCGAGGTCGACACTCACGTAGGCGACGGTCGAGTCGGGCAGCGCCTCGGCCGGCTGCGGGCCGGTCGCGAAGAACGACCAGGCGCCCCAGGCACCGGCACCGATCAGCACGACGCCGGCGATGACGCCCCCGGCGATCAGGCCGGTACGGCGTCCGCCGCCGGCGGGAGACGGTGTCGGCTGCATCGGACCGCCGCCGTGGCTGTCGAGGTACTCAGGAACACCGGGGCCGCCGGGAGGCAGGTTGCTGGACACGCGCGGATCCTACCCGGCAGGCGGGGCGTCAACCTCGTGGGCGGGAGCGATCTGGGCGCGGGCGGACAGGCCGAAGAACACCAGCGTCATGCCGACCAGCGCCCCGGTCGGCAGGGCGATCCACGGGCTGTGCCGAAGGAAGCCGAGCCCACGCGGCAGGTCGCCCCGCGCTGCCCCCGAGACCGTGAGGTTGGCGGGCAGGTGGGTGCCCTCCTTGGCGGTCTGCGCCAGGGTGCGGGGATCGGCAGGCCCGAGGGCGGCGCCGATCTCGATCATCAGCCAGGTGGCGACCGCCGAGCCGACGACCACCGCGACCAGCGTCAGCAGCGGCACCCGGTCGAGGAAGAGCGCGACCAGCGCACCACCGAGGAGCCCGGCGACGCCGGCGACTACCACGAACCAGCCGGTGCTGGAGAACTGTGCACGCAGACTGGCCTCGTCCTCGGCGAGCCACTGGTGGTCGGAGACGACGCCGACCGAGGGCGTCCAGACCCAGTTCCACACGACAGCACCGAGAGCCCCGAGAGCCGCGATCACCACGACGGCGAGCACGAACTGGAGCAGGGCAGCACGGGTCCCGGACCGCTCGCCGGCGCCGAGCTCGTCGGCGGGCGCGGTCAGCTGGTCAGACATCCGGGTCCCAGGAGGGCCTTGAGGTCCGCGAACAGTGCGGGGCTGGGGGTGACGCGGAGCCGGTCGTCGAGCCGCATCACCAGGGTCTCCTCGCGGGTCAGCAGGCGGAGCCGGACCTCGGTCATGCCGGGGTGCGTCGCCAGCACGTCCTTGAGCTGGTCGACCACCGGCGGGGTGCACCGGGTCGAGGGCAGGCTGATCACCACGGGGCCGGACGGCCCGTCGGACACGTCGGGGACCGACACTTCCTGGCCGTGGATCTCCGGCTGGTCCTTCTGGCGCGACAGCCGACCCTTGACGGTGAGGATGGCGTCCTCGACGAGGTAGGTACTGGCGAGCTGGTAGGAGCTCGGGAACAGGAGCACGTCGATGGCGCCGTCGAGGTCCTCGAGCGTGACCATCGCCCAGGCG
>JAOPXG010000135.1 GCA_025965275.1 Nocardioides sp.
GCACTTCTGCTTGAAGGGCTTGTCCCCCACCGCGAGCACCTCGTCGGCCAGGAAGATGTCGGAGTCGACGTGGATCGCGACCGCGAAGCCGAGCCGGGCGAACATGCCCGAGGAGTAGTGGCCCACGGGAGAGTCCAGGAAGCGGCCGATGTCGGCGAACTCCACGATGTCGTCGAACTTGCGCCGGGTCTCGGCCTCGCTCATGCCCAGCACGGCGGCGTTGAGGAAGATGTTCTCCCGCCCGGTGAGCTGGGGGTGGAAGCCGGCGCCGGTGGCGATCAGGCCGGAGATCCGGCCGCGGGTCAGCACCTGCCCGCTGTCGGGGGCCATGATCCCGTTGATCAGCTTCAGCAGCGTGCTCTTGCCGGAGCCGTTGAGGCCCATCAGGCCGATCGACTCGCCCTGCTCGACCGAGAACGAGACGTCGTCGACCGCCCTGAAGGTGTCGCTGATGTCCTGACGACGCAGCGCGGCCACGGTCATCTGCTTGAACGTGCGGTGGTAGCGCAGCGTGAACGACTTCGAGGCGTTCTCGACGACGATCGACTGCTGGCGTGGGCCGGTCATCACAGGCGCTCCGGGATCTTGTTCTGCAGCCGGGAGAACACCAGCTGCCCGACGCCGAGGATCACCAGCGAGATCCCGAGCGCGATCACGCCGCGGGTGAAGAGATGGTCCGGCATGTGCGACGCGATGGTCGCGGCCGGATCATCGGTGGTGCCGACCCAGAACGCCCGCTGCAGGAGCAGCACGGCGTTCGCGATCGGGTTGGCCAGATAGAGCTCGGTGTGGCCGTGGAAGCGCTCGGCGACCAGGCTGTAGGGGTAGATCATCGGCACGCCGAAGCGGACGAAGTTGGTCATGATCTGGGCGACGTTGGAGACGTCGCGGAAGAAGACGTTGGCCGCGCTGAAGAGCAGCGCCATCGCGGTGCCCATCACGATGATGATCGCCAGGGAGAGCAGCAACGCGACCAGCCCGGCGGGCTCGGGTGTCCACCCACTCCACACGCAGACGATCACCAGGATCACCAGTTGCGGGACGATGTGGTACGCCGAGACGAGCATCGACGCGACCGGGAACATCTCGCGTGGCATCGCCATCTTCTGGACCATCGCCTTGTTGCGCACGATCGAGCGGGTGCCGGCGTTGAAGGTCTCGTTGAAGAAGTGGACGATCGTGATGCCGCAGAACATGTGGATGGCGAAGTTCTCGACGTCCTGGTGCAGGCTGAACAGCACGCCCATCACGAAGTAGTAGATGCAGAACTGCGTGAGCGGGTTGACGTAGGACCACAGCAGCCCGAGGAACGAGCCCTGGTAGCGGGCGCTGATCTCGCGGCGCACCAGCAGCCGCAGCAGGTAGCGGCGCCGGAAGACCTCGAGGAGCCCGGTCGAGGACGACGGCGGCGACAGCGGTGCGTCGACGAAGTGCTCCGGGCGGGGCGCCTCGGCCGCCTCGGCGCTCGCGGGATCGGTCAGATCAGTCATCGGCGCGCTGGTCACCCGTCCACGGCCGGAAGGTCTCGTCCCACGCCTCGGGTGAGGTGACCTCGCCCAGCTTGGCGCGGTACTCCGCGGCGAGCCGCGGCCACTCGCGCTTGAGGCGCTCGTGGATCTCGATCGTCTTGACCATCATCTCGCGGAACTTCTGCGGGTCGCGCTGGTAGAGCGCCGCCGACGTGCCGTCCGCCATCGACACGATCGCGGAGTCGTAGGTGCCGAGGCGGTACCAGCTCGCGTCCATCGCGCGGATCTCGACCTCGGGGAACTCCCGCGACAGCGCGCGGGCGGGCTTGAGCTGGCGCAGCGGCTGGAGGCCGGCGTTCACCAGGGTGGCGAGCCGGCCCGGGATCTCGGTGCCGTCCTTGCCCTTGCGCGGCGGCTTCTCGCGGCGCACCGGCGGGAACGCGTCCGGGTCGACCTGGAGCTGGGCGTCGGAGAACTGCTTGCGGGTCGCGTTGATCTCGCCGAGCCGCGTGGGCAGCATCTCGTGGAGGTGGTCCGGGCCCGCGAGCACGTCGAGCAGCGCCTGGTGCCGGATCTCGACGGTCGAGTACTGCATCGAGACGAGGTGCGAGATCTGGTGGTTGCGGCTCTCGCGGATCATCCGGCCGCCCTTGGGGTACGGCGAGTGCAGCAGCGCCGCGACGAAGCGGTTGCGCTGGTGGAAGTAGGCCTGCCAGTCGAGACCGTCGTTCTTGTCGGTCCACGGCACGTGCCACACCGCAGCACCGGGGAACGTCACCGTCGGGTAGCCGGCCGCCTTGGCACGCAGGCCGTACTCCGAGTCGTCCCACTTGATGAAGAGCGGCAGCGACAGGCCGATCTCCTCGAGCACCTGGCGCGGGATGAGGCACATGAACCAGCCGTTGAAGTCCACGTCGATGCGCTTGTGCAGCCAGCGGCTCGAGCGCAGGTTGCGGCCGGCGAGGTCCCAGTCGCTGTAGGTGTCGAACGGCGACTGCCACCAGAAGCGCCACGGCTGCACGATCTCGCCGAAGCTGTGCAGGCGGGAGCGCGCGTAGATGTTGAACATGTGGCCGCCGACGATCGTGGGGCGGCGGGCCAGGTCGGCGAAGGTGACGGCGCGGATGATGCCCTCGGGCTCACAGACGACGTCGTCGTCCATCATCATCGCGTACGTCGCGGTGCCCTTGCGGACCGACTCGAGCTGGCCGCGGGCGTAGCCGCCCGAACCCCCGAGGTTGCCCTGCTCGATCATCCGGAGCGTGTCGCCGAGGGCGCCCTGCGCCTTCGCGAAGTCGGGTGAGTCCACGACCTTGTCGGTGCCCTGCTCCATCACGAAGACCGTGTCGAGGAAGGGGCGCAGCTCGGCGTCGGCGCCGATCTGGCCGAGCAGCTTGGCGCAGAAGTCCGGGCGGTTCATGGTGGTGATCGCGATGTCGACGGTGCCGTGCTGGGCACGATCGTCGGGGACCTCGGCGGTCCACTCGGCCGACTCGACGACGACGTTCTCGTCGCCGGCGATGACGTCGTACCAGTACCAGCCGCCGTCGACGAACGGCTTCAACGACAGGTCGAAGGTGAAGGTGCTCGAGCCGTCGGTGGTCGTGTCGGCGGAGCCCACGCGCTGCGAGTGGCCCTTGGCCATCGACTTGTAGACGATGACGGTGGCGCCGAGGCCGCGGACCTTGACGGTGAGCGTCACGTCGGTGACGACGGTCCAGCGCCGCCAGTAGCTCGCCGGGAACGCATTGAAGTAGGTGCCGAAGGAGAGCTTGTCGCCCGACGTCACCCGCAGCGAGGTGCGGGACAGGATCTGGTCGGGGTGGATCGAGTCGCCGGTCGACGTGGACTGGCGGATCGCGGCGTTGTTGAGGTCCTTCGCCGCGCGGCTGCCGCCGACCTCGTACTTGTCGGCATCGAGCTTGGCGTCCTCGGGGTCGACGTACAGCGCGAGCACGTCGAAGTCACGGTCCAGCGGCAGGATCTGGCGCTGGAGCAGCCTGGTGGAAGTCATTCGTCGACCCCTCCACTCGTCAGGGCCGCGCCTTCGGCGAAGTGCGGCCGGAGCTTGTTCTCGAACATGGAGAGGGCCGAACCGATGGCCATGTGCATGTCGAGGTACTTGTAGGTGCCGAGCCGGCCTCCGAAGAGCACCTTGGGCTCCTTCTTCGCGAGCTCCCGGTACTTGAGCAGCTTGGACCGGTCGTCCGCGGTGTTGATCGGGTAGTAGGGCTCGTCGCCCTCCTCCGCGAAGCGGGAGTACTCGTGCACGACGATCGTCTTGCCGGGCAGGTACGTGCGCTCGGGGTGGAGGTGCTTGAACTCCAGCGTACGGGTGTAGGGCAGGTCCTCGTCGTTGGCGTTGACGACGCCGGTGCCCTGGTAGTCGTCCACGTCGAGCGTCTCGCGCTCGAGGTCGATGGTGCGCCAGGACAGCCGGCCCTCGGAGTTGCCGAAGTACTCGTCGACCGGCCCGGTGTAGACGATCGGGACCTTGCCCTTGAACTCGTCGGCCACGTCGAAGAAGTCGGTGTCGAGGCGTACCTCGATGTTGGGGTGGTCGGCCATCCGCTCCAGCCACGCGGTGTAGCCGTCGGTCGGCAGCCCCTCGTAGGTGTCGTTGAAGTAGCGGTTGTCGAAGGTGTAGCGGACCGGGAGGCGCGTGATGATGTCCGCGCTCAGCTCGGTCGGGTCGGTCTGCCACTGCTTGGCGGTGTAGCCCTTGACGAACGCCTCGTAGAGCGGGCGCCCGATCAGGCTGATCGCCTTCTCCTCGAGGTTCGTGGCGTCCTCGGTCGCGATCTCGCTGGCCTGCTCCGCGATCAGCGCGCGCGCCTCGTCGGGGGTGTGGCCCTTCCCGAAGAACTGGTTGATCAGGCCGAGGTTCATCGGGAACGAGTAGACCTGGCCCTGGTAGCGCGCGAAGACCCGGTGCTGGTAGTTCGTGAACGTCGTGAAGCGGGTGACGTAGTCCCACACCTTCTTGTTGGAGGTGTGGAAGAGGTGGGTGCCGTAGACGTGCACCTCGATGCCCGTCTCCGCGTCGAACTCGCTGTAGGCGTTGCCACCGAGGTGGGACCGTCGCTCGAGGACGAGCACCCGCAGGCCCAGCTCGGTCGCGCAGCGCTCCGCGATGGTGAGACCGAAGAAGCCGGAGCCGACGACGACCAGATCGGGGCCGGGAGCAGAGGTGGACACGATCGGTCAGTCTACGGATCGGGCCGGGACGGCCCGCATTCCCCGCGCGTCGCGCATGGCCCGGATCACATTGCGGGCCTCGGCCCGCCCGCCGCGGACCGGGCTGAGCAGGACGACCGCCACCGTGACCAGCCACGGCTTGAGCCGCACCAGCGCGTTCTCGCCGTACCGGAGATGCACGACGAAGAGGTTGCGGTACATGTAGTACCCCTTCCAGCCGCTCAGGTCGTGCTGCTGGTCGAAGTCGAGCTGGCGGACCAGGACTGCGTCGCGGACCGCCCAGATGCGGAAACCGGCCCGGCGGGCCCGCAGCGCGTAGTCGACGTCGTCGTAGAAGATGAAGAACGACGGGTCGGGCAGCCCGATCGCGTCGACGACCTCGCGGCGCACCATGAAGCCCTCGAAGGCGACGTTGTGGAGCTCGACCCGCTCCGGCATCCGGTGCCGGGCGCGGTACTCCGTCTCGACCATGGCGGTCTTGGGACGGATCGCGAGGGGGTTGGCGAGGTCGAAGCGGATCGCGGCCTTCTCGACGAGGTCACCGGCGCTGTCCTCGCGGACCGCCATCAGGCACGCCTCGTCCTGGGCCATCAGCACGCTCAGGCAGTCGGGCGCGGGCACGACGTCGTCGTCCATCAGCCAGATCCGGTCGAAGCCCTGCTGGTAGGCCGTCCGCACGCCGAGGTGGAAGCCGCCCGCGCCGCCGAGGTTGTCCTCGGGCCGGACCACCTGCAGACCCGGGTTGGTCGCCGCGGCCAGGACGTCTGGCGTGTGGTCGGTGCTGGCGTTGTCGACGACGATGACCGCCTCGGGCAACCGGTCGAGCGCGGCCAGGCCGGTCAGCATGTGCGCGAGCAGGCCGGCGCGGTTGTAGGTCACCACGACGATCGCGACGGTCTCGCTCACAGGTACCTCTGGTGTCCGGTGAAGTCGTTGCGGAGCCCGGCGTACATCCCCCGGGCGCTGAGCCGCAGCCGGGCCGGGCTGGGTCGCGTGAAGGTGTAGAACCACACCGTCTTCACGACGAAGGCCAGCGCGTGGAGCGGTCCGCCGTACGTCCGCAGGTTGACCAGGTTGTTGCGCGCCATGCAGTAGTGCTTCAGGTCGCTCGGGGTGTGGTTGTACGTCGTGCGCCCGAACATCGTCGGCGACCCGAGGTCGCCCACCGACGGGTGTCGCACCTGCGCCTCGACGACCGTCGCGATCCGGGCGCCGGCGGCCTCGGCCCGCAGGCGGTACTCGTGGTCGTCACCCCAGATGAAGTACTCCGCGCGGGGCAGCCCGATCCGCTCGACCAGCTCGCGGGTCACCAGCACGCCGTTGAACGGGATCACGATGCCCTCGATCCGGCCGCCGGTCGCGGCGCGCTCGACGTCGGCCAGCTGGTGCACCACGCGCGTGCCGCCGGGCAGCCGGATCGGGAAGACCAGCCGTCCCGGGTCCGCCTCGTCCACGACCAGCGGACCCCAGAAGTCCAGCCCCTGCTCCTCGAGCAGGCGCGCCAGGCAGCCGGTGTCGGGCAGGCCGTCATCGTCCATCAGCCAGGCGAGGTCGGCACCGCGCTCCATCGCCCAGGCCAGCCCGTCGTGGAAGCCGCCCGCGCCGCCGCGGTTCTCGGCCAGCGTCCGGCCGAGGACGGGCGTCGTCGGACGGTCGTCGCCGGTCTCCCGGTCGTCGAGCCCGGCCAGCCACTCCCCCGTGCCGTCGGTCGACGCGTTGTCGATCACCAGGACCTCGGTCAGCTCGGGCACCTCGTCGAGCCGCTCGAGCAGGCCCTGCAGCAGGCCGAGACGGTTGAACGTGACCACGACGGCGGTGATGCGCGGCGTCCGACCCTCCTCGATCACGGCCCACACCCTACGGTGGCGCGCCGCTGCGGGCCGACTCGACGTCCCGCTGCACGATGGCGTGCAGGATCTGCTGGTGTCCCCCTATGCCGCGCTCGTCCGCAGGGTGGAGAGACCACGAAGGTCACGATGCGTGGTTCTCGACGAGGATCCCGAAAGTCTCGAGCTTGCCCAGGGCCTCGCGCGCACTACCCCTACGGATCAGCCCCTCGAGCCGGTCGGCCAGGCAACGGTCAGCTGGCCCGAGGTGCGACGCGTTGCGCCGCACCTCGGGCCAGGGCGCCTCGGGCCGGGGAGGCTCAGGCCCTCGTGACGACGCGTGCCGAGTCAGCGTCCGCCCCGGCTGCCTCCTGCACCGCCGCATGGTAGAACCCAGCGTCCTCGGCCGCGCACCCCGCACAGATGGCCTGGTGGTCCGCACGCGGGTCGCGATCCATCTCGAGCGCGACGTACGACTTCTCGCAAGCGTGGCACCGGACACGGGTCTCCCAGGCGTCCTGGACCTCGTCGCACGGGTCGTTCGGACGGTGCAACAAGGCGTCGAAGCGGTAGGTCGCGACGTAGCCGAGGATGCTCAGGCCGAACGTGATCGGGGCGCTCCACGTGGCACCGACCGTTCCGCCCTGCTCGACCAGGTAGATACCGAGGATCGAGGTGAGCAGCCAGACCGCCGCGGCGGGGGTCACCAGCTTGAGGCGGCCAGGCCGGAACTCCGGCACCCCTGTCTCTCGGCGGGTCAGCGCGATGTGCGCGAGTGCGATGCCGACCCACGCCACCACGAACACGCCCTGCCAGGCAAGGGCCCGCAGGATGTAGCTGAGCACGTCGGTCAGCATGATCAGGTAGACGAACCCGCCGGCGACGACCGCCCAACTGGTGCGGCTGAGCTTGATCTTGAAGACTCGTGAGGCGAAGGCGTTGATGTTGGACGAAGCCAGGTACAGGTTCGCGGTGTTGATGCGGGTCTGGCTCACGATGATCAGCAGGAGCCCGAAGACGCCCATCGTGGAGATGATCGCCTCCACCAGGCCGTTCTCGCTGATGCCCGCCGCGCCCACGACGCCCGGAACCGTGGCGGCCAGGAAGATGCCGACCAGCCCGTTCAGGAACAGCGTGCAGAAGTAGAAGACCGGTCCGAACGTGACGACTCCCGCGAACTTGCTGTCCTCGACCTTGCTGAAGCGAGCGAAGTCGAACGTGTACAGCATCATCACCCA
>JAOPXG010000357.1 GCA_025965275.1 Nocardioides sp.
ATCTTGCCTTCCAGCTGCGGGTCGGTGGAGAACTTGAACGTCTCCGCCCGCCACGGCTGCACGCCGAAGCGATGCCAGATCCGGGCGATGGTGGCGTGCGAGATCGGGGTCCCCTCCGCGGCCAGCGCCGCCGCCAGCAGCCGCGAAGACCAGTGCGTCGCGCCGAACCGGGTCGGCGGCTCGGTCAGCGTCAGCTCCAACACCCGATCCCGCAGCGCCTCCGGCAGCGGGGAGGGCGAGCCCGGCCGCGGGTGATCCTCCAGCCCGGCCAGGCCCCGTTCGGCGTAGCGGCGCCGCCAGGTGACCACCGTCGGCTCCGCGCACCCGACCCGCGCCGCGATCTGCTTGCCCGGCACCCCGACGGCGGCCAACATCACGATCCGGGCCCGCTCCACCTCCCGGGCCGGCGCGCCCTTGCGCCGGGCCCGCCGTCGCAGCTCCCGCCGATCAGCCTCGGGGAGCTCAACAGTCCGCACATGAGCGGCCATTGAGGAATGGTCCACCCCAACCAAAGATCACATCAAGAACCCCTGCGACGGTCCACTAGGAGACCGCACCGGCCACGGGGGTGCTGGCACCCGGCACACCGGCACCCCCGTCAGGCCACCGAACCCGGTGTAGACCTCCCACCGCTCGCTGTTCGGGGTGCCCTCGACCCAGAACTTGTCCTGCTTGGCGTAGCAGCAGGTCGTCCCGCGCTCGTCGACCGAGGCCAGGCCGGCGGCCGCGAGCCGGGTCTGCTCGGCGTCGACGGTCTCGGTGTCGGCCACCTCGACGCCGAGGTGGTTGAGCGAGCCGCCCCGGCCGGCGTTCTCGATCAGGACCAGCTTGAGCGGCGGCTCGGTGACGGCGAAGTTGGCGTAGCCCGGCCGGACCTTGGCCGGCTCGGTGGCGAACAGCGTGGAGTAGAAGGCGATCGACGCGTCGAGGTCGTCGACGTTGAGGGCGAGCTGGAGCCGGGACATGGGGTCCTCCTGAGAGATAGATGAATGTCTATGTATCGAAAGGTGGCACAAGACATAGATATCTGTCAATATCGACGCATGTCGAAGTCTCTGCTCGAGCAGACCCCCGGCGAGACGGTCGCGTGCTGCTCACCCCTGACCCGTGAGCCGCTCTCGGCGGACCAGGCCGAGCGGATCGCGCCCCTCGTGAAGGCGATCGCCGACCCGGTCCGTCTGCGGCTGCTCTCGCTGGTCGCCTCCCACGCCGACGGCGAGGCCTGCGTCTGCGATCTGAACGACGCCTTCGACCTGTCGCAGCCGACGATCAGCCACCACCTCAAGCTGCTCCACGAGGCCGGGCTGCTCGACCGCGAGAAGCGCGGCGTCTGGGTCTACTACCGGGTCGACGCCACCGCCCTCGGCGACCTCGCCGCGCTCCTCGGCGGCGTCACGCGGTGACCCTGGTCCGCAAGGCGACCGCCGAGCTCGTGGGTACGGCGTTCCTGGTCGCGGCCGTGATCGGATCGGGCATCGCCGCCTCCCGCCTCTCGCCCGACGACACCGGACTCCAGCTGCTCGAGAACAGCGTCGCGACGGGCGCCGTCCTGGTCGCGCTGATCCTGGCCTTCCAGCCCGTCTCCGCGTCGTTCAACCCCGTCGTCACGCTCGTCGAGCGGGCGCTCGGCCTCGTGTCCACGACGACCGCGGCCACCCTCGTCGGCGCCCAGGTCGTCGGCGGGCTGGTCGGTGCCGTGGTCGCGAACCTGATGTTCGACCTCGACGCCGTCTCGGTCTCGACCCACGAGCGCGGCGGGTCGGGCCAGCTGATCGGCGAGGTGGTGGCGACCTTCGGCCTGGTGCTCGTCGTCTTCGGCAGCCTCCGGTCGGCGCGGATCGAGACCGTCGCGTTCGCCGTCGGCGGCTACATCGCGGCGGCGTACTGGTTCACCAGCTCGACGAGCTTCGCCAACCCGGCGGTCACGCTGGCCCGCACGCTGTCCGACACGTTCGCCGGCATCGACCCGTCGTCGGTGCCGCTGTTCGTCCTCATGCAGCTGGCAGGCGGCGCCGCGGGCGCGGCCCTGATCTGGCTGCTGCACCCCCGGCCCGAGGAGGCCTCATGAGCAAGCCGACCGTCCTCTTCGTCTGCGTCCACAACGCCGGGCGCTCCCAGATGGCCGCCGGCTACCTGCAGCACCTGGCCGGCGACCGGATCGACGTGCTCTCCGCCGGCTCCCAGCCGGCCGAGGGCGTCAACCCCGTGGCAGTGGCGGCGATGGCCGAGGAGGGCATCGACATCACCGGCGAGGTGCCCAAGATCCTCACCGACGACGCCGTGCGCGACTCCGACGTCGTGGTCACGATGGGTTGCGGCGACGAGTGCCCGTACTTCCCCGGAAAGCGTTACGAGGACTGGGTCCTCGACGATCCCGCCGGCCAGGACCTCGACGTCGTACGCCGGGTCCGCGACCAGATCCGCGGCCGCGTCGAGGGGCTGATCGCGGAGCTCACCGCGTGAGCGTCGTACCTCTGACGCGGGCTGGAAAAATTCGTCGGGGGATCGTGGAACCGGACGGAGCGCTCCAGACTCAGTAGAGACATGAGCGTGGAACAGCACGGCCCCCGGGTGCCGGCGTGGGAGAGCGCCTACTGCGACTACTTCCACGCCCGGCAGCGCGGGTTCATGCGCACGTCGTACGCGATCCTCGGGAGCTGGCCCGCGGCCGAGGACGCCACCCAGACGACCTTCACCCAGCTGTACGTGCACTGGCCGCGGATCCGGCCCGGTGGCCTGGACGCCTATGCGCGACGGATCCTGGTCAACACCTGCTTCACCGCGGTGAGGTCGCGCAAGCGCGAGCTCGTCGTCGAGGAGGTGCCCGAGGCCAGCGAGCCCCCGCCCGCGCACGACCAGCGGCTCGACCTGTTCGACGCGCTGCGCACGCTCTCACCCCGCGACCGTGCGGTGCTCGCGCTCCGCTTCCTCGACGACCTGCCCGTGGCGGAGGTGGCCGAGGTCCTGCGCCTCCCCGAGGGCACCGTCAAGAGCCAGACCTCACGCGCCCTGGACCGCCTCCAGGCCTTCCTCGCCACTCCCCAGGAGACCAGCCATGACCATTGAGCAGCAGCTGCGCGACCAGCTCGACCGCGCGACCCAGAACGTCCCCACGACGCCCGATCTCGGCACGTCCCTCAGTCGGGGTCGGGCGCGGCGCCGACGGCGCGGCGGCCTCGTCGCGGGCGCCGGCCTGGTCGCAGGTACGGCGGCCGCGGCGCTGGTGCTCGTGGCGGCGCTCGGAGGCGCCTCCCACGACGCGGGCGCCCCGGTCGCCACCGACCCGACGTCCGGGGCACCGGCCGTGGACGACGGCAGCTTCGTGAGCGGCACCGACATCGACGAGAGGCTCGAGGCGGTCGTCGCCCGGCACCTGCCGGGCCTGAGCCGCGCCGACGACGTGTACCCGAGCGACTGGGACCACCGCGGGCCGATGCCCGACGCCGACCACGCCGACGCGACCGACTGGCAGGCCGCCTACACCGTGAGCCCGCACGACCAGCTCCTCGTCATCATGGCCTACCCGAAGCCCGGTGAGGACGTGGTCCCCGGTGTGATCGCCGACGACAGCTACCAGGACGACGAGGGCCACTTCACGTTCTACTCGTCGTACGTCTCCGACTCGGGCTTCACGGTCAACGCGCTCGAGACCGTCGCCGCGACGTCGTTGCAGCAGGCCGTCGCCGAGCGGGTGTTCACGGGCCAGGACCTGCGTCCGCTGGTGACCGACCCCGAGCTCACCTTCCCGTTCCCCGCGTCGCGGCGGTGACGAGAGGCCCGGCAGACTCCTCCGGGTGACCGACGTCGACCCGGCCTTCCGCTGCTCCCGCGTCGACCCGGTCGACCCCGAGCCGATGGCCGGCACCGCACCGACCGACGCCGCGTGGCTCTTCGTCGAGCACGCCGGCCCGTGGGGCCGCCAGGCGGTCGCGGAGAGCAGGCTGCCCGACGCGGTGCGCGAGCACCTGGCCGGCCTGGACGGCGTCCGGGTCCAGCTCATCCGCCGGCACGGCGGCGAGTCCGGCCCGGGCGTGCGGGTGTTCTCGGCGACCCTCGGTCCCACGCCCGTCGTCCGAACCGCGGTCCTCGGCGACGTCACCGACCTGCTGGGGCCGATCGCCTGGGAGGCGCACGACGAGCCGCTCTGGTTCGTCTGCACCAACGGCCGGCGCGACGTCTGCTGCGCCGAGGCCGGCCGGCCGGTGACGGCCGCGCTCGCCGCGCGCTGGCCCGAGGAGACGTGGGAGACCACGCACCTCGGCGGGCACCGGTTCTCCGGCACCCTGCTCGCGCTGCCGAGCGGCATCGCCCTCGGCCGGCTCGACGCCGAGACCGCCGTGCGCGCGGTCGCCGACCTGGAGGCCGGGCGGCTCCCGGTCGCGCACGCCCGCGGCCGCGCCGGGGCCACGGGTGCCGCGCAGGTCGCCGAGCTGCACCTGCGCACCGAGCTCGACCTGACCGGCCTCGCCGACGTCACCCTCCTGGCCGTGGATGGCGGCGACGTGGTCCTCGAGGCCTGCGGCGAGCGGTACGACGTACGCGTCGAGGAGTCGGTGGGTGAGTCGCGACGGCAGAGCTGCGCGGACCTGAAGACCAAGTCCGCGCCCGTCCACCGGGTGGAGTCGGCCAGTCGGCGATGAGCCCGCCGTGCTCGAACGGCGGCACGGTGTACGGAGTTGGCGCGTGGGTACATGATCGGGACATCAGCATCCAGATCCAGGAGGACGCATGGCACCCGAAGAGCCCCTGAACGACGACGACATGACGACCGGCCCCGGCGGCGACGTGCCCACCGGC
>JAOPXG010000376.1 GCA_025965275.1 Nocardioides sp.
GCTGTGCAGTGCCCGGAACGTCGCCCGGTCCGCCTCGGTGCCGAGATGCGGTCGGCGCCACCGTCGGGTCATCCCGCACAGGACCACACGCCGGGCGGCCTTGTCGAGCACGGGGACGACGTTGGTCGAGGAAGGCGCGCCAGCGCCTGTCTCGAGACCAGGTCCGGGCTCAGCGGAAGTCGATGAGCAGCATGTCCGTGTCGGTGCCGTCGGAGAGCCCGTGGTTGAGCCCGTCGTCGAGCTCGTCGTCGGGTGCGTCAGGCTCGTTGCTGTCCGCGTCGTCGCGTCCTGCGTCGCCTGTGCGTGGGCGGTCGACGACAACGGCGCGGAAGCAGCGGGCCTCGTAGGGCAGCTGCATACCGTCCATGCCCCGGCCGTAGTCGTCGTACAGCGCCAGCACCTCGGCGAGCTTCGCCGCCCGGGCGTCCTCGTCGAGGACCGCGACGTTGGAGCGCGACAGCACGAGGTCCTGGATCGAGCGGCGGTCGACGGTCTGCCAGAAGCGGAAGGTCTCCTGCTCGACGAACCCGAACAGCGCGGACTCCACGAGCGGGTCGGCCGGCTCGCGGAGCTGGTCCTGGGTGCCGATCAGGGTGCCGAGGCGGCGCACCCACGGGATTCGCTCGTCGCGCTGGTTCCACACCAGCGCGAGCCGCCCGCCGGGCTTGAGCACCCGGGCGATCTCGGGCAGCGCGCGGTCGAGGTCGAACCAGTGGAACGCCTGGGCGCACACCACGACGTCGACGGAGCGGTCGGCGAGCGGGATCTCCTCGGCGGACGCCTCGGAGCGGCGTACGTCGGGCAGCCGACGCTCGAGGATCGCGAGCATCGCGGGGTCGGGGTCGGTCGCGTGCACGTCGTGCCCGAGCGCGACCAGCTCGGCGGTGAGCTTGCCGGTGCCGCAGCCCAGCTCGAGGACGGTGACCGGCTCGGCGCCGACCAGCCACGCGGCCGCCTCACGGGGGTACGACGGTCGGCCACGCTCGTAGGCCTCGGCGACCGACCCGAAGGATCGCGCCCAGTCGGGGGTCTCGTCACTCATCACCGGCCACGGTACCGGCTCGCGGCACGATCCCCGGCAGGCGCTAGCGTGCCGCCCATGAGCACGGATCCGCTGGCCTGGCTGACGTCCCTCGAGGGAGTGCCCTCGGCGTACGCCTCGGCCCGCGACGGGATCGACGTGATGCTGCGCGACCGCGGCCTGCGCCGCACCTCACCGGAGACGACGGCCGAGTCGCTGCTGCGGGGCGCGCACGCGAGCGCGGTCCTCGAGGGCTCGACCTCCACGCTGGCTGAGGTGCGCGAGGGCGGCGGTGACGAGACCGCCCAGGCCGCGCTGCGGGTGTCGACCGAGCTGCTCTCGCTGGCGCCGGCGCTGGGTCGTTCGCCGCTGCAGGCGTTCGCCCGCCTGCACGCGCTCGCCGGCGCGGGGACCGTCCCCGACGACCGGCTCGGACGGCCCCGGGACGAGGCCGCCTCGGACCGGCTGCGGGCCCTCGCCGAGCTCCTGACCGCTCCCACCGCGGCGCCGGCGCTGCTGGTCGCGGCGCTCGTGCACGCGGACCTGGTGACCGCGGCGCCGTTCGGCTCGCACAACGGGCTGGTCGCGAGGGCCGCCGAGCGGCTGGTGCTGGTGGCGCGCGGCGTCGACGAGAAGTCGCTGGTCGTGCCCGAGGCCGGGCACCTGGCACTGCGCGCGGCGTACGAGTCCAACCTGCGCGGCTACCGCGACGGTGGGCCGGCGGGCGTGCAGGCGTGGCTGCTGTACGGCGCGGAGGCCTTCGCCGCCGGGGCCGAGGCGAGCCCGCTGCGGCGGGCGGCCGACTGAAGGCGGCCGGTCACCTGAGCCGTTCCTTCGTCGCGGCTCACCGCTCGGGAGATGCGAACGGCACCCGGTTGTCTCGATGTGATTGGTCCGGGTGCCGCCGCTGACACGTGAGGCGATGGTTACCAAGCGTGCAACATCTAACTACTGCCTCGGGGAGTTCCCGGTGGCAAGCGCCCTCAACGAAGGGTAGATCGCCGCGTGGGTACCAGGCTCACGTGCTGCTGTTTAGTTCTTCCCTGCCTGTCTACGCCTGTTCGACCGGACGTTCAAGGCTTGACTTCCCGGGTGAAGGCGCTCTCAGGCTTGGCGTCGTCGTACGTCGTGACGACCCGGACCGCGATGGTCGGAGGTGTGGTCGGGGTGGGGGCCATGTCAGGACGCTGGGTCGCGACGCCGACACCCGGCAGATGGAGACTTCCGGGTGGTGCTCGGCGGTCAGGCGTCGAGGCGACGCTTGCGGGCGTTGGCCCACAGCACCCCGCCGACGGCCACCACGCCGCCGACCGCGAGCGCGGCCAGGGTCGGCCTGGCGGGCGGGAAGGTCACCCGCGACTGGAGCGCCACCGGTTTGGTGAACACCAGCACCGGCCAGCCCCGCGAGGCCGCCGCCTTGCGCAGCTCCTTGTCGGGGTTGACGGCGTAGGCGTGGCCCACCACCTCGAGCATCGGGACGTCGGTCACCGAGTCGCTGTAGGCGTAGCTGTTCGCGAGGTCGTAGCCCATCGTGTCGGCGAGCTCCTCGATCGCGCGCGCCTTCTCCTCGGCGTACGCGTAGTACTCGATGCCGCCGGTGTAGCAGCCGTCGGAGACCTCCATCCGGGTCGCGATCACCCGGTGGGCGCCGAGCATCTCGGCGATCGGCTCCACGACCTCGGTGCCGGACGCCGACACGATCACGACGTCGCGGCCGGCGAGCCGGTGCTCCTCGATCAGCGACACGGCCTCGTCGTACACGAGGGGGTCGACGATGTTGTGCAGGGTGTCGGCGACGATCTCGCGGACCGTGGCGACGTCCCAGCCGGCGCAGAGCTGCGACATGAACTGCCGCATCTTCTCCATCTGGTCGTGGTCGGCGCCGCCGACGAGGTAGACGAACTGGGCGTACGCCGAGCGCAGCACCGCGCGCCGGGAGATCAGGCCGCCCGCCTGGAAGGGCTTGCTGAACGCGAGCGTGCTCGACTTGGCGATGATCGTCTTGTCGAGATCGAAGAAGGCCGCGGTCGGGCGAGGCGCCATGGCGCAATCGTAGGTGCGCCGGGGTCGGCAACCGTCCACAGGCGCCATGTCGGGCGGGTTCTCCACAGGTGCCGCGCCGGCCGGTTCGGCTCCATGCTGCCCGCGGGAACCATCACCGCATGACCGCACCTCTCTTCATCACCCGTGACCAGTCCCTCCTCGACGAGCTGCTGCGCCTCGCCGCGGCCGCCGGCGTCACCCCCGATGTCGCCATCGACGGCGGGTCCGCGCTGCGCGCCTGGAGTGCCGCGCCGCTGGTGCTGGTCGGCGCCGACGTCGCCGAGGAGATGGCGCGGATCTCGCCGGCTCGCCGCCCGGGGGTGTACGTCGCGGCCTGGGGGCCGGTGCCCGACGTGATGTTCCGGGTCGCGCT
Source organism: Nocardioides sp. (assembly GCA_025965275.1). Classification (GTDB taxonomy): domain Bacteria; phylum Actinomycetota; class Actinomycetes; order Propionibacteriales; family Nocardioidaceae; genus Nocardioides. Next base: position 3,438 of record JAOPXG010000376.1, read on the forward strand.
CGACGTGGGGGCCGAGAGTGTCGCCCAGCTGCCGCGCTCCGAGGCCTGGCTGACCGAGACCCTCACCGACCTCGGCGACGCCGGCGGGGGAGCGCCGGCCGCCGGCCTCGTGGTCGGTGTGGTCGGCGGCAGCGGCGGTGCGGGCGCGACGACCTTCGCGTGCGCCCTCGGGCAGCTGGCTGCGCGCCGCGGCCGGGCGGTGGTCGTCGACGCCGACCCGCTGGGGCCCGGGGTCGACCGGGTCCTCGGGCTCGAGGACCGCGACGGGGTGCGGTGGGACGGCCTCTGCCAGACGACCGGCCGGCTCAGCGCCCGCTCGCTGCGCGAGGCGCTGCCGCGCCGCGAGGGCCTCGGCGCCCTCACCTGGCACGCCGGGACACCCGGTTCCCTCCAGGCGTTCGCCGTCCGCGAGGTGCTGTCCGCGGCGAAGCGCGGCCACGACCTGGTCGTCGTCGACCTGCCGCGCACGGCCGACCCGGTCGTCGACGAGGTCGCGGCGCGCTGCGACCGGCTCCTCGTCGTGGTCGTGCCGACCGTCGCCGGCGTGGCCTCCGCGGTCCGGATCTGCGCGCGCCATCCCGACCCCACCACCGTCCGCCTGGTCGTGCGCGGCGGCGGCATCGACCCGCAGGTTGTCGCGCGGGCCACCGGCATCCCCGTGCTCGCCACGATGGCCGACCAGCGTGGGCTGGGCGAGGCGATCGACCTCGGGCTCGGACCGGTCCGCTCCCGCCGCGGGTCGCTCGGTCGGGCGGCGACCGAGGTGCTCGACCAGCTGCTCCTCCTCCGCGCCGCCGCAGCATGAGCGCCGTACCCCTCGACGACCTCGAGGCGGTCCGCGACCGGCTGGCCCGCAGCCCGGGTGAGCTGACGCCGCACCGCGTGGCCGAGGCGCTCCGCGAGACCGGTCGGCCGGTCGGCGACGCCACGGTGCTCGCGGTCCACGAGGCGCTGCGCCGTGACGTGGTCGGCGCCGGACCCCTCGAGCCGCTGCTGCGGACGCCGCACGTGACCGACGTCCTGGTCAACGGCGCCGACCACGTCTACCTCGACCGCGGCTCCGGCCTCGAGCTCACCCCGGTGCGGTTCCCCGACGAGGCCTCGGTGCGGCGGCTGGCCCAGCGGTTGGCCGCACTCGGCGGCCGACGGCTCGACGACGCCACGCCGTACGTCGACCTGCGGCTGCCCGACGGCACCCGCTTCCACGCCGTCCTCGCGCCGCTCGCCCGGCCCGGCACCCTCGTGTCGCTGCGGGTGCCCCGCCAGCGCACCTTCGACCTCGACGAGCTGGTCGGGCTCGACACCCTGACCCCCGACACCGCCCGGATCCTGCAGGCGATCGTCGACGCGCGGCTGGCCTTCCTGGTCAGCGGCGGCACCGGGTCCGGCAAGACCACGCTGCTCGCCGCGCTGCTGTCACGCGTCGCCGCCGACGAGCGGATCGTGCTCGTCGAGGACGCGAGCGAGCTGCGCCCCGACCACCCGCACGTCGTCGCCCTCGAGGGTCGGCCGCCCAACATCGAGGGCGCCGGCGCGGTCGAGGTGCGGGTGCTGGTGCGGCAGGCGCTGCGGATGCGACCCGACCGGCTGGTCGTGGGGGAGGTCCGCGGCGGCGAGGTCGTCGACCTGCTCGCTGCCCTCAACACCGGGCACGAGGGCGGCTGCGGCACCCTCCACGCCAACTCCGCAGCCGACGTCCCGGCTCGGGTCGAGGCGCTCGCGCTGGCCGCCGGCCTGGGTCGCGACGCCGCCCACAGCCAGCTCGCCTCGGCGGTCCACGCCGTGCTCCACCTCGCCCGTGGCCCCGACGGCGTGCGGCGGCTGCGTGAGGTCGCCGTGCCCGAGCGGGGCGCCGACGGACTGGTGTCGATGGTCTCGGCGCTGCGGGTCGACGACGGTGGTCGCAGCGTCCCGGGGCCCGGTGCGGCGGCACTCGCCGCCAGGCTGGACCGATGACCGGGCTCGCCGTCGGCTGTGCGGTGCTGGCTGTCGTGCTGCTGATCCGGCCGTCCGCCCGGCTCGACCCGACGCCCGGCTCCGCAGCCCCGATCGGGCGCCTCGGGCTCGCCGCACTGCTCGTGGGCGCGGGCGTCGTCGTGGCGGCCGCCCCGCAGCTCGGTGCCCTGGCCCTCATCGGCGCGGCCGCGGCGGCCGGCTCGGCCGGACTGTGGCGTGGGCGCCACGGCCGACGTGCCGCCGAGCGCGTGAGCGGCCACGTCCTCGAGACCTGCGAGCTGCTCGCGAGCGAGCTCGGCGCGGGTCGCCCGCCCGGTGAGGCGCTCGACCGGGCGGCCACCGCCTGGCCGCCGATGGCGCCGGTCGCCGAGGCGTTCCGGGTCGGGGCCGACGTGCCGGCCGCGCTGCGC
>JAOPXG010000011.1 GCA_025965275.1 Nocardioides sp.
TGCTGCAACGGCTGCAGCGGCGGCATCGGGGAGGACTGCGCGGCCAGGTCGCGCGCCGCGGCGGCCGCCCACGACTCCTGCTGCGGCTCCGCGGGAGGAGCGGCGGGCTCGGCCTCCTCGGCGGCCCAGCCTCCGGGCGTGTCCATGCGGACCCGCGGGCGGCGGAGCATCGAGTCGGCGCGGGCGCGCAGCTCACGCGGACGGAACGGCTTCACGAGGTAGTCGTCCGCACCGGCCTCGAAGCCCTGGACCACGTCGATCTCGTCGGCGAGCGCCGTGATCATGATCAGGTAGGTGCTGCTGAACTCGCGCAGGCGCTTCGCGACGGCGAACCCGTCCATCCCCGGCATGTTCACGTCGAGCGTCGTGATCAGCGGATCGTGGGCGCGCACGGCGTCGACACCGTCCGGTCCGTTCTCCGTGACGACCGTACGGAAGCCGGACTGGGTCAAGACGATGTCGATCAAGTCGCGCACGTCGGGGTCGTCCTCGATGATGACGGCCACCCAGTCGCTGCCAGGTTGCATGGGCGGAATGCTAACAACGGGGACGGGCCCGGCGGACGCAGGACCGACGAATGCGTGCCGGTTGGACCGGAACCGACGGGATTTCTCACCACCCGGACGCCGCGGCGAGCTCGAGCGCCCGCTCGGGCCAGAGCTCACCGGCGGCCGGACCGCCTCCGCACTCCCCGTCACTCTCGGCCGGGGGCTTGATCCATTGGTAGGCGTCGAGGTGCTCGCCGTCGGTCGACACCGTCGGCTCGGTGCCGAACGCGCGACCCGACGGGTTGCACCAGTCGTCGGTCGATCCGAAGCCGTTGCGGCCGGTGTCGACGATGTAGTGCGCGCCGCCGACCAGGGCGCTCAGCTTCTCGGCGTACGCAACCTCGTCGTCGTTCGTCTGGTAGTTGGCGACGTTGGTCGCGAAGCCGCGCACGTCCTCGACGCCGACCTGCTCCAGGAGGTCGGCGAGCTTGGCCGGCTCGACCCAGTTCGAGTGGCCGCCGTCGACGTACGTCGTGACGCCGTCCGCGCGCAGCCGGTCGACGGCGTCCCTGATGAGCCGCACCCGCTCCGCGCTGCTGTCGCACTCCAGGGAGGAGGCGAGCGCGTCCGGCTCGACGACGACCACGGCGTGGTCGCCGTGGGCGGCGGCGTCGGCGATCTCCTGCACCCAGGGACCGTACTGGTCGGCGGGCAGCCCGCCGCCGGAGAACCCGCCGCTGCAGTCGCGGTCGGGGATGCCGTAGACGACGAACGTCGGCACCTCGCCGGACGTGTCGGCGGCGTCGACGACGCCCTGGACGAACGGACCGACCGCGCCGGCGGGGTACTGCTCGGGGGTCAACCAGATCCCCTGCGGGATCGAGGCGAGTCGCTCGAGCACCCGCTCCGTGTCGGTGTCGCCGTCCGCCTTGGCCTTCGCTGCCGCCCCCGCGGTCCGGGAGTCCGGGTCGGCGTAGGCGTCGCGCCCCGCGTACGGGTTCGCGGTCTGGGCGTCGGCGCTGCCACTGCCGGGGCTGTCCGGGTCGCCGCTGTCGCTCCCCGAGCAGGCTCCGAGGGCGAGGACACCGACCAGGGCGGCAGCGAGGAGCTGGAGGGGCCGTCGGTGCACCGCGCCATCATGCCGGAGACGACGCGGCAAACCCCCGACCGCCTCGCCGGAGCGAGACGGCCGGGGCTTCGGCCCGGTCAGTCCTGGGAGGGGCGTGCGCGACCGGGGGCGAAGAGTGCGGCGACCGCGGCGACCGCGACGGCGGCAGCGCCGGTGAGCAGCGCCCGGCCGATCGCGCCGTCGTACCCGATCGGCGTGAGCTCGCCGCCGTTGCCGAGGAAGACCGCGACCAGGACCGCGATGCCGAGGGCGACACCGAACTCCCGGATCGTGGAGTTCGCCGAGCTGGCGATCGCGAAGTCGTCGTCCGGCAGCCCGTCGAGCACCATCGAGGCGCCGGGCGCGAAGACCAGCCCCATGCCGACGCCGGCCATGATCAGCGGCGCCAGGAACGACGAGTAGCCGGAGCCGTTCTCGGTGATCGCGGCGAACCAGACCAGCGACACGCACTGGAGGACCAGCCCGGTCAGGAGCAGCGACCGGTAGCCGAGTCGGCCGACCAGGGCACCGGCGATCGGGGCGACCACCATCGGCGCCGCGGTCCACGGCAGCGTGCGCACACCGGCCTCGAGCGGGCTGTAGCCCTGCACGATCTGGAGGTACTGCGCGAGCAGGAAGACCGCGCCGAACATGCCGAGCGTGAACATCAGGAAGATCACGTTGGCGACCGTGAACTTGCGCTCGGAGAACAGCCGCAGCGGGAGCACGGCGTAGGAGCGACCCCGCGCCCAGAGGAAGTACGCCGGCAGCAGCGCGCCCGCGAGCACGAGCGGGACCACCACCCGCGGGTTGCTCCAGCCGTCGTCGTTGCCGTGCACGATGCCCCAGATGCCGAGGAAGACGGCGCCGCCGAGCAGCAGCGTGCCGGCGACGTCGAGCCGCTGCCACAGGCCGCGAGACTCGGGGATCGCCACCAGCAGGAGCGGGACGGCGACGAGCGCGACGGGCACGTTCAGCCAGAAGATGGCCTGCCAGCTCACGCCCTCGACGACGGCGCCGCCGATGACCGGTCCGAGGGCGACCCCGAGCCCGGAGACACCACCCCAGATGCCGATGGCGGCCGCCCGCATGACCGGCGGCACGGCCGCGGCCAGCAGGGTGAGCGACAGCGGCATGATCGCCGCGGCGCCGAGGCCCTGGACGGCGCGGGCCGCGATCAGCGCCTCCGACGTCGTGCTCAGCGCCGACGCGATCGAGGCGAGCGTGAAGAGGGTGGTCCCGGCGAGCATCACCCGGCGCCGACCGAGGCGGTCGCCCAGGGTGGCCGCGGGGAGCATGAAGGTCGCGAACGTCAGCGTGTAGGCGTTCATGAACCAGGACAGCTGGCCGATCGAGGCGTGCAGGTCGGCATCGATCACCGGCAGCGCGCTGGTCATCACCAGGTTGTCGAGCGTCGCCATGAACATCGGGAGCGAGGCGGCGACGATCGCGAGCCAGACCGGCACGTGTCGCCGGGGGCGGGCCGCGACCGGCTCCGGGAGGGCGACCCGGGGTGCGTCGAGGGTGGACATGAGCGTCTCCATCGGAAGAAGGCATCGAATGATTACTTAGCTTGGAACTCTAAGTAATCGACTGATAACATGTCAAGCATGAATGTCGGGAAAGTCAGCCGGATGGCCGCCGAGGACCGCCGGGAGCTCGTGATCCAGGCGGCGACCCGGGCCTTCGCCCGGGGCGGCTACGCCGGCACCAGCACCGACGCCGTCGCCAAGGAGGCCGGCGTCTCCCAGCCGTACGTCGTCCGCATGTTCGGGACGAAGCTCGACCTCTTCCTCGAGGTGTTCCAGCGCGCGGTCGGCCGGATCCGCGACGCCTTCGAGGCGGTGCTCGACGAGGGCCCGTTCGACCCGGACAGCGAGGACGACAAGGCGCGGATGGGGCTGGCCTACACCGAGCTCCTCGAGGACCACGACTTCCTCCAGGTGATGATGCACGGCTTCACGGCCGGAGGCGTCGACGAGATCGCCGCGGCCGCCCGGCAGTGCATGGGCGAGGTGTTTGCGACGATCAAACGCACCGGGTGGGACGACGAGCGGGCCCGGGACTTCGTGGCCTACGGGATGCTGCTCAACGTGATGATCTCGATGCGCGCACCCGAGCACCTCGAGCCCGGCCACCCGCTGACGGCGCTCACGACCTGCGCGTTCGGGGACGCCCTCGAACTGCTTGAATCGCAGGCGTGACCACACTCGTCCTCGCGTCCCAGTCCCCCGCCCGCCTGGCCACGCTGCGCAGCGCCGGCATCGAGCCAGTGGTGATCGTCTCCGGGATCGACGAGTCGCAGCTCGACGGGCTCCCGCCGGCGGAGCTCGCCCTGCAGCTCGCGGAGCTCAAGTGCGACGCGGTGGCGGGCCGCGACGACGTACCCGACGGAGTCCTGGTGCTGGGGTGCGACTCGGTGCTCGACCTCGACGGCGAGGCCTACGGCAAGCCGGACGACGCCGAGGACGCCACCCGGCGCTGGCGCGCGATGCGCGGCCGGTCCGGCGTGCTGCACACCGGCCACAGCCTGCGCGACACCGCGAGCGGCCGCGTCGCCGCGGCGACGGCGTCGACGACGGTGCACTTCGCGGACGTCGGCGACGACGAGATCGCCGCGTACGTCGCGACCGGCGAGCCGCTCGCCGTGGCCGGCGCGTTCACCGTCGACGGCCTCGGCGGCGCGTTCGTCACCGGGATCGAGGGCGACCACCACAACGTGGTCGGGGTGAGCCTGCCGCTGGTCAGGGACCTGGTCGCGGAGCTGGGCCACTCCTGGACCGACCTGTGGGCCGCTCGTTGACGGAGTCGGGCTGGTCCGGGTCCTCCGGGTCGACCACGTCGTCGAGGTCGTCGAGCGGCGCGACGTCGCCGAGCTCGCTGAGCTCGCTGAGCTCGAAGACCTGGAGCGGGTTGTGCATCAGGTCGGGCAGGTGCACCGGCCGCTGGAACACGAACGTGCGGAACAGGTAGAACCGGGCGATCAGGCCGAGGAACAGCCCGATCACGTTCGCCGACACGTTGTCGGAGTACGGGTCGTCGAGGTTCAGGACGTTGCGGCTGAGCCACAGCAACCCGATCGGGATCAGCATCGTGACCAGGTTGATCAGGATGAACGCCGTCCGACCGCCGTCGGCGGAGCGTGGCGGACGGTCCTTGAACACCCAGGTCCGGCTGCCGCGGTAGCTCACCGCCATGCCGACCAGGTTGGCGATCACGTAGGCGAGGTAGGGCTGGCCGTCGAGCAGCGCGTGGTGGCCGGTGTTGAACCCGTGGAGCAGGAAGTTGAAGATGACGAACGCGACGATCGTCGCGATCCCGCCGACGGCCAGGAACCGATAGGCCTCGGTGAAGACCCGACGCCCGCGGCTACCCATGCGAAAAGGCTAGCCGCTCACCCCGTGAACAGGTCGGCGGCCTTGCGGAGCGTCTCCACCAGTCCGTAGGCCAGCGGGATCCCGACGAGGGACCAGGCGATCGCGATGCGGGCGGTCATACCGCACTCCTCTCCTTCTGCTCGGTCGTCTCGGGCTCGTGGAAGCGGGGGTCCACGGCCTTGATCAGCAGGTTGGCGACGAAGCCGACGGCGAGGACGCCGACCATGGTGAAGAACGCCGGCCGGTAGGCGGCAGCGGTCAGCTCACCGGGGGTGCCCTGCGAGTCGAGGAAGCCGTTGACGATCAAGGGGCCGACCACGCCGGCCGCGGACCAGGCGATCAGCAGCCGGCCGTGGATCGCGCCCACCTCGAAGGTGCCGAACAGGTCGCGGAGGTACGCCGGGACGGTCGCGAACCCACCGCCGTAGAAGGAGATGATCACCGCGGCGAGGAGCACGAAGAGCCCCATCGAGCTGGTGCCGGCCGTCGCGAGCAGGAAGTAGAGCACCATCCCGCCGCCCAGGTAGATCACGTAGATCGGCTTGCGGCCCACGAGGTCGGACGTCGAGGACCACGTGAACCGGCCGGCCATGTTGGCCAGCGACAGCAGGCCCACGAAGCCGGCGGCGGCCGTGGCACTCACCGACGAGGTGCCGCTGTCGTCGCGGAAGAAGTCCTGGATCATCGGGGACGCCTGCTCGAGGATGCCGATGCCAGCGGTGACGTTGCAGAACAGCACGACCCACAGCAGCCAGAACTGCGGGGTCTTGATGGCGTTGGCCGCGGACACGCTCGCGGTGGTGACCAGCTTCTTCGCCGCGACCTGGGACGGATCCCAGCCCTCGGGCTGCCAGTCGGCCGCGGGCACCCGGATCGTGAACGCGCCGAACATCATGAACGCGAAGTAGACGATGCCGAGGGTGACGAACAGCATCGTCACCGCGTGCCCGCTGGCGATCGAGGCGGGGTCGGTGGGGTCGTACCCGCTGTCGTAGAGCGCCATCAGCCGGGCGCTCAACGGGCTGGCGATCAGCGCACCGCCGCCGAAGCCCATGATCGCCATGCCGGTCGCGAGCCCGGGGCGGTCGGGGAACCACTTGATGAGCGTCGAGACCGGGGAGATGTAGCCGATGCCGAGACCGATGCCGCCGATCACGCCGTACCCGAGGTAGACGAGCCACAGCTGGCCGATGCCGATCCCGAGCGCCGCCACGAGGAAGCCCGTGCCCCAGAAGCAGGCGGCGGTGAACATCGCCGCGCGGGGGCCGTGGCGGTCGACCCAGGTGCCGCACACCGCGGCCGAGAGCCCGAGCATCACGATCGCGATCGAGAAGATCAGGCCGACGGCCGTGAGGCTGCTGTCGAAGCGCTCGACGAGCGCGGTCTTGTAGACGCTGGTCGCGTACACCTGACCGATGCACAGATGGACGGCGAGGGCCGCCGGCGGGATCAGCCAGCGGCTGTGGCCGGGGCCGGCGACGATGCGGTCGCGGGCGAGGAACGACGGAACCACGGGGACACCTCCGAGTCGGGGTCGACCCCGGACCCGTACCCCGGCATGGCGGTGGTCACACCACCACCCATCACTCGACCGGCAGGCCGAGCCCCCGCGCGATCAGCATCCGCTGGACCTCGGAGGTGCCCTCGCCGATCTCGAGGACCTTCGCGTCGCGGTAGAACCGGGCGACGGGGTACTCCTCCATGAAGCCATAGCCCCCGAACACCTGGGTGGCGATCCGGGTGGCGGTGACCGCCGACTCGGTCGCGTAGAGCTTCGCGACCGCAGCGGCCTGCTTGAACTCCTTCACCGGAGCGCCGCCGTCCTTCATCGCCGCGGCCCGATAGGTGAGCAGGCGGCTGGCGTGCAGCATCACCTCGAGGTCGGCGATCTGGAACGCGACACCCTGCTTGCGGCCGATCGGGCCACCGAACGTCTGCCGGTCGCCGGCGTACTCGACGCTCATGTCGAGGCAGGCCTGGATGCAGCCCACGGCGAGCGCGGCGATCGCGACCCGGCCGTCGTCGAGCGTCGCGAGGAACTGGGCGTAGCCGCGGCCGCGCTCGCCGAGCAGGTTGGCCTCGGGCACGCGGACGTCCTCGAAGCTCAGCGGGTGCGTGTCGGACGCATGCCAGCCGAGCTTGTCGTACGCCTTCTCGGCGGTGAAGCCGGGCGTGCCGCTGGGCACGATGATCGTGCTGATCTCGGGCCTGGCGCCCTCGCGCTCGCCGGTGCGCGCGGTGACCGTGACCAGGCTGGTGATCTCGGAGCCGGAGTTGGTGATGAACTGCTTGGCGCCGTTGACGACCCACTCGCCGTTCTCGACGACCGCCTTCGTCCTCGTCGCCCCCGCATCGGAGCCGGCACCCGGCTCGGTCAGGCCGAAGCCGGCCAACCGCTCGCCGGAGACCAGGTCGGGCAGCCACGTCGCACGCTGCTCCTCGGTGCCGTAGGTGAGGATCGGGTTGATCCCGAGCCCGACCGCCGCCTCGAGCGTGATGCCCATCGACTGGTCGACGCGGCCGATCTCCTCGATCGCGACACACAGGCTCGTGAAGTCGCCGTCGTCGCCGGCGCCGCCGTACTCCTCGGGAGCGGTGAGCCCGAACAGCCCGAGCGCCCCCATCTTGCGCACCACGTCGACCGGGAAGTGGTGGTCGCGGTCCCACTGCGCGGCGTACGGAGCGATCTCCGCCTCGGCGAAGGCGCGGACGGTGCGCCGGAACTCCTCGTGCTCGCGGGACAGCCCAGAGGCCGACTGAGTGCTCATGCCCGCACCCTAGCCCGTTTGGTTAGCGATTGTTAACCGGCCGGCGTCGTCGATCGACAGGCGGTGACGGACCCCCATTTTGATGACAAGCCTGACGATTTCTCGCCCAACCTCTTGCCAACAGGAACTTCTCCGGCTTGCATGCGACGGTCAAGCAGGGAGATCTCGGCACCCCGTCGACGCCCTGCGCCATCGTGAGTAGACATGGAGCACGCATGCATCGCAGGTACGGCGCCGTCCTGGGCGCCGCGACGGCCGCGGCCGTCACCGCAGCGCTCATCGCACCCGTGAACTCGGCCATCGCCGAGCCCGGGACCGCACGCCCCGCAGGATCCTCTGTCACGTCCCCCGGCTCGGACCATCGAGAGGTCGGCGCGGACTACAACAACGGCAAGGCGCTGCCTGCCAGGTCCGGCCTCGCGAAGGCCCTCGACCGCGGCGTCCAGCCAGGCGCCAAGCGCGCACCGCACGACCCGGTCGTCGGTGACACCCGCAGCTGGCTGGCGCTCGACGACACCACCGGGTCGATCGGTCGCAAGGACTACGTCCTGCGCGGCATCGGCGACCACATCCAGGTGTGGGTCGCCGTCGACACGAAGTTCCCCGAGGGTGACTGCCGCAACGACCTGGGGATGACGGACATCACCGACGGCCAGGTCGCCAGCTTCATCACCGAGTTCGACGACAACATCTTCCCGAAGGAGTCGGCGTCCTTCTCCGTGCCGCCGAGCCTCAGCGGCACCAACAACCTGATCCCCGGCCCCGACGGCAGCGCCGACTACTACGAGGTGTCCGCCGACCAGGCCGACGACATCGTCACCCTCGTCGACAACGTCAAGGACGCGAACTTCTACGACCCCTCCACGCCGGACGGGCAGACGTTCATCGCCGGGTTCTTCTACTCGACGTTCAACCAGTACCTCGACCGCAACATCATGACGATCGACGCCAACGACTGGCTGCACCGCACCGGCGCCAACCCGCCGGACGACTCCAACGACCCGGCCTACGTGGCGTGCGCGCAGTCGCAGGGCTACGACCGCGGCTACGGCGCCCCGCGCCCGCGTGACTACGAGGGCACGTTCGCCCACGAGTACCAGCACCTGCTGGAGAGCTACGTCGACGCCGACGAGTCCAGCTGGGTCAACGAGGGCCTGTCGGACTACGCCCAGTCGCTGGTCGGGTACGTCGACACGACGCTCCCGCCGACCGACCCGGACGCCGACTCCCACATCGGCTGCTTCCAGGGCTACCTGCCCGAGTCCTACGGCGGCGCCGAGAACTCCCTCACCCTCTGGCAGGACCAGGGCGGCCCGGAGGTGCTCTGCGACTACGGCGCGGCGTACTCCTTCATGATGTACCTCTTCTCCCACTACGGGGAGGACTTCATGAGCGCGCTGCACACGCAGCAGGCGAACGGCCTCGCGGGCCTCACCAAGGTGCTCAAGCAGTTCCACGCCACGAAGACCGCCCAGCAGACCGTCCACGACTGGATGACGACGATGGCGCTCGACGCGGCCATCGACAAGAGCGGCACGGTCAAGGGCGGGTCGAAGAAGGACTTCACGTCCTCCTCGTTGAACAGCTCGATCAACTGGGCGAACCCGCAGTCCTACTCCAGCCCGGGAGCACCCCCGAACGGCGCCGACTACGTGCGTCTCGGCAAGCCCGGCCACTGGCTGACCACGAAGAAGATCGACCGGCTCAGGTTCACCGGCGCCACGACCCTGGCCCCGACCCCGGTCGAGTGGACCGTCGACTCCACCCCGCCCGACGCGACCACCGAGGACACCACCTGCGGTGCGGTCGAGGACGGCACCGGCGCGCCGGCGCTCTACTCCGGCTGTGGTGAGAACCTCGACCGCTCGATCGTGCGCCCGGTGACCGTGCCGGCCGCCGGCGGGACGCTGTCCTTCCAGGCCCTGTGGGACACCGAGGAGCTCTGGGACTACGCGTTCGTCCAGGTCTCGACCAACGGAGGCAAGACCTGGAAGTCGCTCGCGACCGAGGACACCACCTCGGAGCACGACCCCGGCGCCGTCTCCAACGTCGTGGCCGAGCTGCCGGGCCTCACCGGCGACTCGGGCGAGTGGAAGACGGAGACGGCCGACCTGTCGGCGTACGCCGGCAAGAAGGTGCTGCTCGGCTTCCGCTACATCACCGACTCGGGCGTCAACGAGGGCGGCTTCTGGGTCCGTGACATCGACGTCGCGGGCACCAGCCTCCCGAGCGGCTCGCTGAGCGGGTGGAAGACCATCACCCAGGTGCACCCGGTCCAGGTCCCGGACTGGACGGTCCAGCTCGTCGGCATCACCGACGGCAAGGTCGCCTGGTACCACGACCTCGCGATCGACAAGTCCTTCAAGGGCTCGATCAGCGGCAAGCAGCTCCGCAAGGTCATCGGCCCCAACGCCACGACGGTCGCGGCGCTGGTCACGATGGACGACCCGAGCGAGACGGTCACGCAGTACGGCAAGTACTCGCTGACCGTGAAGGCGCCGGTGGTCTTCGGCGACAAGGCCGGCCGCTGACCCAGCGGCCAGCAGTACGCACCTTGTCCGGCCCCGGTCGGGACCTCTGTCCCGGCCGGGGCCGGACCCGCGGCCGGCCCGGTGCGACATGTGCCACATGAGCCCTGAGGTCCCGGCCGGCGGAACGAGCGATACCCTGCCCGGCGGAGATCGTTGCGACCAGAGCGGAGTGTTCACGTGCCGGAGAGCAAGGGACTGCAGAAGGTCCTCATCGCCAACCGCGGGGAGATCGCGGTCCGCGTGATTCGCGCCTGCAAGGACGCCGGGATCGGCAGCGTGGCGGTCTACGCCGAGCCCGACCGCGACGCGCTCTTCGTACGGCTGGCCGACGAGGCCCACTCGCTGGGCGGGTCGACCCCGGCCGACTCCTACCTCGACATCGCCAAGATCATCGCGGTCGCCGAGAAGTCCGGCGCCGACTCGGTGCACCCGGGCTACGGCTTCCTCGCCGAGAATGCCGACTTCGCCCAGGCCGTGATCGACGCCGGCCTGATCTGGATCGGTCCCCCGCCGGCCGCGATCGAGGCTCTGGGCGACAAGGCCAAGGCCAAGCACATCGCGGTGAAGGCGAACGCGCCGCTCGCGCCCGGCACCAAGGACGCCCTGACCGACGCCGACGAAGCCGTGCGCTTCGCCGAGGAGAACGGCCTGCCGATCGCGATCAAGGCCGTCTTCGGCGGCGGTGGCCGCGGCCTCAAGGTCGCGCGCACCCTCGAGGAGATCCCCGACGCCTTCGAGTCGGCGGTCCGCGAGGCGGTCAGCGCGTTCGGTCGCGGCGAGTGCCTCGTGGAGAAGTTCCTCGACAAGCCGCGCCACGTCGAGACCCAGTGCCTCGCCGACCAGCACGGCAACGTCGTGGTCGTCTCGACCCGCGACTGTTCCCTGCAGCGCCGCAACCAGAAGCTGGTCGAGGAGGCGCCCGCGCCGTTCCTGTCCGACGAGCAGGTCACCGAGCTCTACGAGTCCTCCAAACGCATCCTGAAGGAGGCCGGCTACTACGGCGCCGGCACCTGCGAGTTCCTGGTCGCCCAGGACGGCTCGATCTCCTTCCTCGAGGTCAACACCCGGCTCCAGGTCGAGCACTGCGTCTCCGAGGAGGTCACCGGCATCGACCTGGTGCGCGAGATGTTCCGGATCGCGGCCGGCGAAGAGCTCGGCTACGACGACCCGGAGATCCGCGGCCACTCCATCGAGTACCGCATCAACGCCGAGGACGGCGGCCGCAACTTCATGCCCGCCCCCGGCACCCTCTCCGCGTGGAGCCCGCCCAGCGGCCCCGGCATCCGGCTGGACGGCGGCTACGAGAACGGCGAGACGATCCCCGGTGCGTTCGACTCCCTCATCGCCAAGCTGATCGTCTCGGGCCGCGACCGCACCCAGGCGCTGGAGCGCTCGCGGCGCGCGCTCGACGAGTTCGTTGTCGACGGCATGCCGACGGTCATCCCCTTCCACCAGGCGGTCGTGCGCGACCCGGCGTACGTCGGTCCGTCGAACCCGTCCGGCGAGGGCTCCTTCGACGTCTACACCCAGTGGATCGAGACCGACTTCGACAACCAGATCGAGCCGTACGCCGGCGACTCGGCCGAGGCCGAGGAGCAGGGCGAGCGGCAGACCGTGGTCGTCGAGGTCGGCGGCAAGCGGCTCGAGGTCGTCATCCCCGGCGGCCTCGGCGGGATCGCCGCCGGGCCTGCCGGAGGCGCCAAGAAGCCCAAGCGCGCGGGTGGCAAGAAGGCCGGGGCCGCCGCCAGCGGTGACGCCGTCACCAGCCCGATGCAGGGCACCATCGTCAAGATCGCCGTCGAGGAGGGTCAGGAGGTCGCCTCGGGCGACGTCATCGTGGTCCTCGAGGCGATGAAGATGGAGCAGCCCCTCAAGGCCCACAAGGCCGGCACCGTCACCGGCCTCACCGCCGAGGTCGGCGCCACCGTCGGCAACGGCGCCGTCGTCTGCGAGATCAAGGACTGAGGGCCTCGCAGCTGTCGACGACCTCAGCGTTCAGGCAGGTGTCCCGGCCCTCCTGGCCGCCGTCGCCGTAGACCTGGGACGGCTGGCCGGAGTGCTCCGACCGCCGTCGACGACGTCGTGGTCCGACGCGGCGCCCGGCGCTGACGAGGAGCACGTCGTCGTACGGCGTGCCGACACCTCGAGACCGCACTGCACCACGATCCGGTCGGCAGGTCGGGGCCGCTGCCTGCGCCGGGGGCACGACGGCCAGCACCCCGCCGGCGAGCGCCAGCGCGTTCATCGTGGTCAGCCTGCTCATGTGGGTGGTACGCACAGCCCGTAGATTCGGTTGCATGTCCGCGCCTCGCCTCCGAGAGCCCCGCGAACGCGTGAGCCCGCGGGCCAGGTCGATGTGGACCCTCACGGCCGGCCTCGAGGGCACGGTGGTGCTGGCAGCCCTGATCGTCGTCGGGCCGGCCACCGACTGGGTGCCGATCCCCTGGTGGGCCGTGGCGCTCGCGGCGCTCGCGATCGTGGCGTACGTCGTGGTCGTGCCGCGCTGGCGCTTCGCCGTGCACCGCTGGGAGGTCACGGACACGGCCGTCTACACCCAGACCGGGTGGTGGGCCCGCGAGCGCCGGATCGCGCCGATGTCGCGGATCCAGACCGTCGACCACGCGGAGGGCGCGGTCTCGCGCCTCTTCAGGCTCTCCACGGTCACGGTCACCACCGCCTCGGCGGCCGGGGCGCTCGAGATCGCGGGGCTGGACCGCCTCCGCGCGCTCGCGCTGGTCGACGAGCTCACGATCAAGGCCGACACCGTCCCCGGCGACGCCACGTGACCGATCTCGGCACCGACCGTTCCCTGCCGGACGAGTGGCAGCGGCTCGACCCGCGGATGCTGCTCGTCCACCCGGTCAAGGAGCTGATCCGCTTCCTGCCCGTCCTGGTCGGTCTCTTCGTCGCCGGGACGGCCTCCGGGGGCAGCGGCGACTGGTGGCAGTTCTTCGGGATCGTGGTCCCGGTCTCGCTCGGCGTGATGCGCTACTTCACGACGTACTTCCGGATCGCCGACCAGCGGGTCGAGCTGCGGCGCGGCCTGGTGAACCGGCACGTCCTGTCGACGCCGCTCGACCGGGTGCGGACCGTCGACATCACCGCCTCCCCCATCCACCGGCTGCTCGGCCTGACCACGGTCCGGGTCGGGACCGGCACCGCCTCGAACGACGACGAGGACCGGCTCGACCTCGACGGGCTGCCGACCGACCGCGCCCGCCAGCTGCGCGCGGACCTCCTGCCGGTGGGCGGCACCGACCCGGCCGGCACCACGGACCGGCCCCGGCCCGCGGACCGGACGGTGCTCGTGTTCGACCCGGCCTGGGTCCGCTTCGCCCCGCTGACCAGCTCGGGACTCGTCATCGCCGCCGCGACCCTCGGCGTGATCACCCAGGCCGTCAACACGTTCGGCGGCTTCAACCGGCTCGACCCGCAGCGGTTCGCCGACGACGCATCGGGCTGGTCGGTGTGGGCGGCCGTGCCGCTCGGGCTGATCGCCCTCGTGCTCGTCGTCGCGGCGCTGTCGATCGGCGGCTACCTGCTCACCAACTGGGGCTTCACGCTCACCCACACCGGCTCGGCGCGCGGCGGCGCCTGGCACCTGCGCCGGGGGCTGCTGACCACCCGCGAGACGACGCTCGACGACGAGCGGGTCCGCGGCGTCAGCGTCGGCGAGCCGCTCGGCCTGCGCCTGGCCGGGGGCGGTCGTGCGTCGGCGATCGTCACCGGGCTCGACCGCCGGCAGGCCGTCAGCTCGCTCCTCGTGCCGCCCGCCCCGCGCAGCGTCGTCGTGGGCGTCGCGGGCGCCGTCCTCGGCACCGACAGCCCGCTGACGACACCCCTCGTCGGCCACGGGCCACGGGCGCGCACCCGCCGCTTCACCCGCGCGCTGACGCCGGCCGTCGCGGCGCTCGCCGCCGCGCTGCTCCTCGTGCTGCTGACCGACATCCCAGCGTGGCTCCTGGCCGTCGTCGCCCTCGGCGTGCCGGTCGCGCTGGCGCTGGCCGCCGACCGTGCCCGGGCGCTCGGCCACGCCCTGGTCGACGGGCACGTCGTCGCCCGGTCGGGCAGTCTCGACCGGCGCCGCGAGGCGCTCGAGGTCGGCGGGGTGATCGGATGGAACTTCCGGTCGACCTGGTTCCAGCGCCGCGCCGGCCTGCTCTCGCTGGTCGCCACCACCGCCGGCGGTCGCCAGGCCGTCACCGTGCCCGACGTACCCGACGCCGCCGCGCTGGCGCTCGCCCTCGCGGCGCACCCCGAGCTGCTGGGTCAGTTCCTCGACGCGGAACCGGTCCGGACCGGTCCCTAGCCTCCCGCGCGGTGCACCATCGACGTCACGGTCGGCCGTCGACAGCAGCGTTTCGCCCGGGTGACAGACGCGCCGCACCCTGTCTCGCCGGAGCACGGACCTGTCGGTCCTGACGGCCCGGGCTCATAGCATGTGCCCATGTTCACCAAGGTGCTCGTTGCCAACCGTGGCGAGATCGCGATCCGCGCCCTCCGCGCGGCGTACGAGGTCGGCGCCCGGACGGTTGCCGTCTTCCCGTACGAGGACCGCTGGTCGGAGCACCGGCTCAAGGCCGACGAGGCCTACGAGATCGGCGAGCGCGGCCACCCGGTGCGCGCCTACCTCGACCCCGAGGCCATCGTCGCCGTGGCGGTCCGCGCCGGTGCCGACGCGGTCTACCCCGGCTACGGGTTCCTCTCGGAGAACCCCGCCCTCGCCGAGGCCTGCGCCAACGCCGGCATCACGTTCATCGGTCCCACCGCCGAGGTGCTGACCCTGACGGGCAACAAGGCCCGGGCCATCGCGGCGGCCAAGGCGGCCGGCGTACCGACCCTCGCGTCGGTCGAGCCCTCCACCGACGTCGACGCCCTGGTCGAGTCGGCCTCCGAGCTGCCCTACCCGCTCTTCGTGAAGGCGGTCGCCGGCGGCGGGGGCCGCGGCATGCGGCGCGTCGACGACCCGAAGGACCTGCGCGAGGCCGTCGAGACCTGCATGCGCGAGGGCGAGGGCGCCTTCGGCGACCCCACGGTCTTCATCGAGCAGGCCGTCGTCGAGCCGCGCCACATCGAGGTGCAGATCCTCGCCGACGGCGCGGGCAACGTCATCCACCTCTTCGAGCGGGACTGCTCGGTCCAGCGGCGGCACCAGAAGGTCATCGAGATCGCCCCGGCCCCCAACCTCGACCCCGCGATCCGGGAGAGCATGTGCGCCGACGCGGTGCGCTTCGCCCAGGAGATCGGCTACCGCAACGCCGGCACGGTCGAGTTCCTGCTCGACCCGGACGGCAACTACGTCTTCATCGAGATGAACCCGCGGATCCAGGTCGAGCACACGGTCACCGAGGAGGTCACCGACGTCGACCTGGTGCAGGCGCAGCTGCGGATCGCCTCCGGCGAGACCCTCGACGACCTCGGTCTCTCGCAGGACACCGTCCAGCTCCGCGGCGCCGCCCTCCAGTGCCGGATCACCACCGAGGACCCGGCCAACAACTTCCGGCCCGACACCGGCGTGATCACGACGTACCGCTCCCCCGGCGGTGGTGGCGTCCGCCTCGACGGCGGCACGGTCTACACCGGCGCCGAGGTCTCGGCGCACTTCGACTCGATGCTGGCCAAGCTCACCTGTCGCGCCCGGACCTTCGACAAGGCCGTCGAGAAGGCACGACGGGCGGTCGCCGAGTTCCGCATCCGGGGCGTCTCCACCAACATCCCGTTCCTCCAGGCCGTGCTCGCCGACCCCGACTTCGCGGCCGGCCACGTGACCACGTCGTTCATCGAGACCCACCCCCAGCTGCTCCGGGCCCGGGGCAGCGGCGACCGCGGCAGCAAGATGCTCAACTACCTCGCCGACGTCACCGTCAACCAGCCGTACGGCGCGGCCCCGGTCAGCATCGACCCGGCGACGAAGCTCCCCGAGGTCAACCTCCAGGTGCCCGCGCCGAACGGCAGCCGGCA
>JAOPXG010000016.1 GCA_025965275.1 Nocardioides sp.
GGCCGCGGACGGTGGGTTCACCCACGTCGTCTCGCAGGCCGGCGTGCTGGACCTGACCGCGGCGTACGACGAGGACCTGGGCGGCGGCGCCGTCGAGGCGTTCCTCGGCCACCCGCCCGGGCCGGCCGACGCCGACGTCGACCCGATCCGGCGGGTGCCGCTCGACGTGCCCGTGTGGTGCGTCCACGGCACCGCCGACGACAACGTGCCGATCAGCCAGTCGACGTCGTACGTCCGCGCGGCGATCGCTGCCGGCGCCACCGCCGAGCTGGTGAAGGTCGAGGGCGACCATTTCGTGGTGATCGACCCGGAGTCCGACGCGTGGGCGCGGACGCTGGAGATCCTCGCCACCCTGGCCTGAACCCCGCTCGCGGCTACGACCGGGTGATGCGCTCGGCCAGGCGGACGGCGGCGTGCAGCACCAGGTCGGTCAGCTCCGGGTCGGCGACCGCCTCCGCCGGGGCGCGGCCGAAGGTGAGCGCGGCGGGCTGGGTGAGCCAGGCCCACGCCCGCCAGGGTTCCATCCGTGCGGCGAGCAGCGGCTGGAGCAGCGGCGCGATGTCGGGGCGGATCTCGCCCTCGGCGGTCAGCTGGAACGCCGGCACCACGACGCGGTCGTCGACCGGTACGACCAGCAACCGGCGGGTCTGCTGGGACTTGTGCACGGCGAACCGCGTCGCGTCGACCGAGGTGCCGCGGAGCTCCGCGAGCGTCTCGTAGGTGAACCACGGTGTGTCGAGCAGCGCCGCACGCAGTCGCGCCTGGCGGGCGATCAGGACCAGGCCGACCGGGACGGCGTGCTCGGGCTCGCTGCCGTCGCTGCGCAGCAGCCGCTCGAGCTCGTCGATCCGGTCGGGCTCGGTCCAGACGGCCCGGCCCTCCGCGTCGCGGGTGAAGGTCGGCAGCCCGGCGTCGGCCAGGTGGTCGGCGAGGCCGAGACCCTCGAGCCAGGTCGCCAGCCGGTCGCCGTCAGCAGCACTCACGACCCCAGCCTCTCGCACCGCATCAGCGCACGTGCATCCGCTCCCCCTGGGGCCCGAAGAGCGCGAGCGCCTCGGTCGGGTGCGGCCCGGGGTTGCCGATCCAGTGCGGGGTCCGGGTGTCGAACTCGACCGCCTCGCCCGGCCCGACCGTCAGGTCGCGGTCGCCGAGCACCAGCCGGATCCGGCCGGACAGGACGTAGAGCCACTCGTACCCCTCGTGGGTCTGCTGCTGGGGGACCGCGTCGGGCTCCGCCGGGAGCACCATCTTGAAGGCCTGCGGCCCGCCCGGACGTCGGGTCAGCGGCAGGAACGTCCGGCCATGGCGCACGACGGGACGCAGCTGCACGCGTGGGTCGCCGGTCTCGGGGGCGTCGACCAGCTCGTCGAGCGTGACCTGGTGGGCGCGCGCGAGAGGGAGCAGCTGCTCGAGGGTCGGCCGGCGCTGCCCGGACTCGAGCCGCGAGAGCGTGCTCACCGAGATCCCGGTCGTCGCGGACAGGTCCCCCAGGGTGGCGCCGCGCTCCTGGCGCAGCGCGCGCAGCCGGGCTCCCACACCGTCGAGCACATCGTCACCCATGCTCCGAGTTTGCCAGAACGGCAACGGATGTTGTCGATCCGGCGACGATGCCCGGAGACTCGTGGCATGAGCCACGGAGAGGTCACGCGGGAGATGTTCGAGCAGTCGTCCTGGGACGAGCGGTACGGCGGCGACGGGCACATCTGGAGCGGGCGGCCGAACGCCGTACTCGCCAGCGAGGCGGCCGACCTGACGCCGGGCCGGGCGGTCGACCTCGGCTGCGGCGAGGGGGGTGACGCGATCTGGCTTGCCGAGCGCGGCTGGAAGGTCACCGCCGCCGACTTCTCGGAGGCGGGGCTGGCCCGGGCCGCGGCGCACGCCGTCGAGCGGGACGTCGCCGCCCGGGTCGAGTGGCGGCAGGCCGACCTGCGCAGCTGGCGACCGGAGGGCGAGCAGTGGGACCTGGTCACCTCGCACTTCCTGCACCTGCTCGACGACGGCATGCTCGAGGCGACCCGGCAGATGGCCGACGCGGTGGCTCCGGGCGGGACCATGCTCGTGGTGGGGCACCACCCGGACGACGCCCACACGGGCCTGCGCTGGTCGATGCCCGGCGTGCTCTTCACGGCGGAGGAGCTCGCGCCGGCGGTCGACCCCGACCGGTTCGACGTGCACACCGAGGCCCGCGAGCGCCGCGAGACCCGCGACGGCGTGGCGCACGTCGTGACCGATGCCGTGCTGCGGGCCCGTCGGCGCTAGCGGCCGACCAGCGACCGCAGCTCGCCCGCGACCGACGCCTCCGCTTGAGGCCAGGAGCTGACCTCAATCCGACCTAGGTTTGGCGCCATGAACACCAGCGCCCGGATGCTGCGGCTGCTCTCGCTGCTGCAGACCCACCGCTACTGGCCCGGCAGCGAGCTCTCCGACCGGCTCGAGGTCAGCGCCCGCACCCTGCGCCGCGACATCGAGCGGCTGCGCGAGCTGGGCTACGCCGTCGACGCCGTGCGCGGGGTCGCCGGCGGCTACCAGCTGCGCGCCGGCGGGTCGCTGCCGCCGCTGCTGCTCGAGGACGAGGAGGCCGTGGCGATCGCCGTCGGCCTGCGCACGGCGGCCGCGGGCGCGGTCGCCGGCCTGGAGGAGACCTCGATCCAGGCGCTCACCAAGGTGATCGGGCTGATGCCGCCGCGGCTGCGCCGCCGGATGGACGCGATCCAGTCGCAGACCGACGGCGTGCCGTGGGGCGGCGGGCCGGCGATCGACGCCGCCGTGCTCACCACTCTCGCCCAGGCGTGCCGCGACGACGAGCCGCTGAAGTTCGGGTATCAGGCTCCCGACGCGGAGCCCACCCACCGCTGGGTCGAGCCCCACCGGCTCGTCTCGCTGGGCCGGCGCTGGTACCTCGTCGCCTACGACCGCGACCGCCAGGACTGGCGCTCGTTCCGGGTCGACCGGATCTCCGACCCGCAGGCGACCGGGCAGCGGTTCCGGCCCCGCGAGCTGCCGGCCGACGACGCGCCGACCTTCGTCCGGGCCGGCATCCGCGCGCGCCCGCAGCGCTACGACGTACGGGTCCGCTTCGCCGGGCCCGCCGCCGAGGTCGACGCGTACGTCGGCCGCTGGGCGACCGTGGTCGCGGACGGCGACGACGCCTGCCGGATGACCATGGCCACCGACACCCTCGACTGGCCGATCATGGTGCTCACCCACCTCGAGTGCGACTTCACGGTCGACGGCCCGCCCGAGCTCGTCGACCTGGTCGCGTCCGCCGCCGCCCGCTTCGCCCGCTCCCGCTTGTAACGCGGGGTTGTCGCATCGAGGCGCGCGTTCGAACGCTTGCCTCGTTCCCACAACCCCGCGTTACAAGCATCAGGCGGCGGCGGGCACCGGGTCGGCGGCGGGCTCCACGTGCCGCTCCCAGTCGGCCGGGCGGGGGACCGACCGGACCGAGCGGGAAAGGGTGGGGATCAGCGCGACGCACGCCGTGAAGCTCCCGAGTACGGCGATCGCGCGGCCGCCGCCGAGCCCGGAGAGCAGCGCGCCGGCCAGCACCGGCGCCAGCGGCATCGCCGACATCGACACGA
>JAOPXG010000092.1 GCA_025965275.1 Nocardioides sp.
GCTGTCTCTGACTGCGTCGGAGGCGGACGACCCGAAATTGTTTCTAGAGGAGAGCAATGCCGAAGATCCTGGAGTTCGACGAGGACGCGCGCCGCAGCCTCGAGCGCGGCGTGGACAAGCTCGCCAATGCCGTCAAGGTGACGCTCGGCCCGAAGGGCCGCTACGTCGTCCTCGACAAGAAGTGGGGCGCGCCGACCATCACGAACGACGGTGTGACCGTCGCCCGTGAGATCGAGCTGGACGACCCGTTCGAGAACCTCGGTGCGCAGCTGTGCAAGGAAGTCGCCACCAAGACGAACGACATCGCCGGTGACGGCACCACCACCGCCACCGTGCTGGCCCAGGCAATGGTCCACGAGGGCCTGCGCGCCGTGGCCGCGGGTGCGAACCCGATGGGCCTCAAGCGGGGCATGGACGCCGCGGCCGAGGCCGTCGGCGACGCGCTCAAGGAGGCCGCCCGCGAGGTCGACTCCGTCGAGGACATGGCCTCGGTGGCCACGATCTCGAGCCGCGACTCCGTGATCGGCGACCTGCTCTCGCAGGCCTTCGACAAGGTCGGCAAGGACGGTGTCATCACCGTCGAGGAGTCCAACACCATGGGCACCGAGCTGGAGTTCACCGAGGGCATGCAGTTCGACAAGGGCTACCTGTCGCAGTACTTCGTGACCGACCCCGAGCGGATGGAGGCCGTCCTCGACGACCCGTACATCCTGCTGCACCAGGGCAAGATCTCGGCGATCGCCGACCTGCTCCCGCTGCTCGAGAAGGTCATCCAGTCCGGCAAGCCGCTCTTCATCATCGCCGAGGACGTCGAGGGCGAGGCGCTCTCGACCCTGGTGGTCAACAAGATCCGCGGCACGTTCAACGCCGTCGCGGTCAAGGCGCCTGCCTTCGGTGACCGCCGCAAGGCGATGATGCAGGACATCGCGACGCTGACCGGTGGTCAGGTCGTCGCCCCCGAGGTCGGCCTCAAGCTCGACCAGGTCGGCCTCGAGGTGCTCGGCCAGGCTCGCCGCGTCGTGATCACCAAGGACGACACCACGATCGTCGACGGTGCCGGCGACAAGGCCGAGGTCGAGGCCCGCGTCAACCAGATCAAGGCCGAGATCGAGAACACCGACTCCGACTGGGACCGCGAGAAGCTCCAGGAGCGCCTCGCGAAGCTCGCCGGTGGCGTGTGCGTGATCAAGGTCGGCGCCGCCACCGAGGTGGAGCTCAAGGAGAAGAAGCACCGCATCGAGGACGCCGTCTCCGCGACGCGCGCCGCGATCGAGGAGGGCATCGTCCCCGGCGGTGGCTCCGCGCTCATCCACGCGGTGTCGGTCCTCTCCGACGACCTCGGCCTCACCGGCGACGAGGCGGCGGGCGTGCGCATCGTGCGCAAGGCCGCCGACGAGCCGCTGCGCTGGATCGCCGAGAACGGCGGTGTCAACGGCTACGTCGTCACCACCAAGGTCCGCGAGCTCGGCGTCGGCAACGGCTACAACGCCGCCACCGAGGAGTACGGCGACCTGGTCGCCCAGGGCGTCCTGGACCCGGTCAAGGTCACCCGCTCCGCGCTGGTCAACGCCACCTCGATCGCGGGCATGCTGCTCACGACCGAGACGCTGATCGTCGAGAAGCCCGAGGACGAGGACGACGCCCCGGCCGCAGGCCACGGGCACGGCCACGGCCACTGATCCACTGATTCACCGCCGAGTCGGCGCCAGTTTCCCGGAAACTGGCGCCGACTCGGCTATTTCCAGCCCCGGTGCCTCCAGGGCGAAACGTCAGCCACCGACCGGCCGCACGAGCTCAGCAGTGCGGCGCCACATCCGGCCTGTCGACGCCTCGGAGCAGGTAGATCGGGTGCCCGTCGCAGCCGGTGCCGTGCTCGACGTACTGCTCCTCGATCACGCGCTCGAGGTCGGCCACGCCGGTGTCGTCCCACGCGTCGAGCTCGACCCACCCGACCAGCCAGGTCGGCGCGTCCGGTCCGGCGAGCAGGGCGCGCAGCTCGGCGTACCCGGGGTCGCGGGTGCGCATCGGCAGGCTCCAGAGATAGGGGTACGGCGAGCCGAGGCCGCTGGTGTCCTGGAGGTCGGGCCGGCCGCCGAAGACCGCCAGCGTGTCGTCGGGTTCCGCGGCGGCGGCGATCGCCGCACCGGTGCGGACCTCGTCGAACTCCTGGCGGCCGGCGACGTTCCACACCAGCCAGAAGACCATCGCGAGCAGGGCCGAGACGGCGGTGCCGACCACGAGCCAGCGCATCCGCCTCCCGCCGCGCGACTCGCGCCCGGCGAGCAGCGCGGTGGCGAGGACGGCTCCGGGGAGGAGCGGCGTCAGGTAGTCCTGCCAGAAGCTGCCGCCGGCCACGACGCCGACGAGGTCGACCCCGACGACGGTCAGGGCGGCCGCGACCACGGGCGGGTCGTCGGCCCACAGCTCGCGCAGGTGGGCGACCAGCCCGGCGAGCACCGGCAGCAGGCCGGAGGCGATGGCGATGACCAGCAGGATCAGCGCCCTGCCCTGAGGGGCGTCCGTGCTGCCGTCCGCGATCACCCGGGCGGCGTCGGAGCGGAAGCCGTAGACGGCGTACCAGAGCGTCGACACCCGGACGCCCTCCACGCCGGCCCACACGACCGTGCCGAGGACGGGCACGGCGGCGCCGGCGACCCCGGCGATGCCGAGCCGCACGGCGCCACGGGCCGGCAGCCGGCCGGTCAGGGCGGACGCCACGAGCAGCACGGCCGCGAAGACGAGCCCGGTCGCAAGGTTCTGCTTGAGCCCGAGCGCGAGGCCGGCGGCGAGACCCGCGGCCAGGGCGAGCCACCCCGAGGTGCGCCGTACGGCGAGCAGCGTCAGCAGGATGCTCCCCAGGAGCAGGGGGAGTGCGAGCAGCTCGCCCTTGACCGCGACCACGTCGATCATCGGGTTGGAGAGCAGCGCGGCCGCGACGACGGCCGCCCACGGCACCGAACGTGGTCCACCGACCAGACCGGCGACCCGCGCCGCGAGCACGACGACGAGACCGCAGACCAGTGCGCCCAGCACCCGCAGGGCCGTCTCGCCGCCCGCGAGGTCGATGCCCTTGAAGGCGGCGATCAGGAGCGGTGGCCGGTCGACCCAGTACGGCCCGAACATGCTGTCCGGCTGTGGGTCCCAGGACCGGGCGACCAGCAGGAAGCCGGCCTCGTCGGCCCGGATCGGCCGGGTCAGCGCGGGCAGGCGGGCGAGCACGGCCAGGACGGCGGCGACCGCGACCGGATGTCGCCTGACCACTCCCAGCACGCGCACAGCCTCTCAGGTCGTCGCCGGCAGCCCGACACCGCGACGTAGCACGCGGGAAACAGTCCGGACTCGGTCCCGCAACGTCGCCGGGGGAGGCTCTCCCCATGTTGTGGAGGGTTCGTACGACGTTGCCCGATCGGCCCGGGGCGCTGGCCGCCCTCGCGGTCAGCTGCGGGGAGGCCGGCGTCAACATCCTGGGGCTGCAGATCTTCCCGGGCATCGATTCGGTGACTGACGAGCTGGTGCTGCGCACCCCCGAGGGCTGGGGCGAGTCCGAGATCGCCGAGCTGCTCGGTCGCTCCGGCGGGCTGTCGGTCAGCGCCGGCCCCTGCACGGAGGCGGCGCTCACCGACCAGCCGACCCGCTACGTGCAGGCCGCGCGCACGATCCTCGCCCAGCCGGCGTCGTTCCCCGAGGTGGTCGCCCGGCTCTTCGACGCCGAGTCCGACCCGACCGCCGACGAGCGCACCGCCGCCCAGGACGTGATGGACATGGTCGTCGGCGACGTCCTGGTCCAGGTCCGCCGTACGGCGCCCTTCACGGGGACCGAGCATGCGCGAGGTGCCGCGATGGCCGACCTGGTCTCCGACGTGCTCGAGCGCAGCCGCGAGAGCGCGATGTCGCCGAGCATGGGCCGCCGGGTCGGCGGCGGGGCCACCCCGGAGTACGTCGTCGACGGCGACTCGGTCGCCGCCACCATCGACGGTGTCGCGGTCGGCCTGGCGGTCGTCCGATCCCAGGCGGGGGAGGAGGGGGTCCGACCCGTCACGCTGCGGGTGGACCCGGCCTGGCAGCGCCGGGGCATCGGCGCCCGCCTGCTCGTGGACGCCGCCCGGCTGGCCAACACCCTGGGGGCCACGGAGATCGTGCTGACGACCCGGTCGGACAACCAGGCCGTGCTCCCGATGGTCATGGCCGCGGGGCTCCGCGGCCGGATCCGGATGGCCTCCGACACCCTCACCGTGCGGGTGCCGGTCCGGGACCTCAAGCCGCTGCGGGCCTAGGGCTCCCGCGCCGGTAGACTGCGGGAGTGGAGCTGCCTGAGAAGTTCGCCGCACTGGGCCTGACCTACGACGACGTCCTGCTGCTCCCGGGTCATTCCGACCTGGCGCCGGCGGACATCGACACGACCTCGCGCCTGACGCGGGAGATCTCCCTGAAGGTGCCGCTGCTGAGCGCCGCGATGGACACCGTGACCGAGTCGCGGATGGCGATCGCGATGGCCCGCCAGGGCGGGCTCGGCGTCCTGCACCGCAACCTCTCGATCGAGGACCAGGCCTACCAGGTCGACCTGGTGAAGCGGACCCAGACCGGGATCATCTCCAACCCGGTCACGATCGGCCCCGACGCGACGCTGGAGCAGCTCGACCAGCTGGCCGGCGAGTACCGCGTCTCCGGCTTCCCGGTCGTCGACGCCGACAGCCGGCTCCTCGGCATCATCACCAACCGTGACCTGCGCTTCACGCCGGTCGCGCAGTGGGCGACCACCAAGGTCGACGAGGTGATGACGCCGATGCCGCTGATCACGGGCCCCTCCGACATCAGCCGCGAGGACGCCACCGTGCTGCTGCGCCGCCACAAGCGCGAGCGGCTGCCCCTGATCGACGCAGAGGGCCGGCTCACCGGGCTGATCACCGTCAAGGACTTCGTGAAGTCCGAGCAGTTCCCCAAGGCCTCGAACGACGCGGCCGGCCGGCTCATGGTCGGTGCGGCGATCGGCTACTTCGGCGACGCCTGGCAGCGCGCCACGACGCTGGTCGACGCCGGTGTCGACGTCCTGGTGGCCGACACCGCCCACGGCAACGTGCGGATGCTGCTCGAGATGGTGCAGCGCCTCAAGACCGACCCGGCCACCCGCCACGTGCAGGTGATCGGCGGCAACGTCGCCAGCCGCGAGGGCGCCCAGGCGTTCGTCGACGC
>JAOPXG010000149.1 GCA_025965275.1 Nocardioides sp.
CCGACGACGTCCGCATCGGAGTCACCGGCAACCCGGCCAACACCAACGCGCTGATCGCGATGACCAACGCGCCGGACATCCCGCAGGAGCGGTTCTCGGCGCTGACCCGCCTCGACCACAACCGGGCGATCTCCCAGCTGGCCGCGAAGACCGGCGCCGCCGTGACCGACATCAAGAAGATGACGATCTGGGGCAACCACGCCGCGACGCAGTACCCCGACATCTTCCACGCCGAGATCGGCGGCAAGAACGCCGCCGAGGTCGTCGGCGACCAGGGCTGGGTCGAGAACACCTTCATCCCGACCGTCGCCAAGCGCGGCGCCGCGATCATCGAGGCCCGCGGGTCGTCGTCCGCCGCCTCCGCCGCGTCGGCCACCGTCGACGCCGCCCGCGACTGGCTGCTCGGCTCCCCCGAGGGCAACTGGGTCTCCATGGCGGTCGTCTCCGACGGCTCCTACGGCGTGCCCGAGGGCCTGATCTCGTCGTTCCCCGTCACCACCAAGGACGGCGACTGGGAGATCGTCCAGGGCCTCGAGATCGACGACTTCTCGCGCGGCAAGATCGACGCCTCCACCGCGGAGCTCGCCGACGAGCGCGCCGCCGTCACCGAGCTCGGCCTCATCTGAGCGCCCCCAGCCTGAGCTTGCGAAGGCTGGGACTCAGGCGCCAGGTCGAGTAGCCGCGCGACCGACGAAGGAGGTCGCGACCGGCGTATCGAGACCAACCCACAGGTCTCGATACGCTCGCTGGCGCTCGCTACTCGACCAACGAGTGCCGTCGAGCAGCCGCGCGACCGACCCACAGGTCTCGATACGCTCGCTGACGCTCGCTACTCGACCAACGAGTGCAGGTCGAGTAGCCGCGACTCGGCATTTCAGAGGGGTTGGTCGGGGATCGAGCCGGCTAGGAAGATCAGCGCGATCCCGACGCCGGCGAGCAGGAGGCAGTCCCACCAGCGCCGTCGTACGGCGAGCATCCCGGCGTCCCGCGCCGGCAGCACGGCCCGCACCACGGCGGCCAGGATCAGCGCGCCGGCCATCCAGCGGACCCCGACGCGCCACGCGCCGGTGGTGACGATCCCGATGCCGATCGCGGTGACCGCGAGCACCACCAGGTAGAACGCCCCGCCGATGGTCGACGGGTAGCGCCGACCCTCCTCCTCGGCGGAGACCGGTGGGATCTCGTCGCCGGGCTCGGCAGGGGGTTCGAAGTCGCTCACGCCACGGACTGCTCGGCTGCGGAGACGATGTTGGAGAGCAGCATCGCCCGGGTCATCGGGCCGACACCGCCCGGGTTGGGCGAGACCCAGGCCGCGACGTCCCATACGTCGGCCGCCACGTCGCCGGCGATCTTGCCGTCGACCCGCGAGACACCGACGTCGAGCACCGCGGCGCCGGGCTTGACCATGGCGCCGGTGATGATGTCGGGGACGCCGGCGGCGGCCACCACGATGTCGGCGTTGCGCACGTGGGCGGCCAGGTCGCGGGTGCCGGTGTGGCACAGCGTGACCGTGGCGTTCTCGCTGCGCCGAGTCAGCAGCAGCCCGAGCGGGCGCCCGACGGTCAGGCCGCGGCCGACGACCACGACCTCCGCGCCGGCGATCTCCACGCCATGGCGGCGCAGCAGCTCGATGCAGCCGATCGGCGTGCACGGCAGCGAGCCCTTCTCGCCGAGCACGAGCTTGCCGAGGTTGACGGGGTGCAGCCCGTCGACGTCCTTGTCGGGGTCGACCCGCGACAGCAGCCGGAACTCGTCGAGGCCGGTGGGCTGCTGCACGAGGAAGCCGGTGCACGCCGGGTCGGCGTTGAGCCGGTCGATCTCCGCCTCGACCTCGGCCTGGGTGGCGGTCGCGGGCAGGTCGACCCGGATCGACTCGATCCCGATCTCGGCGCAGTCCTTGTGCTTCGCGCCGACGTACCAGTGCGAGCCGGGGTCGTCGCCGACCAGCACCGTGCCCAGACCCGGGACGACGCCCTTCTCCCGCAGCACGGCCACGCGCGCAGTGAGCTCGGCCTTGATCGCCTTGAGGGTGGCGGTCCCGTCCAGCTTCTGTGCAGTCACGTTGCTCATCCTGTCATCGGGCGGGTTGCGGTTCATGCCACCCCGCGGTGGTCACCGTTCGCGCGTGCTCGCTGCGCTCGCCGCGCTGCCTGTCGGCTTCCACACCCCTCGCGATCGCCGAGTCGGCGCAAGCCGCCCTCCCCCGCTTCGCTCCTCCGGTGCGTTTCCGCCGACTCGGCTCCTTTCCACTTCGCTTCGCTCAGTGGAAGAAGTGCCGGGTGCCGGTGAAGTACATCGTCACGCCGGCGGCCTTGGCGGCCTGGATGGTGAGCTCGTCGCGCATCGACCCGCCGGGCTGCACGATCGCGGTCACACCGGCATCGATGAGCACCTGCGGGCCGTCCTCGAACGGGAAGAACGCGTCGGACGCCGCCACCGAGCCGGGCGCCCGGTCACCCGCCCGCTCGACCGCGAGCTTGCACGAGTCGACCCGGTTGACCTGGCCCATGCCGACACCGACCGAGGCGCCGTCCTTGGCCAGCAGGATCGCGTTGGACTTCACCGAGCGGCAGGCCTGCCAGGCGAACGCGAGGTCGGCGAGGACCTCGGGCGAAGCGGCCTCGCCGGTGGCGAGGGTCCAGGTCGACGGGTCGTCGCCGTCGGCGTCGACGTAGTCGCGCTGCTGCATGAGGAGACCGCCGGAGATCGGCCGCATCTCGACCTCGCCGCGACCGAGCGGCTCGCAGACCAGGAGCCGGATGTTCTTCTTCGCAGCCAGGATCTCCACCGCGCCGTCGTCGTACGCCGGAGCCACGACGACCTCGGTGAAGACCTCGGCCACCTGCTTCGCCATCTCGACGGAGACCGGCACGTTGGTGGCGATCACGCCGCCGAACGCCGAGACCGGGTCGCACGCGTGCGCCTTGCGGTGCGCGTCCGCGACGTCGGAGCCGACCGCGATCCCGCAGGGGTTCGCGTGCTTGATGATCGCGACAGCGGGCGCGGTGAAGGTGTACGCCGCGCGTCGGGCCGCGTCGGAGTCGAGGTAGTTGTTGTAGGACATCTCCTTGCCGTGCAGCTGCTCGGCCTGCGCCAGTCCGGTCCCGAAGCCGTTGAGGTAGAGCGCCGCGCTCTGGTGCGGGTTCTCGCCGTAGCGCAGCACCGCCGCCTTGTCCCAGGTGCCACCGACCCAGGCGGGGAAACCCTGCCCGTCGGAGGTGTCGGTCAGCACGTTGCCCATCCACGACGCCACAGCCACGTCGTACGTCGCGGTGTGCACGAACGCCTCCGCGGCGAGCCGCTGCCGCTGGGCCAGGGTGAAGCCGCCCTCGGCGACCGCGGCGAGCACGTCGTCGTACGACGCGGGCGAGGTGACGATCGCGACCGAGGGGTGGTTCTTGGCGGCCGCGCGCACCATCGAGGGTCCGCCGATGTCGATCTGCTCGACGCACTCGTCGGGCGTCGCACCGGAGGCGACGGTCTGGACGAACGGGTA
>JAOPXG010000113.1 GCA_025965275.1 Nocardioides sp.
ATCGTGCTGCGCACCGTGACCGACGACCTGCTCGGCGGCGACGCGGCCCAGGTGGCCGGCTTCGCCGCGCGATTCGCCGGGGTGGTCTTCCCCGGGGAGACGATCCGGGTGCAGGCGTGGGACGCCGGCACAGCGTCTGATCAGGACCGGATCGTCGTCTCGGCGACCATCGCCAGCTCGCGCGAGGAGCGCGACGGGGCGCCAGTGCTGGCCGACTGCGTGGTCACCCGCGCGTAGCGCGTTCCGCCTGTGGTGGGATGACCGCATGACCGGAGAACTGGCTTCCTGGACCCACGCCGAGCACACCTTCGACGGTGTCAGCCACCCGACGTACCGCAAGGGCTCCGGCCCCGGCGTGATCGTCATCCACGAGATCCCCGGGCTGACACCGGAGGTGATCGCCTTCGGCGAGGAGGTGGTCGCCGCCGGCTTCACCGTCGTGATGCCGCACCTCTTCGGGACGCCCGAGAAGCCGATGAGCATCGGGTACGTCGCCGGCATCGTGCCCCGGGTCTGCGTCAGCAAGGAGTTCACCACCATGGCGGCCGGCCGGACCTCGCCGATCGCCGGCTGGCTGCGCAGCCTCGCCCGCGACCTGCACGACGAGCTCGGCGGCCCGGGGGTCGGGGCGCTCGGCATGTGCTTCACCGGCGGCTTCGCGCTGGCGATGATGGTCGACACGTCCGTCGTCGCTCCCGTGGTCGCGCAGCCGTCGCTGCCGTTCGCGGTGGGCAGGAAGCGGGCCGCCGACCTGAACCTCTCCCCCGCCGACCTGGCCGCGGTCAAGGACCGGGTGGCGGGCGGCTGCGAGATGCTCGGCCTGCGCTACCGCGAGGACGCGGCTGTCGGCACCCGCTTCGACACCCTCACCCGCGAGCTCGGCGACGGCTTCATCAGGGTGGAGTTCGAGGGCAAGGGACACTCGACCCTCACCGCGCACCGGCAGCAGGAGGGCGTCGACCGGGTGCTGGCGTTCTTCGAGGAGAAGCTCAAGGGTTGAGTCGGGACCTCTGACGCTCGAGTCGGGAGTTACGTGCGTCGAGTCGGGAGTTTGGGTCCTCAGTGGGGCCAGTTGCTGTCCACAGACCCGGCCTCGACCCCGCGCGTCCCCAGGTCCCACCAGCGGCGACCACGCACAGCGGGGCATCCGGGAAGTGTCGTGGGATGGACAGCTGGCCCGACGAACCGTTCACCCGCTCCGACGTCGCCCCCCTGGGGGTGACGGACGCAGACCTGCGCCGAGGTCGGCGCAGGGGCGACCTGGTCCAGGTCGTCCGCGGTGTCTTCTCGACCGCCGACTGCCCGGACTCGATCGAGCTGCGGGCGGCCGCAGTCGCCAAGGCGGCCCCATCTCACCACGTCGTGACCGACCGCACCGCTGCCTGGCTCCACGGCGTCGACGTCCATGTGTACGGCGAGCACGACGGTGTCCCTGTCGTCGAGACGTGCGCACTGCGTGGCCACGAGCCGACCACCCTGCCCGGGACCGACGGTCGCACGCGTGACCTCCTGCCGAGCGACGTGACCGAGACCAACGGCGTACGCGTGACGACGCCGCTGCGCACCGCGCTCGACCTCGGCTGCTGCCTGCGCCGCCGCGAGGCGTTCGCAGCGATCTGCGCGCTCGCCCGGCGGCACCACCTCACCCGTCGCGATCTCGTGCGAGAACTCCCGCGCTACCGACGTCGACGCGGCGTCGTCCAGCTGCGCGAGCTCGTGGGTCTCGTCGATCCCCGGATCGAGTCACAGCGCGAGGCGTGGTGCTTCCTGGCGATCGCCGACAACCACCTCCCGCTGCCCGAGCCGCAGGTATGGGTCGAGATCGACGGAGTGCCGACGTACCGGCTCGACCTCGCCTACCGACGCCGCCGCGTCTGCGTCGAGTACGACGGTCACGAGGCGCACTCGTCCGACGAGCAGCGCGCGCACGACAGCGCACGCCGCGGGTGGCTACGAGACCACGGGTGGACCGTCATCGTCGTCAGGGAGGGCGACTTCAGCGACGACGGGCTCCAGCGCTGGCTCGACGAGCTCCGCGCGGCGCTGGTCCCGACGTACACGAACCGGCGTTGGTGACCGCAACTCCCGACCCGACCGGCACGAACGCCTGACTCGACGGTCGGTTGTCCCGACTCAACGTGTCAGGCGGAGAGCACCAGTCCGCTGGTCGGCACCCCGGTGCCGGCGGTGACGACGAGGTGGTCGACGCCGGCGACCGGGTTGACCGACGTGCCGCGGATCTGGCGGACGCCCTCGGCGATGCCGTTCATGCCGTGGATGTAGGCCTCGCCGAGCTGACCGCCGTGGGTGTTGAGCGGGAACGCGCCGTCGACCTCGATCCGGCCGTCGGCGACGAAGCCGGGGGCCTCGCCGCGGCCGCAGAAGCCGAGCTCCTCCAGCTGCATGAGGACGTACGGCGTGAAGTGGTCGTAGAGGATGCCCATCCGCATGTCGGCGGGGCCCAGGCCGGACTGGCGCCACAGCTCGCGCCCGACCACGCCCATCTCGGGGATGCCGATGTCGGAGCGGTAGTAGGACGTCATCACGAACTGGTCGGCGCCACTCCCCTGGGCCGCCGCGGTGATGTACGCCGGCGGCTGCTTCAGGTCGGCGGCCCGCTCGGCGGACACGACGACCAGCGCCACCGCGCCGTCGGACTCCTGGCAGCAGTCGAGCAGGTGCAGCGGGTCGACGATCATCCGCGACGACTGGTGGTCCTCGAGCGTGATCGGGCGGCCGTAGAAGAACGCGTTCGGGTTGGTGGCGGCGTGCCGGCGGTCGGCCACGGCCACCCGGCCGAAGTCCTCCGAGGTCGCGCCGTACTCGTGCATGTAGCGGGTCGCCTGCATGGCCACCGTCGCCGCGGGCGTGCCGAGGCCCATCGGGTAGGACCAGGCGTTGTCGAGGCCGTTGGTGTTGACCTGCGTCGCGGCCGCGACCGAGAACTGGCCGAAGCGGCTCTCGGAGCGCTCGTTGAAGCCGCGGTAGCAGACCACGACGTCCGCGACACCCGTCGCGATCGCCATCGCCGCCTGCTGCACGGTCGCGCAGGCGGCTCCGCCGCCGTAGTTGATCCGGCTGAAGAACCGCATCTCCTTCATCCCCAGCTCGCGGGCGACCGCGATCTCCGAGGAGGTGTCCATCGTGAACGTCGTCAGCCCGTCGACGTCGTCGACGGTCAGCCCGCAGTCCGCGAGCGCGTGCTGGACGGCCTCGACCGAGAGCTGCAGCTCGGACCGGCCGGACTCCTTGGAGAACTCGGTGGCGCCGATGCCGGCGATGGCGGCCCTGCCGGAGAGACCGTTGGGCGCGATCATGCGACGACCGTGACGGTGCCGGTGACGTGGTCGCCGAGCGAGACCGAGCCGACGACCCTGATCGTGGCGATGCCGTCCTCGACGGACTCCACCTCGCCGCGGAAGGTCAGCGTGTCGTAGGGGTGCGCGGGCGCGCCGAGCCGGATCGCGATGCCCTTCAGCTCGGCGTCGTGGCCGAGCCAGTCGACGACGTACTTCTCGACCAGGCCGTTGCTGGTCAGGATGTTCATGAAGATGTCCTTCGACCCGGCCGCCTGGGCGACGTCGCGGTCGTGGTGCACGTCCTGCCAGTCACGGGTGGCGATCGCGGTGCTCACGATCGTGGTCGGCGTCATCGGCAGGCTCCGCTCGGGGATCTGCTGTCCGGCCTCCAACGTCTTCATCGCGTTTCTTTCGGTCGTCGAGTAGCCGAGGTACGAGGCGTATCGAGACGCCAGATCGGCAGGGTCAGGTCGTCGTCGATCCGGCGGTAGTCCACCCGCAGCCGCATCCCGATCTCGATCTCGGCGTCGCCTGAGTCGGACACAGCGTCGACGACCTCGCCGACCATCCGCACGCCCTCGTCGAGGTCGACCAGCGCGATCACGATCGGCAGCTCCTTGCCCGGGACGGGCGGGTAGCGGTGCACGACGTACGAG
This sequence comes from Nocardioides sp., assembly GCA_025965275.1. GTDB lineage: Bacteria > Actinomycetota > Actinomycetes > Propionibacteriales > Nocardioidaceae > Nocardioides. The sequence goes on from JAOPXG010000113.1 coordinate 3,956, forward strand.
AAGACCGTGCCGGTGCCGGCCGCGACCACGTGGCCGCGGTCGAACTTCCCGCACTCGACGCACGTCGGGCCGGGTGGGAAGCGGAGCGCGCCGCAGGCGTTGCACTGCTGGATCCGCAGCTCGCCGGCGGCAGTGCCGTCCCAGAAGAACTGGGAGTCTCGGCCCATCATCGGCCGGATGACACCCGCGGTCATGCGCGCTCCTGGGGGATGAACTTGAGGACGCGGAAGAGCATCGTCGCGACCAGCTCGTCGCCCACGTACCAGCGGCTGCGCGAGGTGACGAAGTAGCCCTCGCCCATCGCGGTGCTCTTGGGACCGGCCACGGAATCCAGCGCCGTGGTCACCCGGAGCTCCTCGCCGACGCGCAGGTAGCGCTCGTAGCTCTGCTCGCAGTTGGTGCCCAGCACGGCGGTGTAGCCCGCGTCGGTGAGCACCTCCATCATCCGGCTCAGCGGGTCGTCGCTGGGACGACGCCGACCGAGGCCGGGCATGGTCCATACCTGGGCCATCGACGGCGGCGCCTCACCGCTGCGGAAGCGCTCGTTGTCGTAGCCCATCGCGTCGAGCCAGGTGCCGATCGTGGGCTGGTTGACGGGGTACGGCGCCTGTGACTCCGACGCCTCGCCGAGCGCCTTGATCCGCTCGGCCTCGGCCATGATCTCGTCGTGGCTCATCGGGGCACCCGCGGCAGGCCCATGCCGAACATCGCGATCCGCTCGCGCTGCACCTCCTGCACGCCCCCACCGAAGGTGAGCACCAGGTTGCGCTTGCCCTGGCCGTCGAGATAGGTCATCAGCTGGTCGGTCTCCTCGTCGGACGGGTCGCCGTAGCGGTGCACGATGTCGACCAGGTCGGC
>JAOPXG010000116.1 GCA_025965275.1 Nocardioides sp.
GTCGGCGAGGTCGAGGGTGCCGCGGACGTCGACGGTGCCGTCGTAGGAGACCTGACCGGTGTCGACGTCGAAGCACCGGCCATCAGCGGCGGCCTGGCGGCGGGCTTCGGCTTCGATCGGGTCGAACCGCACCAGCGCTTCCTCGACGACGCGTTCGAGCTGCGCGAACGAGAGCTTCGCGGCGGTGGGTGCGACGTGGGTGTCCACGAACCCGGCCCCGTCCATCGGGAGGGAGAGGGTGGCTTTGGCGATCTGGCGGGCCTTCCACACCGGCAGCTTCCCGGCCACGACATGCGACCAGGTCTTGGGGAGGCGGTAGCGGACCTCGACGGCCTCACCGAGGTAGTCGCGGCCGGCGTCGGTGGACTTGCCGATCGCGAGGGCGAACTCGGCGACACAGAACTCGGCGACCAGGGGGGCGCCGTCGCCGGCGATGGGCAGCTCGCCCTCCCAGACCGCGGCGGGACCGATGGAGTCGACCGAGTGCAACGCGGCCCACTCGGCAGCCAGTTGGAACTGCTCCGACTCGGCACGATCCGCGACAGATCGACGGTCGCAGACGGCAGCCAGCACCGCGGACGCGGTGTCGAGATCGGTGGTGGCTGCCATATGAATAGCCAAGCACTGACCGCCGACAGTCAGACCCCGAAAACCCTGTTCTCCACAGGGTTCTGAGCAATCGGAAAGTAAAACCTTGGGGCGGTGGCCACGACGGTCGACCCGCGCCGACCCGTAGGCCGACCGTGGCTGGAAATCGCCGCCTCAACCACCGCGGACGGTGACCACGTCATTCTCTGATTCCCTGCTCCGAGCGGCCCGCAGGCCGAGATCAGGCAGGCCGGGGTGGTTTCGAGGCTCGTCGCTGGCGCTCCTCGCACCTCAACCCCCGGGCCGGCCGTGGGCCGGGCAGCCACCGCGACCACGGGCCTGCCGTACCCCGTTGTCAGCCTGTCGGTCGCAAGCCCCACGGCCCGCAGGCCGAGGACGGGCAGGCCTGGGTGGTTTCGAGGCTCGTCGCTGGCGCTCCTCGCACCTCAACCACCGTGGTGCGGGGGTTTCGAGGCTCGTCGCTGGCGCTCCTCGCACCTCAACCACCGTCGGCGATGAAAATGTCGGCGCGCGGGTGTCTCATGAGGGCAGGACGACCACCACCGCGAAGGAGCAGAGCCATGGGTCTCAAAGACGTTCCCGGCGAGCCGATCTGGATCGAGCTGTTCACGCCCGACACGGAGGCCGCCACAGCGTTCTACGGCGGGCTGTTGGGATGGACGGCGCGCGGCAGCGGTGAGGAGTTCGGCGGCTACATCACGTTCGAGCGTGACGGCGCGCCGATCGCCGGGTGCATGAAGAACGACGGACAGGGCGGGGGCGGCTGGAACGTCTACCTCGAGAGCAACAACGCGGCCGACACCGTCGAGATGGCGAAGGCGAACGGCGGGCAGGTGCTGCTCGAGGCGATGCAGGTGGGCGACCTCGGCCATATGGCGATGGTGACCGACCCGGCCGGTGCCGCGGTCGGCATCTGGCAGCCGCTGTCGATGACCGGCATCTCCACCCGCGCCGAGGAGGGGGCGCCGGGCTGGTTCGAGGTGCTGAGCAGCGACTACGACGCGGTGATCCCGTTCTACGAGAACGCCTTCGGGTGGGACACGCACACGATGGCCGACACCCCCGAGTTCCGGTACACGACGCTGGGCGAGGGCGAGGACGCCCTGGCCGGGATCATGGACGCGTCCGGGTTCCTCGGCGACCGCCCCTCGCACTGGCGTTTCTACATCGTGGTCGGCGACACCGAGGCCGCCGTCGCACGCGCGCTGGAGCTCGGCGGCACCCAGGTCACCGCGCCCGAGGACACGCCGTACGGCCGGCTCGCGACCATCGTCGACCCGAGCGGCATCGAGTTCTTCTTGATGGGCCCGAACAAGGGCTGATCACCAGCCCGGCAGCACCAGCGCCGCCCACACCAGCAGCGGGCCGACCAGCACGACGATCACGCTGTAGGTGAGGATCTGCTTGTAGTACTTCTCCTCCCCGATCGAGTCCGGCCGGTTCGCGAGCATCAACGCGCCGTTGGTGGAGAAGGGGCTGACGTCGACGATCGTCGACGACACCGCGAGCGCCGCGACGAAGAGGCCCGCGCTGACCCCACCGTCGGCGACCAGCGGGATCGCGATCGGGATGATCACCGGCAGCAGTGCGGTCGAGGACGCGAACGCCGACACCACGCCGCCGACGTAGCAGAGGATCAGTGCGCCGATCACCGCCGTGCTGAAACCGGCCGCCCAGTTGCCGACGAACTCCGGGGAGCCGGCGGTGGTGAGGATGGTCGCGTAGGTGCTGACGCCGGCCACGAGGAGCACGGTCGGCCAGGCGATCTCCTTGACGGCGTCCTTGTTCTTCTGGGGTGCGAGCACGGAAAGGATGACGGCGGCCGTGATCGCGACGAAGCCGATGTTCTTGTCGAAGATCAGCGAGACGAGCGCGACGCCCACGAACGCGACCAGGGTCAACCACTGATCGCGATGGACGCGGGTCTCGACGGCGACGGTGGTGCCGCCGGAACCGGTGGGCTCCTCCTCAGAAGGATCCACCCGCCTCGAGATCAGCTGGCGGCCACCGAGCACGAAGAAGAGGACCGTGGCCATCAGGGTGTTGATCGCCAGGCTGGAGAGGAAGATCGTGATCTCGCTGTTCGGCAGCCCGTTGTCGGCCATCACCGAGTTGGTGATCGTGCCGTAGATGCTGATCGGCGAGAAGCCGCCGGCCTGGGCGCCGTGCACGACGAGCATACCCATCATCAGCGGGCTGATGCCGTAGCGGCCGGCGAAGCCGAGCGCGATCGGGCCGATGATTGCGCAGGCCGCGGGGCTGACCGCACCGATGGCGGTCAGCACCGCGGTGACGCCGAACATCACCCACGGGATCAGGGCGACCCGGCCGCCCACGCCCTTCACGGCGGATCTGACGATCAGGTCGACGGTGCCATTGTTGCGGGCGATCGCGAAGAGGAAGGTCACCCCGATCAGGGTCAGGATCAGGTCGCCGCTGACGCCGGCGAGGATCTCCTTCTCGTCGAGGTGCAGCGAGTACATCCCGACCAACCACGCAGCGACGTACGCGAGCGCTCCCATATTGATCGGCAGCACCGTGCCGATGACGAACAGTGCGACGAGGGCGAGGATCGCCACCCATTCCGGTCCCATGCACGCAACCTCTCGGCCGGCGGATGGGGGCCCCGAGTGACCCCGCTCACATCCGCGGCTCTGCTTCACCCGACCCGGTACGGCGCCGCGTGTCAAATAGGCTGCCCGGGTGACGGGACTGGAGGAGCTGGCCGTGGTGGCCACGGGACTGGTCGCCGGCATCATGACCTCGACCGTCGGCGTGGCCTCGCTGCTGAGCTTCCCCGTGCTGCTCGCGGTCGGTCTCCCCCCGGTGGTCGCGAACGCCTCCAACACGATCGGGATGACGCCCGCCGGCCTGACCGGGTCGTTCGGCTACCGGTCCGAGCTGCGCGAGCACCCGGTCGTCACGGCCACGATCATCGGGACCTGCGCCCTCGGCTCGGTGGGCGGCGCCGCCCTGCTGCTGGCACTGCCGCCCGGTGTCTTCGAGGCCGTCGTCCCCTGGCTGATCCTCGGCACCTGCCTGCTGGTCGGTGCGCAGCCCCGGATCAGCCGCTGGCTGCGGAAGGCAGCCGAGGCGGCGCCGCCCCACGAGCGCACCCGCCTCTCCCCCGTCACGACGGTCTTCTCCACCGTCGTGGGGGTGTACGGCGGCTACTTCGGGGCGGGGTCCGGCGTGATGATGATGGCCGTCCTCGGCTTCGGCTCGAACCTGGACTTCCGGATCGTCAACGCGCTCAAGACCCTGGCGATCCTCGCCAGCAACCTGGTGGCGAGCGTGATCTTCGTCTTCGTCGCCGACCTCGACTGGCTGGCGATCGTGCTGCTCGCCAGCGGATCGATCGTCGGCGGGTACGTCGGTGCGCACATCGGCCGGCGCCTCAACCCGACGGCCCTGCGCGCCCTGATCGTGCTGGTCGGCGTCACCGCCGCGACGTCGATGCTCCGCTGACGCCCTTGGCCGCGGCCGAGTCGGGAAACATCCGGTCGAAGCGGTGGAAGAGCCAGTCGCTGAGCCGCGGGGCAAGGATGTTGAGCAGCTCGCCGACGTTGCCGGCCCAGGTGTTGACCGTGAGCGGGCGGTCCTCGAGCGCGCGCACGATCCGGCGGGCGGCCAGCTCGGGCGTCGCGCCGCGTCCGGCGTACGCCTCGGTGGGCGCGGACATCGGGGTGCGCACCAGCGAGAACCGCATGTTCGTGAACGTCACGTTGTCGGCGTAGGCCTCCCGCCCGGCGATCCGGCTCCACGTGTCGAGCGCGGTCTTGGAGGCGATGTAGGCGCTGAACTTCGGCGCCTTCATCTGCACGCCCCACGTCACGATGTTGACCACGTGGCCGAAGCGCTGGGCGCGCATCGCGGGCAGCAGCCCCATCGTCAGCCGCACCGGCCCGAAGTAGTTGATCGCCATGGTCCGCTCGACGTCGTGGAACCGGTCGTAGGACAGCGCGAGCGAGCGTCGGATCGAGCGGCCGGCGTTGTTGACCAGGTAGTCGACCGCACCGTGCTCGGCGAGCAGGCGGGCGACCAGGGCGTCGATGGCGTCACCGTCGGTGAGGTCGCAGGCGTACGACGCCGCCCGGCCACCGGCCGCCTCGATCGCGGACCGCACCCGCTCCAGCTCGTCGGCCCGGCGGGCGACCAGCAGCACGGTCGCACCCCTGCCGGCGACGGCGCGCGCGGTGGCCTCGCCGATCCCGGACGACGCCCCCGTGACGAGCACGGTGCGCCCGCGCAGCGGACCGGGCCGACCGACGAGCCGACGCAGCCGTGAGCGCGAGGTCAGGAAGAGGTCAACGGCCACGGGCGCGCCTTCTCGAGCTGGGCGGAGAGCGAGAAGAGCGTGGCCTCGTCGTCGGTGCGCCCCACGAGCTGCACCGCGACCGGGAGGCCGTCGGAGCCGATGCCGCACGGGACCGACGCGGCCGGGTTGCCGGCCACGTTCCACAAGGCGGCGTACGCGATGGACGGCATCGAGCGCAGCGCCGCGCGGACGGTGCCGACCCCGTCGAGGCGGCCGACCGTCGGCGGCCGGTGCGCGATGGTGGGCGTGAGCAGCACGTCGACGGAGTCGAAGACCCGGTTGGCCTTCGCGGAGACCTTCTCGGTCTGACCCATCGCCCAGTCGACGACCCGCGGCGTGACCCACGAGCCGAGCCGGTAGGTCTCGCGGGTGCGCCGCTCGAGCCGACCGTAGTGCTGGACCTGGTCGGCCTCGGCGCGGATGCCTGCGAAGAACTGCGGGATGAACGCTGTTGTCGGGTCGGGGTAGTGCGGGTCGACCTCGCGGACGTCGTGGCCGAGCTCGCCGAGCAGCCGCGCCGTCTCCTCGACCGCGCGCACGTGGACCGGGTCGGGCTTCACGCCCAGGCTCACTGCCTTGACCGACCAGCCGATCCGCAGCCGGCCCGGCTCGCGGCCGACCGCGTCGACGAACGGGGCGTCGCCGCCCGCCGTGTAGAGGTCGCCGTCGACGTTGCCGCGGATGGCGTCGTACACGAGGGCGCTGTCGAGCACGCTGCGGGTCAGCGGCCCGGCGGTGCCGAGCGCGAACCACAGGTGGGGGTGCGGCGCCGTGGTGACCCGGCCGCGCTGCGGCTTGAGCCCGAAGAGCCCGCAGCTCGCGCTGGGGATCCGGATCGAGCCGCCGCCGTCGCCGCCGATCCCGACGGGGACCATGCCCGAGGCCACCGCGACCGCCGTACCGCCGCTGGAGCCGCCGGGCGTGCGGGTGCGGTCCCACGGGTTGCGGGTGATGCCCCGGGACACCGACTCGGTGAAGGGGAAGGCGCCGAACTCCGGCATCGTGGTCTTGCCGACGATCACGGCGCCGGCGGTCCGCAGCCGCAGCACGATCTCGGCGTCGGCCGCGGCCGGCGTCGTGTTGGCGTCGCCGCCGAACGTCGTGACCGTGCCGGCGACGTCGATCTCCTCCTTGATGGCGATCGGGACGCCGTGCAACGGCCCGACGTGGCCCCCCGAGGAGAGCGCCGCGTCGCGGTCGTCGGCCTCGGCGATCGCCTCGTCGACCAGCACGCGGGAGAACGCGTTGAGGTCACGGTCCCGCTCGTCGATCCGGCCGAGGGCCTGCTCGACGACCCCGCGGGCGGAGATCTCTCCCCCAGCCACGCGTCGTGCGGTCTCGGCCACTCCCACCATGCTCAGGTCGCTCATGGCGGAACACTAACCACAGGGCGCGCCGCCCCGTCCTCGGTCGTCGCGAGCAGGCCAGGGACGGGGTGACGCGCCCTTAGGCGAGCGAGTCGAGCCAGGCAGTGTGGAGGTCGGAGAACCGACCGTCGCCGGCGGCGATCAGGTCGGCCGGCGAGCCGTCCTCGACGATCCGGCCGTGCTCCATCACCAGCACCCGGTCGGCGATCTCGACGGTCGAGAGCCGGTGGGCGATGATCACCGCGGTGCGGCCGGCGAGCACGGTGCGCAGCGCCTGCTGGACGAGCTGCTCGCTGGGGACGTCGAGCGACGAGGTCGCCTCGTCGAGGATGAGCACGGCGGGATCGGCGAGGAACGCCCGGGCGAAGGCCACGAGCTGGCGCTGGCCGGCGCTGAGCCGTCCGCCGCGGTTGCTGACGTCGGTGTCGTAGCCGTCGGGCAGCGCGCTGATGAAGTTGTGGGCGCCGAGGGCGGTCGCGGCTGCCACGACCTGCTCGGTGGTCGCCTCGGGGTGGCCGAAGCGGATGTTGTCGGCGACGGTGCCGGAGAAGAGGTAGTTCTCCTGGGTGACCATCACGACCTTGTCGCGCAGGTTGTCGGACGTCAGCTCGCGCAGGTCGACACCGTCGAGCAGCACCCGGCCCCCGACCGGGTCGTAGAACCGGGTGGCGAGCTTGGCCAGCGTCGTCTTGCCGGCGCCGGTGGTGCCGACCAGCGCGAGGGTCTGCCCCGCCGGGACGGTGAGGTCGAGGTCGGGCAGCACCGGCCGGTCCTCGACGTACGAGAACCGGACGTGGTCGAAGCGCAGCTCGCCCTGGCTGACCGGGAGGTGGAGCGGCCGCTCCGGCTCGGGCACGTCGGGCTGCTCGTCGAGCACACCGGCCAGCTTGTCGAGCGCCGCCGACGCGGACTGGAAGGTGTTGTAGAACTGCGAGATCTCCATCATCGGCTCGAAGAACTGGCGCAGGTAGAGCAGGAACGCCGCGAGCACGCCGACGGTGATGTCGCCGTGGTAGGCGCGGTAGCCGCCGTAGACGAGAACCACGGCGATGGTGACGTTGCCGATCAGCCGGATCGCGGGCATGAACCATGCCACCAGCCGGAAGGCGACCAGGTTGGCCGCGCGGTACTGGTCGTTGACGTCGTCGAAGATCTCCTGGTTGCGCGGCTCGCGGCGGAAGGCCTGGACGGCGCGGATGCCGCCCATCGACTCGACGAAGTGGACGATGACGAGCGCGACCTTCTCGCGGGTGACCTTGTAGCTCTGCGCGGACGCCTTGCGGAACCAGTTGGTCAGCAGCGCGAGGAACGGCCCGCACAGCAGCGCGACCAGGCCGAGCTTCGGGTCGAGGAAGAGCAGGATGCCGGCCGTGCCGACCAGGGTCAGCGCCGCGGTCACCAGCCCGTCGAAGCCGGTCTCGAGCATCTCGTAGATCGCGTCGACGTCGGACGTCTGCCGCGAGATCACCCGGCCGGAGGTGTAGCCGTCGTGGAAGGCCGGGCTGAGCGCCTGGAAGTGGCGGAAGATCCGGCGCCGCACCTCGAAGAGCACGTCCTGGCCGATCCGGCCGGAGCGCACCAGGAAGAGGTTGCGGGTGATCGCCTGGGTCAGCGTCGCGACCAGCACCAGCCCCACGACGAGGAAGATCGGCTTCAGGTCACCCGAGGCCTGGATCGGCGGGATGCCGTCGTCGATGCCCTCCTTGACCAGGTAGGGGATGGAGAGGCGGGCGGCGTTCTCGACGACGACGATCGCGATGAGGACCTGGATGGCGCGCTTGTAGGGCGCGAGCAGCTGGCGCAGCAGCCGCTTGGAGCCGCCGCCGAGCCCCGCGGTCATCTCCTCGGCGGCCTCGTCGGCGTCGGCCTCCGCGACCCCGCGCCAGCGCGGGGAGGTCTCGTCCTGCGCGTCGGTCACCGCACCTCCCCCGTGCTCTCGAGGGCGTCGCCGGAGAGCAGCCGCTGGTAGGCCGGGACGGTCGCGAGCAGCTCGCGGTGGTCGCCGACGTGGGTGATCGTGCCGCGCTCGATCAGCGCGACCTTGTCGGCCAGCAGCACGGTCGAGGCGCGGTGGGCGACGACCAGGCCGGTCGTGTCGGCGAGCACCCGGCGCAGCGCCTCCTCGACCAGCTTCTCGGTGTGCACGTCGAGGGCCGACAGCGTGTCGTCGAGGATCAGCACGGTCGGCCGCGCCAGCACCGCCCGGGCGAGCGCGAGGCGCTGCCGCTGACCGCCGGAGAGCGCCATGCCCTGCTCGCCGATGCGCGTCTCGAGGGCCCACGGCAGGTCCTGGGCGAAGCCGGCCTGGCTGACGGAGAGGGCCGACTCGATCTCGTCCTCGGTGGCGTCGGCACGACCCAGGGTGAGGTTCTCCCGCGCGCTCATGGAGAAGAGCGTCGGCTCCTCGAAGGCGGTGGCGACCAGCTGGCGCAGGTGGCCCAGCCGGAGCTCGCGGACGTCGACACCGTCGATGGTGATCCGGCCGCCGGTGACGTCGTACAGCCGGGGCACCAGGGCGGTGAGGATGCTCTTGCCGGAGCCGGTCGCGCCGACCAGCGCCACCGTCTCGCCGGGCGCGATGTCGAGGTTGACGTCGCGCAGCACGAGCTCGTCGGGCGCGTCGGGGAAGGCGAAGTCGACGTGCTCGAAGCGGACGTGGCCGCGCGGCTCGGCGATCTCGCGGGTGCCGGTCACGATGGCCGGCTCGGTGTCGAAGATCTCGAGGATCCGGGCGCTCGACGTCATCGCCTCCTGGGCCATCGCCAGGATCACGCCCAGCGACGCGACCGGCCACACCAGGGAGAGCATCAGCGTCAGGAAGGCGACCAGCTCGCCCGGCGTGAGGTAGCCCTTGCCGACCCCGATCGCGCCGAGCAGGAGGACCACCGCGACGGCGAGGTTGGGGATGACCTCGAGGAACGTCCAGAAACGGGCCGACAGCCGGACTTTGTCCATGCTGGTGTCGTGGAGCCTGCGGGCGGCGGCCTCGTAGTGCTTCGAGACGTGCTCGCTGCGGCCGAAGGACTTGATCACCCGGATGCCGACGGCACCCTCCTCGGCCAGGGTGGCGAGGTCGCCCTGCTCGTCCTGCACCCGTCGCGAGACCAGGACGTACTTCTTCTCGAAGCGCATCGACAGCCACACGATCGGCGCGGCCGTGGCGGCGACGACCAGGCCGAGCGGCCAGAACATGTGCAGCAGCACGATCGTGACGATCGTGACCTGGAGGATGTTGATGACCAGGAACAGCAGCCCGAAGCCGGCGAACCGCCGCAGCGCCGAGAGGTCGGTCGTCGCGCGGGACAGCAGCTGGCCGGACTCCCAGCGGCTGTGGAAGCTCATCGGCAGCTGCTGGAGGTGGTCGTAGAGGTCGCGCCGCATCTCCGTCTCGAGCCCGAGCACGGCGTTGGACTGCACCCACCGCCGCAGCCAGATCAGGAACGCCTCGACGACGCCGAGACCGAGCGCGAGCAGACCCAGCGGGAGGAGCGCGCCCAGGTCGTGGTCGGTGATCGGTCCGTCGATGATCGCCTTGGTGACCAGGGGGATCCCGATGGACAGCGCCACGCCTCCGAGCGCGGCGAGCATCATCACGACCAGGGCCGTGGCGTGGGGACGGAGGTAGCCGCGCAGCCGCCAGAGTGAGTGCACGCCAGCGGGAGGCTCCTGGGCCGGAGCGGGGCCGAGAGGATTGTGCATCGCTGGTCGATCCTAGGTCGCGCCACCGACCCCCGGCGACGGGTTATCCCCGCGCCGGGTCAGCTGTTCGCCAGCAGCCCCCGCACCACGCGCAGGCCGACCGAGAGCCGGGCCAGGTCGGCCTGGTCGTCGGCGCAGATCTCCTCGAGCGTCGCGGTCGCCCGGGGCACGAGGACGTCCTCGGCGTCCTCCCAGGCGGCGATCCTCGCCGCGGCGGAGTCGTCGGGCGCGGTCGTGGCCAGCACCTGGGCGGTGAGCTGTGCGTGGACCGCGTGCAGGTCGTCGCGCAGGGCCGCCCGGGCCATCGTCTGCCACCGGTCGTCGCGCGGCAGCGCCAGGATCCGCTGGACCAGCATCGGCAGACCGAGCCGCTCCGCCAGCACGAAGTGCACCCGGGCGACGACGGCGGGGTCGAGCTTCTGGCGGCCGGCCACCTCGATGACGCCGAGCAGCATGTACGCCGGCGGCAAGACCGCCACGCGGCTGGCGAGCTCCTCCGGCACACCCTCGGCGATCAGCCGGTCGCGTCGCTCGACGTACGCCGCGAGCTCGCGGCCGGTCATCAGCTCGGGCAGCTCGGCCATCACCCGCTGGACCGGCTCGGCGAACTGCTGGACGGTCGCCGTGGTGTCGAGCGGGGGCCTCCGGTTGTTGACCAGCCAGCGCGACGCGCGCTCCACGAGGGTGCGCATCTCGAGCCGCATCCGGGTCTGGACGCCCGCGTCGAGCTGGTTGTCGAAGGTCATCAGCTCCTGGCGCAGGGGCAGCGACGCGAAGATCTCGCGGGCCACGAAGTTGGCCCGGGTCAGCTCGCCCGCGGTCGCTCCAGTCTCGCCGGACAGCCGCGGCCAGTAGGTCATGCCGGCGCCGTTGACCAGGTCGTTGACCACCTGGGTCACGATGATCTCCCGGCGCAGCGGGTGGTTGCCCACCTGGTCGGCGAAGCCCTCGCGCACCGCGGTCGGGAAGTAGGCCCGCAGGTCGTAGTCGAGGTACGGGTCGTCCGGCAGGTCGGAGGCGAGCAGCTCGCCCTCGAGGACGATCTTGGTCCACGCGAGCAGCACCGAGAGCTCCGGCGCGGAGAGCGCCTCCCCGCGGTCGAGGCGCCGGCGTACCTCCCGGCTCGAGGGCAGGCCCTCGAGCTCGCGGTTGAGGACGCCCTCGCGCTCCAGCTTGCGCATCCAGTCCTCGTGCACGTGCAGCAGCGACCTGCCGTGCGCGATGGAGTTGGCGAGGGCGAGGTTCTGCTCGTAGTTGTCGCGCAGCACCAGCTGGGCGACCTCGTCCGTCATCTCCGCGAGCAGGTGGTTGCGCTGCTTCTCGGTGAGGTCGCCGTCCTTGACGACCCGGTCGAGCAGGATCTTGAGGTTGACCTCGTGGTCGGACGTGTCGACGCCGGCCGAGTTGTCGATGAAGTCGGTGTTGATCCGGCCGCCCGCGCCGCCGCGCCCCTCGCGGGCGTACTCGACGCGGCCGAGCTGGGTGAAGCCGAGGTTGCCGCCCTCGCCGACGCACTGGGCGCGCAGGTCGCGGCCGTCGACGCGGATGCCGTCGTTCGCCTTGTCACCGGCGTCGGCGTGGGTCTCGCCGGAGCTCTTCACGTAGGTGCCGATGCCGCCGTTCCACAGCAGGTCGACCGGAGCCAGCAGGATCGCGCGCATCAGCTCGGCGGGCGTCAAGGACTCCACGGAGCGTTCGATGCCCAGGGCCTTGCGGACCGCGTCGTTGAGCGGGATCTTCTTGAGCGCGCGCGAGTAGACGCCGCCGCCCTCGGAGATCAGGGCGTGGTCGTAGTCCTGCCAGCTCGAGCGGGGCAGCGCGAACAGCCGCTGCCGCTCGGCGTACGACGTGGCCGCGTCGGGCGTCGGGTCGAGGAAGATGTCGCGGTGGTCGAAGGCGGCCACCAGGAGGGTGTGCTCGGAGCAGAGCATCCCGTTGCCGAAGACGTCGCCCGACATGTCGCCGATGCCGACGCAGGTGAAGTCCTCGGTCTGGCAGTCGACGCCGCGCTCGCGGAAGTGGCGCTGCACCGACACCCAGGCGCCGCGGGCGGTGATGCCCATCGCCTTGTGGTCGTAACCGACCGACCCGCCGCTGGCGAAGGCGTCGCCGAGCCAGAAGCCGTAGTCCTTCGCGACGCCGTTGGCGATGTCGGAGAACGTCGCGGTGCCCTTGTCGGCCGCCACCACGAGGTAGGAGTCGTCGCCGTCGTGGCGCACGACGTGCTCGGGCGGCACGGTCTCGCCGTCGACCAGGTTGTCGGTGATGTCGAGCAGCCCGGAGATGAAGGTGCGGTAGCAGGCGACACCCTCGGCGAGCCACGCGTCGCGGTCGCTCGGGTCGGGCAGCTGCTTGCAGAAGAACCCGCCCTTCGCGCCGACCGGCACGATCACGGCGTTCTTCACCATCTGGGCCTTGACCAGGCCGAGCACCTCGGTGCGGAAGTCGTCGCGGCGATCGGACCAGCGCAGGCCACCGCGGGCGACCGCGCCGAAGCGCAGGTGCACACCCTCGACGCGCGGCGAGTAGACGAAGATCTCGTACTTCGGCCGCGGCTCGGGAAGGTCGGGGATCGCCGACGGCTCGAGCTTCAACGAGATGTACGACCGCACGCCGGAGCCGTCGCGGGCCGGCTGGAAGTAGTTGGTGCGCAGCGTCGCGCCGATGTGGGTCAGGTAGGACCGCAGGATCCGGTCGTGGTCGAGGCTGGCCACGTCCTCGAGGGCGCGGGTGATCCGCTCCTCGACCATCGCCGTGCGCTCGCGGTCGGCGGTCGGGTCGAACCGGACCTCGAAGAGCAGCGCCAGCAGCCGGGTGATGTCGACGTTGTTGCGCAGCGCGTCCTCGAGGTAGTCGAGGGCGAACGGCGAGTTGCCCTGCCGCATGTACTTCGCGTACGCCCGCAGCACCGTCGCCTGGCGCCAGGTCAGGCCGGCCGCGAGGACCAGGCCGTTGAAGCCGTCGATCTCGTTGTGGCCGTCCCAGACCGCGCGGATCGTGTCGTGGAAGAGCTCGCGGGAGTTCTCGGGCAGCGCCTTGCCGTAGCGCAGTCCGAACTCGTAGATGTACGTCGGTCGCTCGAGGCCGTCGAGCTCGTAGGGCCGCTCGTCGATCACCTCGACGCCCATCGACGACAGCATCGGCAGGATCTGCGACAGCGAGAGCGGCGGGCCGACCCGGTAGACCTTCAGCCGGGCCTCGCCCCGACCCGCGTCGAGGTCCTGGTAGAGCGCGAGGTCGATGCCCGCACCGTCGTCGTCGAGGGTGATCGCCTCGAGCCGGCCGAGGTCGACCGCGCCGACCCGAGGAGCGAAGTCCTCCTTGTAGGCCTCCGGGAAGGAGTCGAGGTAGCGCCGCGCGAGGCGGGCGCCGACCTCCTCGCCGTACTCCGCGATCACGGCGGTCGTGAAGTCGTCGCGCCAGGAGCGGGACGCCTCGATCAGGCGGCGCTCGAGGTCGCCGCTGTCGACCTCGGGGATCGTCGATCCCTTCGCGGGGTGCACGACGAAGTGCACGCGGGCGGTCGTCGACTCGGTCAGCCGCACGGTGAACTCGACGGAGTCGCCGCCCAACCGGTCCTTGAGGATCTGGGAGAACCGCTCGCGGACGTTGGTGTTGTAGCGGTCGCGGGGCAGGTAGACGAGCACCGAGACGTAGCGGCCGTAGGTGTCGCGCCGGATGAAGAGCCGCAGCTGGCGGCGCTCTCGGGCGTGCATGGCGGCCTCGGCCATCGGGGCCAGCTCGTCGACGCTGGTGTGGAAGAGCTCGTCGCGCGGGTAGGTCTCGAGCGTGTCCATCAGGGCCTTGCCGTCGTGGCTCTGCAGCGAGAACCCGATCCGCTTCAGCACCGCGGCCGCCCGCTCCCGCAGCAGCGGGATCCGGGTCAGCGACTCGGTGTACGCCGCGCTGGAGTAGAGCCCGAGGAAGCGCCGTTCGCCGACGACCTGGCCGTTCTCGAACTTCTTCACGCCGACGTAGTCGAGGTACGCCGGGCGGTGCACGGTCGAGCGCGAGTTGGCCTTGGTGAGCACCAGCAGGGTCTTCTCGCGCGCCTTCGCCCCGGCCATCGCCGGCAGCTTGCCGGAGCTCGCGGACATGTCCTGGTCGGCGCGCAGGATGCCGAGCCCGGTGCCCGGCACGCCGCGCAGGTACTCGTCGTCGCCGCGCTGCTCGAGCCGGTACTCCCGGTAGCCGAGGAACGTGAAGTGATCGGAGGCCAGCCACTGCAGCAGCCCGCGGGCCTGGTCGACCTCCTCGGGGTCGAGCGGCAGGTCGGCGTCGTCGAGCTCGGCGACGATCTTGTGGACCTCGGCGTGCATCTTGTCCCAGTCCTCGACGGCTTCGCGCACGTCGCGCAGCACCCGCTGGAGGGACTCCTCGAGCTCGGCGACGTCGAAGCCGTCGGGGATCCGGTCGATCTCGACGTGCATCCACGACTCGCGGCCCGACTCCGTGTCGGAGTCGAGCTCACCGTCGGCGACCGGACGCACCTCCTGGAGCGCTCCGGTGATGTCGCGGACCACGTCGAAGAGCGGGTGCACGACGGTGTGCACGTCGTGCAGCTGGCGGGAGAGCTCCATCGTCAGCGAGTCGACGAGGAACGGCATGTCGTCGACGACCACCTCGACGACCGAGTGCCCCTCGGCCGACCAGCCCTCGTCGGCCAGGCTCGGGGTCGACACCCGCACCCGGGCGGTGCCCTGGGGCCGGTTCGCCGCGAGCTGGTAGTGCGACGCGAACGCGCCGTACACGTCGGTACCACTGCGGTCGCACACGTCCTCGGACGCCACGTGGCGGTAGTAGGCGCGGATCAGGGCGTCGACGGAGTCGCGCGGCGGACCGCCCGTCCCCCGTCCACTCCTGGCCAGCTCGATGGCCTCGGTGAGAAGTACGGACTTGTCCAGATCTCGCGTCGTCGTTGACACGCCTCCGACACTAGGCCGCCACCTCGGTTACTCACCAGTCGGGCTCGCTTCCCGTCCTCGTCGGTCGAGTAGCGAGCGCCAGCTAACGCCGGCGAACGTCGGCGAGACCACCGCATCTCGCTGTCTCGATACGCCGGTCGCGAGCTCGTCCCTCGCTCGCGCGGCTACTCGACCTGGCTGCCGCGTCCCGGCCCGAGCAAGCTCGGACCGGGGCAGCTCACAGCTCGGAGCGCAGCTCCCACAGCAAGGGGTAGTACTGCACGGGCAGCCGGGAGCGGAGGTACGTCGAGCCGCTGGAGCCGCCGGTGCCGGACTTGGCGCCGATCATCCGCTCGACCATGACGACGTGGCGGGCGCGCCAGCTGGCGGCGAGCTCGTCGTGCTGGAGCAGCGCCTCGGAGAGCGCCCAGACGACGGCGTGCTGGGAGCGGTCGTGCGCGACGGTGCGCAGCGACGCCGAGACCTCGGCGTCGGTCCCGGCCGGAAGCCCCTCGCTGCGGAGCACCGCGAGGAACGCGTCCCACAGGGTCGGCTCGGCAAGGCGGGCGCCGAGGTGGTCCTTCTCGGCCTGGGTGAGCCCGCGGAAGCGCTCGACGTACGACGGGTCCTTGGCACCGGACAGGAACTCCAGCTCGCGGAACTGCACGGACTGGAAGCCGCTGGCCGGCGCGAGCCGCTGCCGGAACTCCAGGAAGTCCTGCGGGGTCATCGTCTCCAGGACGTCGATCTGCTGGACCAGCACCCGCTCGATGACGTGCACCCGCGCCAGGAGGTGCTGTGCCCACCAGAGCCGGCCACCCTGGACACCACCGAGCATCGCGTCGCGCGCGGCGCCGACCTCGTGCAGCAGCTGCTTGAACCACAGCTCGTAGACCTGATGGATCGTGATGAACAGCAGCTCGTCGTGCGCCGGGGGGTCGGACTCGAGGTGCTGGGCGTCCAGCAGCTGGGGCAGCCGCAGATAGCTGCCGTAGGTCAGCTGTGCCCCCTGCTCGCCGAAGGACACGAAGTTCTCAGTCATGGCCCCGACACTAGTGTCGCCGAGTCGGGGTTTCCCGGGACGGCCGGACCGGCATGATGACGCACATGAAGCTCCGACACGAGATCACCTACGACGCACCTCCCGCCGAGGTGTTCGAGATGCTGTCCGACCCGGCGTTCCGAGAGGCGTGCTGCGTCGCGCAGGACGTGATCTCGGCCGAGGTCAGTCTC
>JAOPXG010000117.1 GCA_025965275.1 Nocardioides sp.
AGAGCGCTCGTGACCATTTCGGGTCATCGATCCGCGCGATGCCACACGATAGGCCACGGCATCACCAGACGTCGCGGGAACGTTCACGTCCCCGCGTCCAGCCGCTGGCTGGCCGCCGTAGCTCCACGCAACTCGAGATCGACGTGGGATCGGGCCGATTCGTCCGTACGAAACGAACGTGGCCCGAGATGACCGGTGAGCGCCTGAACCGTGACTCCGTCGGGTCGGAGCGTGGGGTGGGCAGCGCGTCCGTCAACCCGTCGATCGCGTGCCAGCTCGGGCACAGGGTCACGGCGTCGCGGGCACTCCCCCGGGACACCAGGACGTCCCTCGAGGTCTTCGTCGCTCATGCCCAGAAGAACAGCGTTCCGTACGGACGAACGGACGACACCGACAGTGCAGGAGGTGTGTGGTCTGGTCGTCCTATGTCCTGACCCGCCCGCTCGGCGCGTCCGTGGCCGACTGGCTCGGCAAGCCGCCGAGCCAGGGTGGCCTGGACTGGGGTGACGGCACCGTCACCGCTCTCGGGCTAGCGCTCTTCGCCGCTCTGGTCGCCTACCTGGCCGTGACGCACAGCGACGTCGAGGGAACGCACGCGCACCACGACCACGAGCCCCGACCAGCGGAACCGCTGGTCGAAGGTCCTGGTGTCACGACCTGACCGCAACCTGCTCCGAGAGCCAGCTGGGTCGCGGCGACGGATCGGCTCCGGGTCCTCGCACGGCAGACTACGTGGCCGTCACGACCAGGTTGTCGGCAGGAACTCCTGCCTAGCTTCACACCCATGTCCGTCGCGGTCGGTTCGTCCCGTTGGTCACCGGTCGCCGTCGCCGTCACGGTCTCGGCCGCCCTGCAAGCGTTGTGGCTGCGGTTCCTGGCCAGTTCCGGCGGCGACTTGGCCGCGCAGGACGCCTGGGCGGGGTTCGTCCGAGCGCACCCCGGCAGCGCCTACGACCTCGCGTGGTACGGCGGGATTCACCCCGTCTCCTACAGCGCCATCTCGCCGTTCGTGATGGCAGGGCTCGGCGTGCGGACAACGATGATGCTCACCAGCACGATCGCCGTCGGCCTGCTGGCGTGGCTGCTGACGTCACGGGTGTCGCGGGGCGGGTCGAGGTTCCTCCCGGTCCTCGTGGGCGCACTGGCGTTCCTCGGCAACGCTGTGTCCGGGCGCGCCACGTTCGCCCTCGGCACGACGGTCGCGCTGGCCGCCGTCTGCGTGGTCTTCGCCCGGCCCGGCGAGTGGTCCGGCGGAGGACGGGCACGCGTCGGGCGTGGGCTGCTGACGGCGGGGCTTTCGGCAGGAGCGACCGCCTGCAGCCCGGTGGCGGGTCTCTTCCTCGGCGTGGTCGCGGCGGCACTGTGGCTGCGTGGTCGGCGAACCGCAGCCTGTGCGCTCGGCGTGCCGGCCGTGGTCGTCGTGGCTGCCTCGGCATTGCTCTTCCCGTTCTCCGGCCAACAGCCGATGGGCTGGACCTCGGCGGTCCTGCCAGCCACGATGGCCGCCGCCGTCGTCCTGTTGGCGCCCTACGCCTGGCTCGAGCTGCGGATCGGCGCGGGGGTCTACCTCGCAATGGTGGCCGTCGTCTGGCTCGCGCCGACACCGATCGGGTCCAACGTGACCCGTCTGGGGCTGCTCTTCGGTGGCGTCATCCTGGTCGCGACCGCGCTCAGTGGAAGATGGCGGACATCGGTGGTCGCGCGGACCGTGGGCGCACCCGCGGCCGCCGCGCTGCTGGCGTTCGCCATCGTGACCTCGCTCGTGTGGCAGGTGACGATCGCCGGCCACGACGCTCTGCACAGCAGGCCGCCGAGCTCGCTGAACTCCGACATCCCGCCGCTGGTCAGCCAGCTGCGGTCCGACGGTGCCGACATCGGACGGGTCGAGGTGGTGCCCACCCGCAGCCACCGCGAGGCCGCCGCGCTCGCGTCGTACGTCCCCCTGGCCCGCGGCTGGAACCGGCAGGCCGACGTCCAGCGGAACCCCGTGTTCTACGACCGCGGGGCCCTCACCGCGGACAGCTATCGCCGCTGGCTGCGTCACTGGGCCGTGCGGTACGTCGTCCTCACCACGACCGACGCACCTGACTTCGGGGCGACCGGCGAGGCGCGGCTCGTCGAGACCGGGCTTCCCTACCTCGACGAGGTCTGGGCGGACTCGAGCTGGACGCTCTACGCCGTACGCCGCCCGGCACCGCTGGTGCACCCGGCCGCCACCGTCGTCTCCTTCGATGCCGACCAGCTCACGTTGATCGCGCCCGCCGCCGGCAGATACGTCGTCAAGGTCGCGGCCTCACCATGGCTCAGCCTCGTGTCCGCTGACGGGCGCTCCACCGGAGCGGCCTGCCTGAGCGACCTCGACACCGAGCATCCGACCTCCGACGGCCGAGACCACAGCGACAACTGGGTGGTCCTGCACGCACCGGCTCCGGGCACCTATCGGATCTCTGCGCCGTACAAGCTGCCACGCGGGACCCCGTGCGCGACCTGACGTCGCGACCGGTCAGGTTGTCGACAGGTGGAACACCAGATGCTTCCACCATGTCGCCCTCCGCCCGTCGCCGCGAGGTGCTCACCTTCCTGGCGGTCGGCGGCACCGGGTGCCTCGTCGACGTCGCCGCCTTCACTGGCTCCGGTTACAGCCCGCCCTCGCCGCGGCTGATCCCACAGTTTCGAAGGTACTGGCCGTCGCCGTCGCGATGGTCGTCACCTACCTCGGCAACCGGATGGTCACCTGGCGCGAGCGCTCGACCTCGACCGACAGCCGTCGTCAGATCACGCTCTTCATCGTCTTCAACCTGATCGGCCTGGGCATCTCGGTCGTCCTGCTGCTGCTCACCCACGACGTCCTCGGACTGACCAGTCGTCTCGCCGACAACCTGTCCGCAACGTGGTCGGTCTCGGGCTCGGGACGCTGTTCCGTTACTGGTCGTACCGACGGTTCGTGTTCGGCACCGCTGGTGGCGCGACTCTGCCGGCCGAGAGTTCGACGCCAGCCCGGCCGGTCTCCGTCTGACCGCTTTGCGCGGCCGGATGGGACGAGGTGACGCGGTCGCGTTCACACGTCCTTGTGCTTGAGGACCGCCGCCGCTGCGACCATGCCGGCAACCACCCACGCGACCATCACCGCCAGCCCGGTCCACGGCGAGAGTGCGTGAGGCACCGGGAGGCTGGTCGAGAAGCTCTGGCCCGCGCCGGTCGGAAGGTACGCAGTGATGTAGGTGCCCCAGCTCGGGAAGACGAGCTCCAGCAGGATCGGTACGACAAGGATGATCGCGAGCGTGGCGACCAGGGCGCCGGGAGTGCTCCGGACGATCCAGGCCAGGGCGCTCCCGATGAGGCCTACGAGGGTCAGGTAGACACCAGTGCCGATCACGACCCGCAGGGTGCTTCCCTCGCCCAGGCTGTACGTCGGCCGGTGCCCGGAGAGGACCACCTGGGCAACGAGGAACGCCGCCAACGACGCCACGATCATCGAGATACCCACGACGACGGTGAAGACGACGGCCTTGGCGATGAGGACCGGCAGCCGCGTCGGCACGGCGGCCAGGGTCGCGCGGATCATGCCGGAGCTGTACTCCCCGCTGACTACCAGGACGCCGAGGGCTGCCATCAGCAGCTGGCCGAGGTAGTAGCCCTGGAGTGGACCGGATGCCACGACGTCCTCGGGATCCAGCCCGGCCCTGTCGCGAGTGTTGAAGGCGATCACGGCTCCCAGGACGACCATGCCGATGATGGCGGCGGCGAGGACGAGAAGGGTCGAGCGCAGGCTGTGGAACTTCAGCGACTCCGATGCGATGACGCCACGTTGGGTGACGGGGCCGTCAACCCGCCCGGCGACTGGTTCACCGGAGTCGACGCGTGCGGGAGCATCCCCCGAAAGTGCGGGATCCGTGGTCGTTGTCATGAGGCGTGCTCCTCGGTCGAGTCTGGGTGCCGCGGGGAGAGGCCGGCGATGTCCTGGTAGTCCAGGGAGTCACGAGTGAGGGCCAGGTACGCGTCCTCGAGCGATCCGGACTGCGCCGCGAGCTCCCACAGCGTGATACCAGCCTGGGCGGCGAGAGTTCCGACGTCGCGGCCGGTGACCCCTTCGACGGTCAGCGTCCCGTCAGTGTCGGTCGCGTCGACGGTCACCGTGGCGCCGGCGTTCTTCAGCTGCTCGGCGAGCCGATCGCCCTCCGGGCTGAGGACGCGGACCGACGACACGGCGGCTTCGCGGATGAAGTCCGCCATCGGTTGGTCACGCAGCAGGCGGCCCTTGCCGATGACGATCACGTGCTCGGCCGTCATGGCCATCTCGCTCATGAGGTGCGACGACAGGAACACGGTCCTGCCCTCTCCCGCCAGGCGGGTGAGCAGCGCGCGGATCCAGCGGATGCCGTCGAGGTCCAGACCGTTGACCGGCTCGTCGAGGATGATTGTCCGCGGGTCACCGAGCAGCGCAGCGGCCACTCCAAGACGTTGCCCCATCCCGAGGGAGAACTCACCGACACGCTTGTGTGCCACCTCCGTCAGGCCCACCATGTCCAGGACCTGTTCGACGCGGCCGCGCTTGATCCCGCTGGTGAGTGCCAACGAGAGCAGGTGGTTGCGGGCGCTCCGACCCGGGTGGATGGCCCGGGCCTCCAGCAGTGCACCGACCTCATTGAGCGGGGCCGCGTGCTCGGCGTACCGCTTTCCGTTGATCAGCACTGAGCCGGACGAAGGTCGGTCGAGACCGAGCATCATCCGCATGGTGGTGGACTTGCCGGCTCCGTTCGGACCGAGGAAACCGGTGACGATCCCCGGCTCGATCGTGAACGACAATCCGTCGACGGCAACCTTGTCGTCGTACTTCTTCGTGAGCGTTCGAGCTTCGATCATGTCGTGCCGCCTTCATCTAGCGAGAGTTCCTGCGGTGGAGACGGCCCTGGCCCGACTTGCGCGACCACGCCCGCGCCCAGGTCCGACACATGTCATGTGGCTGCGGAGCGGCGCTATCGGCGGGAGTTGGGTCGGCTGGGCCGCTGCTGCTGAACCGAGACTCGGACGTGCCAACTGGCGTCGCGACGGCGAGCAGGATCAGCCCCAGGAGGATCCCGAGCACACCGAGCTGCCCGACGCCGACGAGCACCAGCACCGCGACGGCGACCAGGCCCGGGGTCCGCAGCAGGTCGCGACTGTCCTTCATCTGAGTCGCCAGCAGGAGCCCGACGAGCGCACCCATCAGCCCGAGGAGGCACAGTGGCAACAGGTGCGACCGCAGCACCCCGGCCGCGATGAGGACGCACACCAGGGCGATGGTCGTCAGTCGGCGCACGACCGGCCAGCTCACGGTCCTGCTGGGCTGGTGTGGTTCATGACCACACGATGCCCCGACCTACCTGCACCCGACCTGATTGGTCTCGGAGTCAGGTGGAGCAGGGTCTCGCGGTGACCGTCCTGCGAGCGGCGCCAGAGCTGGGTGGAAGCTACTGGTTGCACTACCTGCTGGCCGTCGCACCTGGGTTGGTGCTGCTCACCACTGCCGCTCGGCCCACCAGTGCCGGGCAGTGGGGTTTGGGCGTCGCGGCAGCGGGCACGGCGGTCGCGCTCGGCGGATTCGCCCTCGCGCCCCCGGCACCGGGAGATGACCAGGCGGTCTCGGCCTACCTGCACAGCCACGCGACGGCGACCGACACGGTCGTCGTCGCCTTCGGTCAATCCGAACATCCTCCACGACGCTGGGCTGACGAGTCCCTACCCGCACCTGTGGAGCCTGCCGGTCCGCGTCCGCGATCCACGGCTGCAGGCGCTCGCCGACATCCTCGAGGACTCGAACGCACCGCAATGGGTCGTGGTCGACGCGCGTCGTTGGCACCTGGGGCGCGGAGCCGATCGCGGCCCAGCACCAGCTGGACCAGCGCTACCGCGAGGTCGCCACCGACGGCGACTGGCACATCTTCGGGCGGTCGTGACCCCGACCTTCTGTCAGGTTCCTTGCAGGTCCGAGGAACGACGCTGGGCCCATGCCTGCCGCGAGGGTCATCAAACGCGCCAACGGCGGGTCCCCGGACCGGGGACCCGCCGCAGCGTTGTGCGGGGACTACTCCTGCGAGTCCGGGACCTCGCCGTCGCCGTCGGAGGCTTCGCCGCCCTTGGCGTCGGAGGCATCCTGGTGGCCCGGGTCGTTCGGGTTCGCGTCGGGGCCGGTGTCGGTGGCGGCGTCGTTGGTCTCGCCGTCCGAACCCTTTTCCGCGTCCGCAGCCTCGCCGTCCCCGTCGGACGCCTCGCCGCCCTTGGCGTCGGAGGCGTCCTGGTGGCCCGGCTCGTTCGGATTCGCGTCGGGGCCGGTGTCGGTGGCGGCGTCGTTGGTCTCGCCGTCCGAACCCTCCTCCGCGTCCGAAACCTCGCCGTCCCCGTCGGAGGTCTCCTTCGAGACCTTGCTGTGCTGCGGCGTGTTGCTGCCCGAGTCGGCCTGGGCGCCGACCACTCCGCCGATGCCGAGGGCGCCGACAGCGCCGGCAGCGATGAGGATCGCGGCGTTGCGCTTGATGTTCACGGGTGCTCCGTTCTCGTTGTCTGACTGGACTCCCCCACCGTCGCGCCAGCGCGCTGTGGGCTTGCTGAGATTGGCTGAGAGGACTCTCAGCCGCCGCGTGGGAGGGTCCCCGCATGCGCGTGCTGCTGGTTGAGGACGAACGTGCCCTGGCGCGTGCGATGCAGCGCGGGCTGACCGCCCAGGGCCTGCTCACCGACGTCGAGCACACCGGCACCGACGGACTCGACGCCGCGTTGACCGGGTCGTACGACGTCATCGTGCTCGACCTGATGCTGCCGGGGCTGAACGGCTACGACGTGTGCAAGCACCTGCGCGCCGCCGGAGTGTGGACCCCCGTGCTGGTCCTCAGCGCCAAGGACGGCGACTACGACCAGATCGACGCGCTCGAGCTCGGTGCCGACGACTACCTGACCAAGCCGTTCTCCTTCCCCGTGCTCGTCGCCCGGCTCCGGTCCCTGATCCGGCGCCAGGGAGTCGACCGCGAGCCCGTGCTCACGGCCGGCGATCTCCGCCTCGACCCCGCCACCCGCCAGGTCACTCGCGGTGACGACATCCTCGAGCTGACTCCTCGCGAGTTCGGGCTGCTGCAGTTCCTGCTGCGCAACAAGGGCATCGTGGTCACCAAGCTCGACATCCTCCAGAACGTCTGGGACTCGGCTCACGACGGCGGGGAGAACGCCGAGAACCTGGTCGAGGTCTACGTCGGCTACCTGCGCCGCAAGGTCGACCAACCGTTCGACACCCACTCCATCCAGACGGTGCGCGGCGCCGGATACCGGATCGTCGAGGACACCGGATGAGACGACCACGGCTCTCGGTCCGCACCCGCACCGCTCTCGCCGCGGCGCTCGCGCTCACGCCCGTGCTGGCGGCGGCGTCGGTCGCAGGTGTCCTGGTGCAGCGCCACGACCTGACCGACTCGGTGACCCTGGTCGCCCGGGAGCATGCCGCGGCGATCGCCCAGCAGCTCGAGAACGACGACACCGGTGAGGGCCACTCGATGGCGATCGGCGAGGAGGACCTGGTCCAGGTCGTGGAGAGTGGACAGGTCACCGACGCGAGCGACCAGCTCGCAGGCCAGGCACCGCTGGTGCCCCAGGGGTCTTCGGCCACCATGCTGCGCGGTCTGGCTGACGAGGAGCCCGACCGGTACGTGGTCGTCACGGCGCCGGTGGCCGGCACCGACTCGTACGTCGTCTCGGCACGGAGCCTCGAGTCGGTCGACACCGCGACAGCATCCACGACCCGCCTCCTGACCGCCGGGTCGGTCCTGGTGATCGTCCTGGTCCTCGGCTTGACCTGGGTGCTCACCGGACGAGCGCTCCGACCGGTGGACGGCATGCGCCGTCAGGCGTCCCAGATCACTCAGGCCAACCTCTCCGCCCGCCTCCCGGTCCCGGAGACCGGCGACGAGATCGCCCGGCTCGCCGAGACGATGAACGCGATGCTGGAGCGCCTCGAACAGGCGGTCTCCACACAGCGTCAGTTCGTCGCGGATGCGTCCCACGAGCTCCGCAGCCCGATCGCGACGGTCCGCACCCTCCATGAAACCGCTCACTTCGGGGAGCATCCCGAAGGACTCACCGGCCTCAGCACTGAGGTGCTCGCCGAGATCGGCCGACTCGAGGCACTCGTCGCCGATCTGCTGCTCCTGGCGCGCACCGAGGGGGCGCCCGCACAGGTCGAGCCGGTTGACCTCGCCGAGGAGGTAGCAGCGCTCACGACACGTCCGGGACGGGTTCCCGTCTCGCTCCGCGCCGCCGAGCCGGTCTGGGTGATGGGCGATCCCCGTGCTTTGTCCCGGACGGTGCGCAACCTGCTCGACAACGCAGATCGCCACGCGTCCCAATCCGTCCACGTCACCGTCGACCGGGACGGGCCGTGGGCACGGGTTGTCGTCGCCGACGACGGACCCGGCATCCCGCCGTCGGAGCGGGACCGCGTCTTCGAGCGCTTCGTCCGGTTGGACGAGGCGCGGGCGCGAGACGCGGGAGGCAGCGGCCTCGGCCTGGCCATCGTGCGCCAGGTCGCGCATCGGCACGGCGGCAGCGTGACCGTCAGCAGCAGCGACGAGATGCGCACGGTCATGACGATCCTGCTGCCACGTCTCATCGAGGCTGAGTAGCGGCGGCGGTCGACAATCAGGTTGCTTGCAGGCTCTTCGACGACTGTCAAGGCATGGACCTGATCATCATCCCGACCTTCCAGGAGGCCCGGGCCATCACCGGCCTGGTGGAGCGGATCCTGGACATCCCCGAGCTCGACACGTTCCACGTCCTCGTGGTCGACGACGCGAGCCCGGACGGCACCGGTGCCGTCGTCCGGGAGCACCCGTCGTACGGCGACCGGGTCCAGCTCCTCGAGCGCGGCGGCAAGGACGGACTCGGCGCGGCGTACCGGGCCGGCTTCGTATGGGCCGAGCAGCACGGTTACGACGTGGTGGTGCAGATGGACGCCGACGGCTCGCACCCACCCGAGTCCGTCTTCGCGCTGGTCGACGCACTCGTGGGCGCCGACGTCGCGATCGGGTCCCGCTACGTCCCGGGCGGACGCACCGTGGACTGGTCCTGGCACCGCCGGCTCATCTCGCGGATCGGCAACGCCTATGTGCGCCTGATGCTCGGACTGCCGGTCCGTGACTGCACGGCGGGCTTCCGCGCCTACCGTCCCGGTGTCCTCGCCGCCATCGCAGCCGACGGCACCGAGGCGTCGGGCTACTCGTTCCAGGTCGAGACCACCTGGCGAGCCTCCGAGCTGGGGATGCGGATCGTCGAGGTTCCGATCACCTTCGTCGAACGCGAAGAGGGCGCCTCCAAGATGACGACCTCGATCGCATTCGAAGCACTCTGGCGGGTGTCCGCCTGGCGGTTCCTGGCCAGACCCCCGGGCGTCGGCGATACGCCGCGTCACCTGGACGAGCAGATCCCGACATGACGTCTGCGATCAACTCGCTCCTGACCTCGCTCGGCCCCCTCGCGATCGTCATCGTGATGGGGGTCGTCTTCGCCGAGACCGGGCTGTTGGCAGGCTTCTTCCTCCCTGGAGACTCCTTGCTGTTCACCACGGGCATCCTGGTGGCACACGGCACCATCGGCATGCCCATCGGTGCGGTGATCGTCGCGGTCTCCGTAGCCGCGTTCGCCGGCGACCAGATCGGCTACCTGATCGGCCGACGGGTCGGACCACGGCTGCTGAGCAGGCCGCAGTCCCGACTCCTCGATCCGGGCCATCTGCGGCGCGCGTCCCGCTTCTTCGACCGGCACGGTCCCCGCGCCGTGATCCTGGCGCGATTCGTCCCGGTCGCACGTACCTTCACCCCGCCGGCCGCAGGGGCCGGCCAGATGCCGTACCGCCGATTCATCGCCTACAACGCCGTCGGCGCTGCCGCCTGGTGCGCCTCCATGCTGGGCGCTGGGTACCTCTTCGGCGGTGTCCCGTTCGTGAACGCCCACATCGAGCTGCTCACGATCGCGATCGTCCTGCTCTCCCTCGCACCTGCCGGTGTCGCGCTGCTTCGCTCCCGGCTCCGGACGAACCCCGCCCTGGCGACCTGGCTGGTAGCCGGCGGAGCGCTCGGCTGCGGCCTAGCCACTGCCGCGCTGGCCGATTCGGCGCTCGAGGGCGACGGCCTCGCCGCCTCAATCGTGTCCGCGGTGGTCGACCACCGCAGCGACGGGTTGACGCCGTTCGCCCCGTGCAGCCAGCTGGGTCGGCAGTGAGGTCAGCATCACGGTCCTGACTGCCGCCGTCCTCCTGGGACTGCTCCTCGCCCGACGACACCGGGATGCCGCGGTGGTAGCCGTCGCGATGGCCGGTTCCGCTGCCCTCGTCGTCGGCATCAAGCACGCGGTCATGCGGGCGCGACCGGGCCCGGCAGACCTCTTGGGGCCGATAGACCACGGCTACTCGTTCCCCTCCGGGCACACCCTGTTCTCCACGGTCTTCCTGGCGATGGCCCTGTGGCTTCTGCTGCCACGCCTCGCGTCTCAATGGCGACCGCTCGCGGTCGGCGCGACGGTCGTGCTCGCCGTGGCAGTCGGTGCGAGCCGGGTGTACCTGGGCTATCACTGGCCCACCGACGTCCTGGCATCCTGGCTCATCGCTGCCAGCTGGCTCGGCGTGCTGTACCTCGGGCTCCGCACGTTTGACGAAGAGGTCGGGCCTCTCGTTGCCGGACTCCCGACGCAGGCTTCTGCCACGACCCTCGCGTCGGTGGGGTCGACCCTCACCGCTTGGGGATGTGGATGTCGTACTGGGCGATCTTGCGGTAGATCGTGGCGCGGCTCATGCCCAACTCGTCGGCTGCGTCTTTCATCGACGTCTCTGAGTGGGTCAGGACCCGAATGATCTCGTCTCGCTCGAAAGCCTCGATGCGGGAGAGCCGCCGCGACGAACCGGCGAGGACGTTGGGCGAGAGGTGCCGGACGTCGATGACGTCGGCGCGGTTGACGGCGTGGCGCACGACCTGGACCAGCTCCTCGACGTTGCCGCGCCAGGAGTGATCGCCCAGCGCGCGATCGGCAGCCGCCGTGAAGGCGACGTCCCGGCCTCGCAGTCGGCGGGCGATGTGGCGGGCGAGCGGCAGGATGTCCGACGGCCGGTCCCGCAGGGCGGGGACGGGGACCACCGACTCGACGAGCAGCGCGAGCGGGGCCGGGATGTCCTCGAACCGTTCGGCGGTCATCGACACGGGCACGCCGTGCGCCGCCTGGATGAGGTCACGGAGCCGCTCCGCGGCCCAGACGGGGAGGGCGTCGACGTCACGCACCACGATCCCCGTGTGGGGTTTGGTCAGCTCCGGTGTCCACAACGAGAGCCAGGCCTCGACGTCCTGCGGCGCAGGAGCGCTCGCGGCGAGGATGCGGTCGCGCGGGCGCACGCGACGCTCGGCCTGCGCGAGCAGGGTGGACCGGCCGCTGCCCGACTCACCGAGGGCGGCGACGACCCGGCCAGCGGCCAGTCCCTCCACCGCCAGGCCCAGCGCCTCGACCCAGGGAGCGGAGAGCTCGTCGTCGGTCCCGGCGCCCGGCTCGAGGCGGGGCGCCTCGACCCGGAACACCTCGCCCCGCGGGGCGGGCCGCGGCTGGTGCCCCTTGGCGCGGGCGAGCATCAGGCTGGCGGTCGACCTGGCTGCCGACTGGGCGAGGGCGAGCAGCAACTCGCTGGACGACTTCGACCAGGTCGTCAGGTTCACCGCGCCCTCGAGGTGACCCGTCACGGGGTCGATCACCGGGGCGGCTGCGCAGGTGTAGGTGCACAGGCTCAGCGCGTAGTGCTGCTCCGCCTTCACGACCGTCGGTGACCGGTCGGCGAGGGCCAGCCCGAGCCCGTTGGTCCCGGCCTCGCGCTCGGAGTACGAGAAGCCCGGCGCCAGGTGGACCGCGTCGAGCGCCCGCAGGAGCGAGTGGTCACCGCTGAGCCGGTTGAGCAGGAGCCCGTCGGCGTCGGTCAGCATGAGGCTGACCGGCTCGGAGGCAAGGGTGCGGTGCAGGTCGGTGAGGACCTCGCGCCCGCACTGGAAGAAGAGCGACTCGTCGTCGAAGGTGCCGTTGAAGACGGGCTGGATCTCCTCGAGCGAGACCCCGTAGTCCTCGCTGCGGCGCCAGGACGCCATCAGGCGACTGGGCACCGTTCCGAGCGGGGCGTCGTGGACGCGGGCCCGGGCCGGGGCGGCGTACTCGTCCATGCGCACCTCCACCTGTGAACTGTGACCCACGTTACAACCGGGCGGTAGTGGCGGCGCCGGGGGCGGCGTCTCACATTGAGACAGCGGAGCGTCTCGCATTGAGACACGACGGGGCCCTCCGAAGGGCCCGAGCGAGCCTACGTTCACCGACGACCGGTGACGCCCGTCACGGTCGGACGGAGGATCAGAGATGTACACCAAGGACGGCGTGAGCTACTTCATCGTGGATGCCCACATCGCGCTCTGGGACGCGCGGCCGGAGAACCAGCGCAACCTCCACGGCAAGCAGTTCATCGACTGCTTCTACGACTACCACGCCAACCTCTCGCCCGAGTCCGAGAAGTGGACTTACGAGGAGTACCTCTACCAGGGCGGCGAGCGGCTGATGAAGGACCTGTTCGAGGACGGGTACGTCGACCACGCCATCTTCCAGCCGGCAAACCTCGGCGAGTTCTACGTGAACGGCTTCGGACAGACCGAGGAGGCGTTCGCGCTCACCCAGGCGAACCCGGGGAAGCTGACCTACAACCACAACTTCGACCCGCGCAACGGCGAGCAGGGCCTCGAGCAGCTGCGCGTCGACGCCGAGCGGTTCGGGCTCAAGGGCGTGAAGCTCTACACCGCCGAGTGGCACGGGGCCTCCCGCGGCTACAAGCTGACCGACCCGTGGGCCTACCGCTACCTCGAGGCGTGTCGCGACCTCGGCATCACCAACATCCACATCCACAAGGGCCCGACCATCCGTCCGCTCGACCGCGACGCCTTCGACGTCGCCGACGTCGACCACGTGGCGACCGACTTCACCGACCTCAACTTCATCGTCGAGCACTGCGGCCTCCCCCGCCTGGAGGACTTCTGCTGGATCGCCACCCAGGAGCCCAACGTGCACGGCGGTCTGGCGGTCGCGATGCCGTTCATCCACACGCGCCCGCGCTACTTCGCGCAGATCATCGGCGAGCTCCTCTACTGGATCGGCGAGGACCGCATCCAGTTCTCCTCCGACTACGCGCTGTGGACCCCGCGCTGGCTGGTGGAGGCGTTCGTCGACTTCCAGATCCCCGAGGACCTGTCGGAGTACGCACCGCTGACCACGGACCAGAAGAAGAAGATCCTCGGGCTCAACGCGGCCAAGATGTACGACATCGAGGTCCCCGAGGAGCTCCAGCTGCCCGATGCCGACGAGACGGCCACCGGGCCCCGCGAGCCCGAGCGGGCCGACCTGGCATCGGTGTGACATGACCGCCGTACTCACGCACTTCCCACGCCAGCAGGAGGCGTACGACGCCCTCGGGGTCGTCATCGACCCGGAGCTCGACGAGCCCATCACCGACCTGGGCTTCGTCCGGTCCGTGGCCGTCTCCGGCTCCGACGTCGAGGTCCATCTGCGGCTGCCCACGTCGTTCTGCGCACCCAACTTCGCCTACCTGATGGCCTCCGACGCCAAGGACGTGCTGGTCGCGCTGCCGTGGACCGGGCGCGTGGTGGTCGAGCTGGACGACCACCACGACTCCGACATCATCAACCGGGGGCTGGCCGCGGACGCCGGCTACCGCGGCACCTTCCGTCACGAAGCGGAGGAGGACCTCGACGAGCTCCGACTCACCTTCCAGCGCAAGGCGCACACGGCGGCGATCGAGCGGTGCCTGACCGCGTTGCTGCGCGCCGACCCCGAGCTCGACGTCGAAGCGGTCGGGTCGGTCCGGCTGGGTGACCTGCCGTCCGACGAGCACGCCGAGGCACTGCGCCGGCGCCGTACGACGCTCGGGCTGCCGGACTCCGCCGACGCGCTCGTCCTGGTCGACCACGAGGGCCGAGCGCCCGCCGACGTGCCGATGGCGCTGCGTCGGGCCAGGTCCACCCGGATCTCGATCGACGGCAACGCCCACTTCTGCCGGGGCCTGCTCGGCACCCGCTACCCCGACGAGCCCACCTTCGTCCCCCTCAGCGAGATCAAGGAGCACACGTCATGAGCACGATGCGAGCCGTCCAGGTCGTCGGCTACCACCAGAACCTCCAGATGACGGAGCTGCCGGTGCCCGAGGCGACCGGCCCGTGGGACGTCGTCGTCCGCATCGGCGGCGCTGGTGTCTGCCGCACCGACCTGCACATCCTCGAGGGGCAGTGGGCCGAGAAGTCCCAGGTCCAGCTGCCCTACACGATCGGCCATGAGAACGCCGGATGGGTGCACGCCGTCGGCAGCGCCGTCACGAACGTGCGCGAGGGCGACAAGGTGATCGTCCACCCTCTCATCACCTGCGGGCTCTGCCGCGCCTGTCGCTCGGGCGACGACGTGCACTGCGAGTCGAGCCAGTTCCCGGGCATCGACACCGACGGCGGGTACGCCGACTACCTCAAGACCTCAGCACGCTCCGTCGTGCGGCTCGACGACTCGCTCGAGCCCGCCGACGTGGCGGCGCTCGCCGACGCCGGGCTCACGGCGTACCACGCGGCCGCGAAGGCGGCCCGCCGCCTGACCCCGCGCGACCGGTGCGTCGTCATCGGCGCCGGCGGCCTGGGCCACATCGGCATCCAGGTCCTGAAGGCGCTCAGCCCCGCGGAGCTGATCGTCGTCGACCGCAACCCCGACGCGCTCAAGCTCGCGCTCTCCATCGGCGCCGACCACGGCGTCGTGGCGGAGGGCAACCAGGTGGCGGAGGTGCTCGACCTGACGGACGGGTTCGGTGCCGAGGTGGTCGTCGACTTCGTCGGCGAGGGCGGCTCGACCTCGGAGGGCCTGGCGATGACGCGCCGGGCCGGCGACTACCACGTGGTCGGGTACGGCGAGAACCTCGACGTCCCGACCATCGACCTCATCTCCGCCGAGAAGAACGTCATCGGCAACCTCGTCGGGTCCTACAACGACCTGTGCGACCTGATGGCCCTCGCCGCCCGTGGCGCCGTCACCCTGCACACCGTCAAGTACCAGCTCGACGACTTCCAGAGCGCCCTCGACGACCTCGGCCACGGACGCGTCCGCGGCCGGGCGATCCTCGTCCCCTGATCGACCAACCCGAAAGGAGAAGACTCATGATCGGACGCATCAAGTCGACGGCGCCGCTGGCCCTGGTGATCGGGGTCCTTGCTGTGGCGTGGACTGACCTCGCGCTCAACTTCACGTTCCACTGGTTCACGAACGGCGACCTGGGCAACGGGCTGTCCCTGCCCGACAGTTTCCACCTCGTCGTACCGGCCGCCTTCGTCGCCTGGGGGTTCT
This sequence comes from Nocardioides sp., assembly GCA_025965275.1. Lineage (GTDB taxonomy): Bacteria > Actinomycetota > Actinomycetes > Propionibacteriales > Nocardioidaceae > Nocardioides. Next base: position 15,421 of record JAOPXG010000117.1, read on the forward strand.
TCTTCGCCGCCGGCGCCGACAACGCCGCGTTCGTGAAGGTGGTGATCGCGTCGGTGACGGGCGGTCTCGCCGCACTCGGTGCGATGGCGGCTGCCTCGGCGACCGCGGACCTGCCCGACTTCTGGGGGATCGCGCTCTGGGTCGGCATCTTCGCCACCGTGCTCGTGCTCTTCAGCGCAGCCGGGGACTGGCACTACGTGCCCGCCACGTTCGGTGCGTTCGCGTCCGTCTTCTTCTGGTGGACGGCGACCGGGCTGGACTACTGGGCCCCCGACGGCGGCGGGGTCGGCAACAGCCTGAAGGCCCTCGGGGACCCGGCGACCGCCGGGGCGGGCGCCTTCGGCGGCGTCATCTCGACACCGTTCGTCTACGTGTGGCTCAGCATCACGGTCAGCCTGCTCTGCGGCTGCCTGCTCGGGCTGCTCTCGGTCAAGCTCACCGCCCTTGTCACGCCGCGGTCCGCGACGGGCGCTGAGGCCGAGGTCGTCGACCAGCACCCATCCCACACGTCGTAAGGAGATCGCCCGTGTACTTCATCGTCGTCAAGTTCCAGACCAAGCCGGAGTGGACCGACCGCTGGCTCGACCTGGTCGCCGACTTCACCGCGGCCACCCGCGCCGAGCCCGGCAACCTCTGGTTCGAGTGGTCACGCAGCGTCGACGACCCGGCAGAGTACGTCCTCGTCGAGGGCTTCGCCGACGATGGCGCCGGGCCACACGTGCAGAGCGAGCACTTCAAGCGCGCGGTCGAGGCGATGCCCCAGGCACTGACACGCACACCACAGATCATCAGCCGTCAGGTCGACGGAGACAGCTGGGAGCCCATGGGCGAGGTGACGGTCGCCGCCGGCAGCTGACCCGCGGGCGGGCATATTTGACCGTGGGACGTCATTGGCGATTTCGGGCTGTTTCCGGACCTCGTGTTGCCCCAGTGTTGCCGACACACTCGGACTGGTCGGGTCGACGACGGCAGTTCAGTCGTGAGCTCCCACCACGTCCTGGTCCCAGTCGATGACGGAACCGGTGACGACCCCGCTGCGATCTGACAGGAGCAGGACGACCAGCGCGGCCGCATCGTCAGGCTGACCGAGCTTGCCCATCGGCAGACCGGCAGCAGCTTTCTCGAGCCAGTCGTCCCCCGCCCCGTGGAACTCGCGCTGGACGGCGTCCTCCCCCTCGGTCTCGGTCCACCCGATGTTGATGCCGTTGACGCGGATACGGTCCCACCGGTGAGCGTGGGCAGCGTTGCGGGTCAGACCGACCAGGCCGGCCTTGGCCGCGACGTACGGCGCGAGATACGGCTGACCACCGTGTGCCGACATCGTGATGATGTTGACGATCGATCCCGGCTCTCGCCGGCCGACCATGTCCCGGACTGCGGCCTGCATCAGGAAGAAGGGTCCACGGAGATTCACCGCGACGTGCTGGTCGAACAGCTCGGGCGTGGTGTCGAGCAGGGTCCCTCGACTGGTGAGGCCGGCGGCGTTCACGAGTCCGTCGATCCGACCGAATCGTCGTACCACCTCGTCGACGCTCGCCGCGGCCTGATCCGTATCGCCGACGTCGGCCGGCACGAACAGCGCCTCGCGTTCTCCCTGCTTCTGCAGCTCAGCTGCGAATGCCTGTCCGACGTCCTCCCGACGGCCGGACACCGCCACCGTGGCGCCGGCGTCGACGGCTGCGCGAGCCACCGCTGCTCCCATGCCCTGGGTGCCGCCGCTGACCAGGACGACCTTGCCCTCCAGCAGGTTCACCGCGAGGTCGCCGTCGAGCGCCGGCGGCCGTACTCGCTCAACAGACCGGCCAGCTCCTCCGGCGATGAGCCAGCGGCGAGGGCGTCGCGGACGATCTCGGCCTGCGACCTCGGAGTCAGACCACCCACGGGCTGGTCGAGGTCGAGGTTGGTGGGGAACGGATATCCCTCGGCGGATGCCGCGAGTGCGTTCTCGACCGCGGACTCCCCCGCGCCGGCCGCTGCCTTCGCCAGCAGCGAGGGATAGACGGCGCGCGTGACCCGGTCACGGTCCACGGTCTCCATGGCGCGGCCGAACGCAGACGAGACCTGGAGCAGGTTGGCGACGCGCTGGATGTCCGTGGAGACGTTGGTCCCGGCACCGTGGAACAGCGCCGGGTTGAAGAACACCGCGTCGCCCTTGCTCAGCGGGAGCTGTACGTAGTGCTCCAGGAAGTAGGAGCGGAACTGTGGCAGCCGCCACCCGAGGTAGCCGGGGACGAACTGGTGTGAGTACGGCAGGTACATCGTCGGGCCGCTCTCGACGGGCATGTCCGAGTGGGCGACCGCACCCTGCAGCGTCAGCACGGGCGAGAGCAGGTGGACGTGCGTCGGGTAGCGCTCGACGAGGTCGTTCTCCAGGAACCCGAGGTGGTAGTCACGGTGCGGGTCCTGAGCCTTGCCGCCGGGGCGTACGACGTTGACCTGCGACGTGACCTGGTAGCCGGGCCCCAGCCACGCCCGGGACACCAGAGCGACGACGTCGTTGGCGTAGTAGTCCACGAACGTGTCGGGGTCGCGGACCGCCAACTTCTCCAAGGCGTTCCACACGCGGTCGTTGGCCCCCGCCTTGGCGAAGTGGTCTCCTACCGATCCGCCCGCAGCCTTCTCGTCCGCGATGACTGCGTCGAACGCCGCAGTCACCCGGTCGATGACTGCTGCGTCGGGGAACGCCCCGCGAATGGCCACGACCCCGGGCCCGTCGGTGAGCGCCCGCACCAGCTCGGCGGCCACGGCTTCCTCGCCCTGCGGGCTGCTCGCCTCGGCGTGGAGCCGAGCCGCGTCGTAGATCAGCACGTTGTCGACGACCTCGTCGGCGTACGGGAAGTCGGTCAGATCGGTGCGCTGCTCCACCAGGGCGACCAGGTCGTCGAGGTTGCAGTCGGCGGTACGAAGGCGCGCGGTGCCGTGGCTCACGCGGGTGGGAGAGGTGGTCATCGGAGTGCCTCCGAGCGGGGTTGTCGGCATCTGGGGTGGTGCCTGTCACACTAGGCCGGGCCAGAGACACGCCGATCGCGGCAATTGCCTCAAGAACGCCTCACCGCCGGGAGGTCTCGCCATGGGGAAGGCCGCTACGGGCCACCGGGTGAGCGACATCGCGGCACAGGCCGGACTCAGCCGGGCAACCGTCGACCGCGTGCTGCACCGTCGCTCAGGGGTCCGTGACGCCACGGTCGCCCAGGTCGAGCAGGCGATCGCGGAGCTCGACCGCCAGCGAGCGCAGGTGCGACTGTCCGGCCGCACCTTCCTGATCGACCTGGTGATGCAGACACCCCACCGCTTCGGGTCGGCCGTGCAGTCGGCGCTCGAGTCCGAGCTCCCGGCCCTGCGACCGGCGGTCTTCCGCGCCCGGTTCCACCTGGCAGAGGAGAGTCGTCCCGAACGAGCCGCGCAGGAGCTCGACGCGATCAGGCGGCGGGGTTCCAGCGGCGTCATCCTCAAGGCTCCGGACAACCCTCTCGTCGTCGAAGCCGTGCAGGACCTGGCGACAGCCGGGATCCCCGTCGTCACGTTCGTCACCGACGTGCCGTTCAGCCGTCGGGTCGCGTACGTCGGCGTCGACAACCGAGCGGCTGGTGCGACGGCGGCCTACCTGGTGACCCGGTGGACCGCTTCCAGTGCCGGCGGCGTGCTGGTGACGTTGAGCAGCTCGTCGTTCCGGGGCGAGGAGGAACGCGAGATCGGCTTCCGGGCGACGATGCGGGAGCTGGCCCCGGCGCGCCGGATCCACGAAGTGACCGACACCGACGGGCTCGACAGCTCGATGCTCGATGCCGTCAGCGCCGCCCTCGCGGTCGAGACCGGCATCGACGCTGTCTACTCGATCGGCGGTGGCAACAGTGCGACCCTCGCCGCGTTCCGCGCCGCCGGGCAGACCCCGGCAGTCTTCGTGGCGCACGACCTCGACGGTGACAACCGCGCTCTGCTGCGCACCGGGCAGATCTCCGCCGTCCTCCACCACGACCTGCGTGCGGACATGCGCCGCGCCTGCCGACTGCTGATGCAAGCGCAGGGAGCACTGCCCGGCAGTCCAGGGAGCATCCCCTCCCAGATGCAGGTGGTCACGCCGTACAACGAGCCGGCGGGCCTGGTGGCCACGGACGTGACCTGACTCGTCGACCCGGTCTCCGCTGAGGCGTTCTTGAGGCACTGCCCGGCTTCCCCCGGCCTTCGAGCGCCCTAGCGTCGAGGTGTCGGGCGTCATGGCGAGGCTCGGGAGCGTCGGAGGACACCATGCGCATCGGACTGATCGGTCTCGGCCGGATCGGCTCCCTCCACGCCCGCACGCTGGCCGGCCGGGACGTGGTCGAGGAGCTCCTGGTCACCGACGCTCTGCCGGAGGCAGCCGAGCGCGTCGGCGGAGAGCTCGGGGCCACCGTGGTCGCCTCCCCCGATGACCTGCTGTCCGCGGGCGTCGACGGCGTGGTCATCGCCTCCCCGACGGGCACCCACCCCGACCTCCTGGTGACCTTCGTGGAGGCAGGGATCCCGACCTTCTGCGAGAAGCCGGTCGCTCTCCAGTACGCCGACGCCAGGACCGTCCTCGAGAGAACCGTCGGCCGGGACACACCCGTCCAGATCGGCTTCCCGCGGAGGTTCGACGCAGGCTTCGTGCGTGCTCGCGACGACCTCCGCTCGGGCGTGCTCGGACGACTGCACACCCTTCGTTCGACCACCCTGGACCCGGCCCCACCTCCACCGGAGTACGTCGCCGGTTCCGGCGGGATCTTCCGCGACAGCGCGATCCACGACTACGACGTGATCCGCTGGGTGACAGGTCACGAGGTCATCGAGGTCTACGCAGCCGGGTCAGCCCGGATCGTCGACCACATCGCCGCTGCTGCCGACGCCGACACGGCGGCCGCAGTGCTGACCCTCGAGAGCGGCGCGCTTGCGGTGGTCTCGAACACCCGGACGAACGGCCGCGGCCACGACGTACGGCTGGAGCTCCTGGGCACGCTCGACTCCGTGGCCGCGGGGCTCGACGACACCCTGCCGCTCCGATCCGCGGAGGCTGGCGTCAGCTTCCCTGCCGGCCCTCCGGCGGTGTTCTTCATGGACCGGTTCGCCGACGCGTTCCGTCGCGAGCTGACCACCTTCACCGAGGTCGTCGCCGGGGTCCGACCCTCGCCGTGCACGGTCGACGACGCCGTGGCGGCCAGCCTGATCGCCGAAGCGTGCACCCGCTCGTGGCACGAGCGTTGACCCGTCCGGCTCGACGAGATTGCCTGATCCGCAATCACGCCGTCCCGGTGACTACGATGTCTCGCGCACACGGGACTCACAGGCAAGGGGCGTCCGATGGCAGATCACCCCGGCGCCCGCCAGCCGCGCCGCGTGACCCTCGCCGACGTCGCCCAGGAAGCGGGCGTGTCCCGCGCACTGGTGTCGATCGTGATGCGCGACGTCGCCGGCGCAAGCCCGGCGACACGGGAACGCGTCATGGTCGCGGCCAATGCTCTTGGCTACCGACCCGACGCACGGGCACGCGCGCTGGCCGGGCAGGGCTCCAAGCTGATCGGGGTCATGTTCGGCGTCACCGGGACCTTCCACCTCGACCTCCTCGATGGTCTGTACGCCGCGGCGGAGGACGCCGGCTACGGCCTGATCCTGAGCGCGTTGACTCCCGGCCGGGACGAGGCGCGAGCCGTGCAGTCCCTCCAGGACTTCGGGTTCGACGCCCTGGTGATGCTCGAGCCACCCACCCCGATGCCCCTCATGGCGGGCGAGCTCCCTCTGGTTGTCGTCGGCTGGCACGTCGACCACCCGGCCGTCGACTCGGTGCGCACGTCTGACCAGCACGGCATGAGCCTCGCGGTCGCACATCTCTCCGCCCTGGGTCACCGACGCATCGTGCACGTGGACGGCGGCGACACCCCCACCGGCGTCCACCGACGTGAGGCGTACGTGGCCGCCATGCGCGCCGCAGGACTCGAGGGCGACATCGCCGTCCTGTCGGGCGGCGTCTCCCAGCTCGAGGGCCAGCGCGCGGCTCGACGCCTGCTCGACGAGCGAGACCTCCCGACAGCCGTGATCGGCTACAACGACGACGTGGCCGTAGGCGCGCTCGGGGTCCTCGCCCTGCACGGTGTCGACATCCCTGGCCGGGTCTCCGTGCTGGGCTGGGACGACAATGCGATCGCCCGACTGTCCCCGACGCAGCTGACGACGGTCGCCCAGCAACCGCGCGAGATGGCACGGCTCGGGGTGGAGCGTCTGATCGCTCGGATCAACGGCGAGGCGGTGTCCGACACTGACATCGTCCTCGAACCGGAGCTCCTGGTGCGATCCACCACCGCCGCGCCCGCGGAGTGATGCTTGACATGTCCTGACATTCGCTCATACCGTCGTCACACTAGAGCGCTCTAGTTGACGACAAGGACCCGCTGATGAGCAGCACACCCGTCCGTATCGGACTGATCGGCGCCGGCCGGATCGGGGCGTCGCACGCGTCGGTCATCGTCCGGCGAGTCCCGGAGGCCACGCTGGTGGCTGTCGCCGACCCCCGGCCCGGCGCGGCGGCCGCCGTCGCTGATCCGCTCGGGGCGAGGGCCGAGACGAGCGTCGACGCCGTCCTGGCTGCGACGGACGTCGATGCCGTGGTCATCGCCGCGTCCTCGACCGCGCACTCGGAGCTGATCGTGGCTGCCGCCGAGGCGGGGAAGCACGTGTTCTGCGAGAAGCCCGCCGGCATGACGCTGGACGAGATCGCCCTGGCGCAGGCGGCGACAGAGAAGGCCTCCGTCCGCTTTCAAGTCGGCTTCAACCGCCGCTTCGCCGCGGACTTCACCGCTGCGCGCGACGCGGTCACCCAGGGCCGGATCGGCTCCGTGCAGCTGATGCGCTCCCTCACGCGTGACCCGGGCACCGGCCCGACCGACCCGGCGTCCATCCCCGCCTGGACGATCTTCACCCAGACCCTGATCCACGACTTCGACACGCTCAACTGGCTCAACCCCGGAGCGCGCGCAATCGACGTGATCGCCACCGCCGACGCCCTGGTCAAGCCCGACTTCAAGGAGTCCGGCCTGCTGGACACCGCGGTCGTGGTGATCCGCTATGACAACGGGGCCCTCGCGATTGCCGAGGCCAGCTTCGCGGCGGCCTACGGCTACGACGTACGTGGCGAGGTGTTCGGCTCCGGCGGCATGGTCACCGCGGGTGACGGGTCGACCTCGTCGATGCGCCTGTACGACGAGACCGGACGCTCCGCGAGCACCGCCCGCGGAGACACCGAGCTGATGATCGACGCCTACACCGGCGAGTTCGCGGAGTTTGCCGTCGCGATCCAAGAATGCCGCCGGCCATCCGTCGGTGGGGACGACGCATGGGCGGCATTCGCGATCGCCCAGGCGTGCATCGAGTCGATCCAGACCGGCACTCGCACGGCCGTGGCACAGGTGGACCGGCCATGAGCTTCACCCTGGCCGTCTGCTCGGAGATGGTGTTCACCGACCTGCCGCTGCTCGAGCGCATCCGCAGGATCCACGAAGCGGGCTTCGCGGTCGAGATCTGGGACTGGTCCAGCAAGGACGCCGATGCCCTGGTGGCGACCGGAGCACGGTTCACGTCGATGACCGGCTACCTGTCCGGCGACCTGGTCACCGCTCCGGGTGCGGACAAGCTGCTCGAGACCGCCGAGGAGTCGATCGCGTTCGCGAAGGCCATCGGCTGCCCGAGCCTCAACCTGCACGGCACCGGGCTCGGCGAGGGCGGCCTTCCCGTCGTCCCGGTCGACATCGTCACCGGCGAGATGTGGATGGCGGCGCAGCGCGCGCTGACGCGGGTCGCCGCGTTGGGTGACAGCTACGGCGTCACCTTCGTGCTGGAGAACCTCAACACGGAGGTCGACCATCCGGGCACGCCGTTCGCCCGCGCCGCGGACACGCTCGCCTTGATCCAGGCCGTGGGCAGCCCTCACCTGCGACTCAACCTGGACCTCTACCACGCCCAGATCGGCGAAGGGAACCTCGTTGAGCTGATACGGCGCTGCGCGCCGTACCTCGGCGAGGTCCAGATCGCCGACGTCCCCGGCCGCTGCGAACCGGGGACCGGCGAGGTCAACTGGCCGTTCGTCGCACGCGCCCTGGCCGATGCCGGCTACGACGGCGTCGTCGCCATGGAGGCCTTCGCCAGTGGCGACTCCGACCTCGCGCTGGGCCGGTTTCGCACCGCCTTCACCCTCCCCTGACCCGCTCACCCCACCCCACCGGAGCACTCATGTCCCTCAAGCCGCTCGTCGCGCCGGTCGTCTACGACCCGTTCTCCGACGCCTTCAAGGACGACCCGTTCCCCGTCTACCAGTGGCTGCGCGACGAGGCTCCGGTCTACCGCAGCGAGAAGTGGGGCTTCTACGCACTCTCGCGCTACGAGGACTGCCATCAGGCGCTGCTCGATCCGGCGACCTTCATCAATCACCCCGGCATCGACCTCGACGCGACGAACGACCAGGGTGGCGAGGGCAACCTCCCCAACATCGATAACCCGCGCCACGACGAGCTGCGGGCGGTCGTGCAGCGGCAGTTCATGCCACGAAGCATCGCCAAGCTCGAGGACGACGTCCGCCGCATCACTACTCACCTCGTGGACTCCTTCGCCGGTCGCGGCACCGCCGACATCGCCCAGGAGCTCTCCTGGCCGCTGCCGTACGAGGTCTTCTTCGACTTCCTCGGGCTTCCCCACGGCGAGGAGCGCACTCAGCTGATCCACTGGTCGCACGGGCTCAAGGACCGGGTGCCCGACGACGACCGACTCACCCCCCACGCGATCGCCTGCACCGACAGCTCACGCGCCTACCTGGCCGAGCTGCTGGAGGAACGCCGTAGGCGGCCGCGCCGCGACCTGCTCACCCACATCGTGCAGTCCGACATCGCCGGCGTCCCGTTCGCTCGGGAGCACATCGAACCGGCCTCGGAGATCGTCGGCCTCGTCTTCGGCCTCTACCTGGCCGGGATCGAGACGACCGCCGCGCTGATCTCGACGCTCTTCCAGGAGCTCGCGGCACGCCCCGACCACCAGCGTGCCCTTCGCGACGACCCGGGCCTGATCCCGGGCGCCGTCGAGGAAGGGCTGCGATTCCGCACGCCGCTGCAGCTCACGGTGCGCACCGCCACCCGCGACGTCGACCTGCACGGAGTGACCATCCCCGAAGGCGCTCGGGTGGCGATGGTGATCGGCGCGGCGAACCACGACGAGCGTCAGTTCGACCGCCCGCAGGAGTACGACGCGCTGCGGCCCGCGGCCCGGCACCTCGGCTTCGGCGAGGGCCTCCACGGCTGCCTGGGCAACCCGTTGGCGCGTCTCGAGGCACGCGTCGCCCTCGAGGTCGCCCTCCCCCGGCTCGGCGAGTTCCGCCTCGCGGGGCTCCCCCAGCGCTACCCCTCGACCCCCAACATGGCCGTGCTCGACCACCTGCCGACCTCCTTCTCTCCGCAGGACCCCGGGACCGCCTCCCGCGCCCAGCGCGCGGCCACGGCACGACGAGTCGGCGACACCGAGATCGTCCCGCTCGTGGTGCGCGAGCGTCACGAAGCCGCTGACGGCGTCGTCCTGCTGACCCTCGGCGACCCGGACGGCGGGGACCTGCACCCGTGGGAGCCCGGTGCCCACGTCGACCTGCTGCTCGGCAACGGGCTGACGCGTCAGTACTCGCTGTGCGGCGACCCCGCCGACCGCACGAGCTACCGGATCGGGGTGCTGCGTGAGCCGGCCGGTCGAGGCGGATCGGCGTACGTCCACGACGAGCTGGCGGTCGGGAGCCCGGTGCAGCTCCGCGGTCCGCGGAACCACTTCCGGCTCGAGCCTTCACCGCGGTATGTCTTCATCGCGGGCGGCATCGGAGTGACACCGATCCGCGTCATGGTCGAAGCGGCGGAGCGAGCCGGCGCGGACTGGACGCTGCTGTACGGCGGCCGGACGGGATCGTCGATGGCGTTCCTGAACGACCTCGCGGCGTACGGCGAGAAGGTGACCGTCCACCCCCAGGACACGCACGGCCTGCTCGACCTCGACGGCCTGCTCAGGTCTCCGCAGGCCGACACGATCGTCTACGTGTGCGGGCCGGGTGCGCTCCTCGACGCCGTCGAGGAACGCTGCGCGGCGTGGCCCGCTGGCACGCTGCATCTCGAGCGCTTCTCGGCCAAGGATCTCGCATCGCCGGTGCTCGACGAGCCGTTCGAGGTCGAGCTCGCGCGGACCGGGCAGGTGCTGGTGGTGCCGACCGACCGAGCGGTCGTCCACGTCCTCGACGAGGCCGGCGTGCAGGTCCTGACGTCGTGCAGCGAAGGCAAGTGCGGCACCTGCGAGGTCGGCGTGCTCGGCGGACTGCCCGACCACCGCGACTCCGTACTCACCGGCGACGAGCGGGCCGCCAACGACCGGATGATGGTGTGCGTGTCCCGCTCGACCACGAAGCGGCTCGTCCTCGACCTGTGAGGGCGGCCGCCGACCGGCTCCCTCAGGCGGTCAGCAGGTTGATCTCGAACGCGTAGCGGCTGGCGGCGTACACGTGGTCGCCCCACTCGACGACATCGCCACGGTCGTCGAAGCTGACCCGTTGCATCGTGAGCACGGCGGACCCACGTGGCTCTCCGAGCAACCGTGCCTCCGCGACACTGGCGGAACGGGCGCCGACGGTCTGGACGGCCGAGTGCAGGTGCACGCCGCGCGAACGGAGCAGCTCGTACAAGCCCCCGCGCTCCAGGTCATCGGAACCGAAGGTCGCCAGGCTTTGGGGCAGGTAGTTGATCATCCGGGCGATCGGTCGGTCCTGTGCGCTCCGCAGACGCTCGATGCGGACGACCTCGTCACCGAAGCCGACCCCCAGCTTCTCGGCGACGGTGGCATCCGCCTCGACCGTGTCGAAGGACAACAGCTCGGTGGTCGGTGACTGACCGGTACTGGCCAGGTCGTCGTACAGGCTGGTGAGCTCGAGTGGGCGACGAACCTTCGGCTGCACGACCCGGGTGCCGATGCCGCGCCTGCGGACGACCAGGCCCTTGTCGACCAGGTACTCCATGGCCCGCCGCATCGTGGGCCGTGACAGGCCGAGGCGCTTGGCCAAGACGATCTCGTTCTCGAAGAGCGTGCCGGGAGGAATGCGTCCCGTGCTGATCGAGTCCTCGAGATGCTGAGCGACCTGGAAGTACAGCGGCACCGGGCTCGTCCGGTTGATCGCGAACCCCCGAAGCGACTCTTCGAGAGCGTCATCGATCTGGCGCGTAGTCATGGTTGCTAGTATGTCAGGACTTCTTAGCAAGTGCGCCGGAATCGCCGATGGATTCACGTGTCGACCACCAGCAGCAGCGCCGTGACTAGTCCCAGTCCGAGCGCCGCCAGCTCGAAGGTGCGCTGCCCGATCCTCCGAACGGTCAGCACCCCGACCAGGCCGCCGAGCAGCATGGCCGGCACCAGGAGTGCGTCCATGGCGAGGCTGGACCAGGAGATCAGGCCGAGACCGGCGCTGAGCGGGACCTTGGCCAGGTTGACGGACAGGAAGAACCACGCGCCGGTCCCGAGCATCCCGAGCATCGGCAGGCCGGCGAGGATCAGGTAGAGCGTCATCACCGGACCGCCCGCGTTGGCGGTCATCGTCGCGAAGCCAGCCAGCACGCCGACGCCGATGGACAGGAGCAGGTGGGGTTCCGGCGGCGGACCGGCGCCGCGGGTCCGGGCCCGCTGGACCAGCTGAACGCTGGTCATCACGACCAGGATGGCGCCGATCGAGAGTCGCATCGCCCGGTCGTCAACGATCGCCACGAACCACGCGCCGAGCAGCAGCCCGGGCAGGACTCCCGGGAGGATGCGCAGCAGTGTCGCCCTCGACCCGTGCCGTCGATAGAGGGCGACCGCGAGGACGTCACCGACGATCAGCAGCGGCAGCAGGGCGCCGGTCGACTCTCGAGCAGGGAGGACCGCGGCGAAGAGCACCACGGCCACCGCGGCGGCGCCGCCGATCGCCGTCTTCGCGAACCCGACGATGCCGGCCGCCAGCGCCAGCGCCACCCATGCCGTCGCCGACAGCTGGGGCAGCACCGGGCTAGACGGTCACGGCGGCGGCGGATTTGAGGACGTCCGCTGCGATCGTGAGGCCCTCGACGGGGCCGAACGCGGTGTCCTCGTGCTCGATGTTGATCGCGATCTCGGGATCAACGGCGTGCAGGGCCTGCACGAAACGGGTCCAGAAGGCGACATCGTGGCCCTGCCCGAGTGCGACGAAGTCCCATGCCGAGTCCTGCGGCCACTCGTTGACGTACTCGTGACCGCCGAGGTGAACCGGATCCTCGTCCGGCGACAGTCGGCGGAAGCGCTCGTCGAGGACACCGTAGATCCGCGCGTACTCATCGTTGATCCGCACGTCCTTGGCAGCCGCGTGGACGACCAAGGGACCGAGGTATTCGATCGCTGCGATCGGATCCATGCCCTGCCAGAAGAGGTGCGAGGGGTCCATCTCCGCCCCGACGTTGGTGGCACCGCACCGTTCGACGAGGCGCTTGAGGGTCGGCGGGTTGAAGACGACGTTCTGCGGGTGCATCTCGATGGCGACCGTGACGCCGTGGTCGGCAGCGAGGGCGTCGATCTCCTTCCAGAACGGGACCACGACTTGTTCCCACTGGTACTCCAGGACGTCGAGAGCGCCGGAGTTCCACGCGTTGACGATCCAGTTCGGCACTGTGGAGCCGGGCTCCCCTCCGGGAAGTCCGGACATGGTGACCACTCGCGTCTGGCCCAGCGCACCCGCCGCGCGGATCGCGCGTCGCAGGTCTGACGCATGCTTCTCGCCGACCGCGGGATTGGGGTGCAGTGGGTTGCCGTTCGCGTTGAGGCCGGCGAGCGCCACTCCCTTGTCGGCGAAGACCGCGAGGTAGTCGTCGCGAGCGCTCTGGCTGGCGATGACGTCGTCGATCGGGATGTGGACGGGTGGAAGGAAGCCACCTGCGTTGATCTCTGCCGCGTTGAGGCCGAGGGAGGCGATCACGTCCAGCGCGTCGGGCAGCATCGGTCGTGGAGGATCGCGGTGTAGACGCCGAGCTTCATGACGAACTCCATGGATGACTGGACGGGCAGGTGGGGCTTGTGGCAAGTCTCACGTCCCGAATAGGATATGTAAAGACATACGGACAGATTGACAAACGGGAGCGACGCGATGCGGCAGATCGGTGTGGGAGTAGTCGGCGCTGGGTGGATGGGTCACGTGCACTCACGCGCCTACGCCCGGATCCCTCACCACTATCCGGACCTCGCGGTCCGGCCTGTCCTGGCAGCGATCGCCGATCCGATCGACGCGTTGCGCGAAGACGCCAGGGACCGCTACGGGTTCGCTGCGTCGTACGCCGGCTGGGAGGAGCTCGTCGCCGACCCCGCCGTTGCCGTCGTGAGTGTGGCGACCCCTCCCTTCCTGCACGCGGAGATCGGCGAGGCCGTCGCGCGAGCAGGCAAGCACCTGTGGATCGAGAAGCCGGTGGGCCTCTCACTGCCGGAGACCGAGCGCGTGGCTGACGCCGTCGTCGCGAACGGCGTCGTCGCTCGGGTCGGCTACAACTACCGACTCGTGCCCGCCGTGGTGAAGGCGCGAGCACTGATCATTGCCGGAGGGATCGGGCAGGTCACACATGCCCGATTCCGGATGCTCACCGACTACGCGGCCCACCCGATGGGTTCCCTGTCGTGGCGTTACGAGACGGTTCGAGGCGGTGACGGCGTCGTCGGCGACCTGCTCTCGCACGGCCTGGACCTGGTGAGGCACCTGCTCGGTGAGGTCGACCGGATCGTGGCTGACACCGCGGTTCTGATTCCTGAGCGTCCCCTGGCGACCGGTCCTGGCGGCCACTACGAGATCGCCGAAGGCGGACCGCACGGGACTGTGCAGAACCCCGACTACGCGGCATGCATGCTGCGGACCGCGGCGGACGTCCCGGTGTTCGTGGAGGGCAGCCGTGCCGGAGTCGGCGACCAGAACAACTACGGCTTCGAGATCCACGGCACCACCGGCCTGGTTGCGTGGGACTTCCGGCGCCCCGGGGAGCTCGTCGTCTCCAGCGGAGGCACGTACGCGAACCAGCCGCTGACGACCATGCTCGCCGGACCCGACGACGGTGACTACGGTCGCTTCCAGCCGGGTGCCGGGATCTCTCTCGGCTTCGACGACCTGAAGGTCATCGAGTGCGCCGGCCTGCTCGGCGCAATCGCGGGCGGCAAGGACGACGATGGCGCGACCATCGAGGACGGCGTGGCGGTCTCACGACTCATGGCTGCCCTGCGGGAGGCATCGCCACCGATGTGGTCGCGCATCTGAGCAGAGACGACAGCGGCCCACTGTCGAGGTGGGCCGCTGGCGTGCGCGAGGCCGGTGCGGCCTTCCGCATGCTCTCAGGGCAGTGGCGCCTTGACCACGAGCACCGGCACGTTGGCCTCCAGGATCACCGTCTGCGTCACGCTGCCCAGGATCGCCTTGCCGACGGGGGACCGACGACGGGCACCGATCACCAGCAGCTCCGCTCCCACCTGATCCGCCAGAGCCACCAGCTTGCCGCCGATGCTGGGCGTCGCAGAGGTGACCAGGTGGAGCTTCCATTCCAGGGTCAGCTCCTTGCCCAGAGCCCGCTCCATGTCGTCGGCGACACCGGCGCGATACGCCTCGGTGCGGTCGGCATCGACGGACTCGACCACGTGCAGCACGGCGAGGTCGGTGTCCCTGTTGCAGGCTTCGCGCACCGCCTCCCGCAGGGCGATTGCTGTCGTGGGCGAGACCTGGTGTGCAACCGCGACAGTCATCGCTGCAGCTCGTGCGAGAGCTCGGCCAGCTCGTCACCGCCGGCCATCTGGCGAGTGAGCTCGTCCAGCGTGACGTCGCTGCGCCGCTTGTCCAGCACGGCCCTGCCCAGCTTGAGGATGACGAAGTGGTCTCCGACGAGATAGGCGTGGTGCGGGTTGTGGGTGATGAAGACGACGCCCAGGCCGGCGTCCCTGGCTGCGGCGGTGTACTTGAGCACCACTCCGGACTGCTTGACACCCAGGGCTGCGGTGGGCTCGTCGAGGATCAGGACTCGAGCGCCGAAGTAGACGGCTCGCGCGATCGCCACGCACTGGCGCTGGCCGCCGGACAGCTCACCGATGGGCTGATCGATGTCCTTGACCACGATCCCCATCTTGCGCAGCTCCTCGTCGGCGATCCGCTTCATCTCCTTGACCTTCATCCCGGAGAAGGGCAGTCGTCCCTTGGTCATCTCGGAGCCGAGGAAGAAGTTGCGCCACACCTCCATCAACCCGACGACAGCGAGGTCCTGGTAGACCGTCGCGATGCCGTGGTCGAGCGCCTCGCGGGGCGAGGAGAAGTGCACCTCCTTCCCGTCCACCTTCAGGCTCCCCTCGTTGTGCGGGTGCAGACCCGAGATGATCTTGATCAAGGTCGACTTGCCGGCTCCGTTGTCGCCCAGCACGCCGGTGACCTCTCCGGCTCTCACGGTCAGGTTGATGCCCCGGAGCGCGCGGATGGCCCCGTAGCTCTTGCCGACGTCCGTCATCTCCACCAGGGCCTCGCCCTGGGAGAGGTCGGGGTCGGCGTGCTCGCTCAGGGTGTCGGTCATGACTAACCCACCTTCCTCAGGGTCGAGAGCTTCTTGACGTACAGGTTCACGAGGACGGCGAGCAGGAGCATGATCCCGAGGAACGCACGGAACCAGTTCGGGTCCCAGCCGGCGTAGACGATGCACAGGTTGGTCATGCCGAAGATGAACGATCCGATCGCGACGCCGATCGCGTTGCCGTAACCGCCCGTCAGCAGCGTGCCACCCACGACTGCCGCGATGATGTAGAGGAACTCGTTGCCCACGCCGTTGCCGGCCTGGAGCGTGTTGAAGCGGTACAGGGTGTGCATGCCCATGAACCAGCCGAGGAAGGAGACTGTCATGAACAGGCCGACCTTCACCTTCAGGACGGGGACACCGACAGCTCGCGCACTGTCCGCGCTGCCACCGACGGCGTAGATCCAGTTGCCGATCTTGGTGCGGGACAGCACCCAGGTCGCCAGGGCCACGAAGATGAACCACCACAGGACCGTGATCGAGATCCGCACCGAGCCGATCTCGAAGTTGTGCGCGAAGATCCAGCTCAGGCTGTCGTAGCCGTCCATCCGGTTGATGTTGGGCGTGGACACCGAGCCGGTGATGATCTTGGTCAGACCCAGGTTGACGCCCTGGAGGACGAAGAAGCTGCCCAGAGTGATCAGGAAGCTAGCGATCCCCGTCTTCATCACCAGGTATCCATTGAGGAACCCGATGGCCAGGGCGCCCACCAAGGAGACCAAGGCACCGACCCACAGGTTCACGCCGAGCTCGTAGCTCAGCATCGCGTTGGCGAGTCCGGCGGAGGTGACCATGACGCCCGCGGAGAGGTCGAACTCTCCTCCGATCATCAGCATGCCGACGCCGACCGCGACGATGCCGATCGTGGAGCTCTGGTACAGCACGGTGAGCAGCGAGTCGGCGGATCGGAAGGATGGGGCGACGATCAGGAAGAAGATCCCGATCACGATCGCCGCCACCAGGGCGCCGATCTCGGGGCGACCCAGCAGCCGGTTCATCACACCGAGCTGGACGCGATTGTCGGCCTCGGCAGGTGCTCCCAGGCCTGGTCTCTGAGCGGACGTCGTACTCATTTGGTTCTCCTTGGTTGAGGGATAGGCCAAAGGGGGCCGTCCGGGACGCTCATCGGCCCGGACGGCCCCGCAGGTTGCTCAGCGCGTGTTGTTCTGCGCGAAGGGCAGGATGGTGTCGATGTTGGAGGAGTCGACGAACGACGGACCGGTGAGCACCGGCCCACCACCGCCGAGGTCGTTGCCGTTCTTCAGGTTCAGGTAGAGCGCCGTCACCGCCATGTAGCCCTGGACGTAGGGCTGCTGGTCGATCGAGAACTCGATCTTCCCGTCGGCGATGTCCTGAGCCGCATCGGCGTTCAGGTCGAAGGTCACCAGCTTGGCGTCACTGCCGGCGGCATCCATCGCCTGGAGAGCGTCCAGGGCGATCGGGGCGCCCAGCGTCACGATGTAGTCGATGGACGGGTCCTCGGTCAGCTTGGCCTGGAGCGAGGAGACCACGGCCGAGTCGTCGGCACCGTTGACCTGGATGTTCGTCGTCCCGGGAACGGCGCTCTTCACACCGGCGCAGCGAGCCTCGAGGGCGACCGATCCGGCTGCCTGGATGACGCACAGCACGTTCTTGCCGCCGTCGTCCGCGATCCGCTTGCCGGCGGTACTGCCGGCGAGGTTCTCGTCCGACCCGAAGTACATCTGCGCGCCGGTCTCGAGGTACTGGTCGATGCCGGAGTTGAACGCGACGACCGGGATGCCGGCGTCCCGCGCGTCCTTGACCGAGGCGGCCAGGGCGTCCGGGGTGGCCAGGGTCGTGGCGATGCCGTCGACCTTGGAGTCGACCGCGTTCTGGATCAGCGTGGCCTGCTTGGCGGGGTCAGGGTCGTTCGAGTACTTCAGGTCGATCCCGTAGTTGGCGGCCGCCTGCTGAGCCCCCGCCTTGATCTTGTCCCAGAACGTGTCGCCGGGGGTCTCGTGGGTCACCATGGCGATGGTGTAGCCGGAGTTGTCGCCGCTGCCACCACCACTGCTGGTGGAGGTGGTCTCCTCCTTGCCGCCGCCGCTGCAGGCGGTCACGCCGATGGCGACAGCCGCAACGATCGCGAGGGCAGCCGCTTTTCGCACTCGGGTCTTCTTCATGATCCGTGGTGTTCCTTTCATGGTGAACACGCGCCTCTGTCACGGCCTGCCGTGGTGGCGGACGGGAAGTCTCGGCCGGGGTCTCGGACGAATTCGAATTCCATCCGTCGCGGCCCTGACGTTCCGGACCGCCGAATGTGTGGACCGTCACAGCCTTGCCCTGGGTCGCACGTGATGTCAATACTTTGTCCTGACATATTTAGTTCGGACGGTGCTCGGCGTCACATCGACGCTCGGCCACGTGCGGATTGACCCTGTATGTGCGTCGGTCAGAATGTCAGGACAAATCATTGACAGCATGGCAGTTGACTGGGTTTGATGGTGACGCGGGCCACGTTGCGGCCGCCAGACCGGCGACGTCGCCATCCACTTCTCGACTCGGAGGAACCCCGTGAGAACTGTGCAGCACTGGATCGCCGGAAAGACCACGACCGGGAGCTCCGACCGCACTGCGCCGGTCTTCAACCCAGCGACCGGTCAGCAGCAGGCCGAGGTCCTCCTCGGCTCCGTGGGCGACGTGGAGTCCGCCATCGCGGCGGCTCGAGACGCCTTCGGCTCGTGGTCGCAGACCTCGGTCAGCCGACGGGCGAAGATCCTCTTCACCTTCCGCGAGCTGGTCAACGCCCACGCCGCCGAGCTGGCCGAGCTGATCACCGACGAGCACGGCAAGGTGCTCTCGGACGCGATGGGCGAGGTCCAGCGTGGTCTCGAGGTCGTGGAGTTCGCGTGCGGGATCCCGTCCCTGCTCAAGGGCGACTTCTCCGACCAGGTCTCCACCGACGTCGACACCTTCTCCTTCCGGGAGCCGCTCGGCGTGGTCGCCGGCATCACGCCGTTCAACTTCCCGGCGATGGTGCCGATGTGGATGTTCCCGGTCGCCATCGCCTGCGGGAACACCTTCGTCCTCAAGCCCAGTGAGCGCGACCCCTCCGCGTCGATGAGGCTGGCGGAGCTGTGGCAGGAAGCCGGCCTGCCGGACGGCGTCTTCAACGTCGTGCACGGCGACAAGGTCGCCGTGGACACGATCCTCGACTCCCCCGACGTCGCCGCGGTGTCGTTCGTGGGCTCGACCCCCATCGCCCGCTACATCCACGAGCGGGCCACCGCCACGGGGAAGCGCGTCCAGGCCCTCGGCGGAGCCAAGAACCACGCGATCATCCTCCCGGACGCCGACGTCGACTTCGCCGCCGACCATCTCGCCGCTGCCGCCTTCGGCTCGGCTGGCGAGCGCTGCATGGCGATCTCGGCGGCGGTGGCGGTCGGCACCGCAGGTGACGCCATCGTCGCCGCCGTCAACCAACGCGCCCGGGACGTCAAGGTGGGCTCCGGTCGCGACAGCGACAGCGAGATGGGCCCCGTGGTGACCCGGCAGGCACAGGAGCGGATCGTCGAGCTGATCGGCACCGGCGAGTCCCAGGGCGCCGACGTCACGGTCGACGGTCGGACCCTCGAGGTGGCGGGACACGAGGAGGGGTTCTTCGTCGGGCCCACCGTGATCGACGGCGTCACCACCGAGATGGACGTCTACACCGAGGAGATCTTCGGTCCGGTCCTGTCGGTCCTGCGCGTCGACACCGTGGATGAGGCCATCGCGATGATCAACGCCAACCCCTACGGCAACGGCACCGCCATCTTCACGTCCAGCGGCGAGGCCGCCCGACGGTTCCAGCGCGGCGTGCACGTCGGCATGATCGGCATCAACGTGCCGGTGCCGGTGCCGATGGCCTACTACTCCTTCGGCGGGTGGAAGGACTCCCTCTTCGGCGACAAGCACGTCCACGGCCCCGAGGGCGTCGGCTTCTACACCCGCGCGAAGGTCGTCACCGCACGCTGGCCGCGCACGAGTGCCGACAGCGAGGCCAGCTTCCACTTCCCCACGTCCAAGTAGGCCGCGGGCGCCCGCGCATCCACGACATCCCGACCTCACGACCGCAAGGACACCTCATGACCGACCTCTCGCAGCTGCGTCTCGGCACCGCTCCCGACTCGTGGGGTGTGTGGTTCCCGAACGATCCCCACCAGGTGACGTGGGACGTCTACCTCGACGAGATCGCCCGGGTCGGGTACGTCTACACGGAGCTGGGTCCGCAGGGGTTCATGCCCCAGGACCCCGAACAGCTCAAGGACGAGCTCGCCAAGCGCAACCTCACCGTCTGCGGGGGCACCGTCTTCGCCGGTCTCCACAAGGGCGCCGACGCCCTCGAGAAGGCCAAGCGCGAGTTCGGTCAGGAGGCCAAGCTGCTGGCCGCGGTCGGCGCGGAGTACCTCGTGCACCTGCCCGAGCAGTACACCGACCAGCACAGCGGGGAGGCCACCGAGGGGTCCGACCTCGACCTCGACCAGTGGAAGAACCTCGTCACCGGCACCGACGAGCTGGCGACGTACCTCTACGAGTCGTTCGGGGTCAAGCTCGTCTTCCACCCGCACGCCGACACGCACGTCGACACCCAGGACCGCATCGAGCGGTTCCTCGCCGACACCGACCCCGAGGTCGTGAACCTGTGCCTCGACACCGGGCACGTGTCGTACTGCGACGGCGACAACATCGACATCATCCGCCGCTTCCCGGAGCGGATCACCTACGTGCACCTGAAGTCCGTCGACCCCGTGGTGCGCAAGCGGGTGCTGGCGGAGAACATCTCCCTGGCCGAGGCCGTGCAGCTCGGCGTCATGTGCGAGCCGCCGTACGGCGAGCCGGACATGCCCCCGCTGCTGGACGCGCTCGGCGAGCTGGGGCGGCCGATCTTCGCAGTCATCGAGCAGGACCTCTACCCGGTCGAGCCGCACATCCCGCTGCCGATCGGAGCGAGGACGGCCGGCTACTACGTCGGCTGCGGCCTCGGCCCGGTCCGTCGCTGGCCCTACTGACCCACCCGGATCCCCCACCAACCATCGAGAACTGCCAGGAACAGAGAGAGAAATGACGCTGAGAGTCGGAGTCATCGGGACCGGGATGATCGGTCAGGACCACATCCGTCGGCTCACCCACGTGGTGTCGGGCGCGGAGGTGGTCGCCGTCAACGACGCCGATGGCGACGTCGCCCGGCAGGTCGCCGCCGGCCTGAAGAACGCCACGGTGCACGCCACGGGCGAGAACCTGATCGCAGACCCGGCGGTCGACGCCGTGATCGTCTGCTCATGGGGACCCACCCACGAGGCCTTCGTGCTCGCCTCGATCGCGGCCGGGAAGCCGGTCTTCTGCGAGAAGCCGCTCGCGACCACCCCCGAGGCGTGCCGCAACATCATCGATGCCGAGGTCGCGCACGGCAGCCGACTCGTGCAGGTCGGCTTCATGCGGCGCTACGACGCGGCGTACCGAGCCCTCAAGGCGGTCATCGACTCCGGGGAGATCGGTGCACCGCTGATGTACAGCTCGGGGCACCGCAACCCGTCGGTGCCGGCGCACTACACCAAGGACATGGCGATCGTCGACACCGCGGTCCACGACTTCGACGTCACCCGGTGGCTGCTGGGCGAGGAGCTCGCCGCGATCCGCGTGATCGCGGCCAAGCCCAACAGCCTGGGCGGTGACCTGCAGGACCCGTTGCTGATGGTCGTGGAGACCGAGTCCGGCGTGCTCGTCAACGTCGAGACCTCGGTCAACATCCGCTACGGCTACGACATCCGCGGCGAGGTGATCGGCGAGACCGGCACTGCCGCCCTGGCCGACCGCGGCCCCGTCGTGGTGCGGAGCGGCAACCGGGTCAGCTCCTCGGTGCCCGAGGACTGGCGCCAGCGGTTCATCGCGGCGTACGACGTGGAGTTCCAGGAGTGGATCGCAGCCGTCGCCGCCGGCGAGGGGGCCACGGGCCCCAGCGCGTGGGACGGATACGCGGCCCAGGTCGTCTGCGACGCCGGGGTGGCGGCGCTCTACTCAGGGGACCGGGTCGTGATCGAGCTGGTCGACAAGCCCGCTCTGTACGCCCGACCCTCCGAGCGACCGAAAGGCTCACGATGAAGATCGCCCTCGACCCGTACATGTTCCGCTCCACCCAGCTGCTCGAGCTGCCCGGCGTCGTCGCTGATCTCGGCTTCGAGCACATCGAGCTCTCCCCGCGCGAGGACTTCATGCCGTTCTTCCTCATGCCGCGGTGCGACGACGCGACCGTGAAGGCGTTCAAGAAGGCGCTCGACGGCGCGGGCGTGAGCGTTGCGGCGAACCTGCCGCTCTACCGCTGGTCGGGTCCCGACGAGGACGAACGACAGGCAGCGGTGCGCTACTGGAAGCGGGCGATCCAGATCAGCACCATGCTCGGCTGCGACGTCATGAACTCCGAGTTCAACGGGCGTCCCGAGCAGGCGTCGCTCAGCGAGGGGCAGTTCTGGCGATCCATGGAGGAGCTGCTCCCGGTCTTCGAGGCCGAGGGCGTCCACCTGCGTCTGGAGCCGCACCCCGACGACTTCGTCGAGGACGGCAAGGTCGCCGTGGACATGATCCGAGGGATCAACTCGCCGCTCGTCTCCTTCCTCTACTGCGCGCCGCACACCTTCCACATGGGCGGCAACATGGTCGAGATCATGGAGTACGCCGGCGACCTGATGACCCATCTGCACCTGGCCGACTCCTTCGACCACACCGGGTCGTCGGGGCTGCGGTACATCACCAACCCCCCGGGCAACACCGTCCGCGTCCACCAGCACCTCGACATCGGTCAGGGCGAGGTGCAGTGGGACTCGTTCTTCGAGACCCTGCGCAAGCTCGGCTTCGGCGACCGCGACGAGACGATCATGACCTCCTGCGTGTTCGCGTGGGAGGACCGTGCGCGGGAGTCGACCCTCTCCATGCGCCAGACCATCGACAGGTACGTGTCCGCATGGTGACGTCCGACCCGCACCGCCTCGACCTCCTGACCGTGGGCCGCGTGGGCGTCGACCTCTACCCGCAGCAGAGCGGGCCGCTCCACGAGGTCACGTCCTTCGCCAGGTCCCTCGGCGGCACGGCCACCAACGTCGCGGTCGGCGCCGCCCGACTGGGTCGCCGCAGCGCCGTCCTGACCAAGGTGGGACCGGACGGGTTCGGCACCTACGTGCGCCGCGCCCTCACCGACTTCGGCGTCGACGCGTCGTACGTCGGGACGGCGGAGTCGCTGCTGACCCCGGTGGTGTTCTGCGAGCTCGACCCCCCGGAGGACCCGCCGCTGCTGTTCTACCGCCTTCCGGTCGCCCCCGACCTGACCCTGACGGAGGACGACGTCCCGTGGGACGTCGTGGAGACCGTCCCGGTCCTGTGGGTCACCGGCACCGGAGTCAGCCTCGAGCCGGCGCGCAGCACCCAGCTCGCCATGCTCGCCCGTCGCGGACGTCCGCAGCCCGGCTCGGGCCGCCACACCGTGCTGGACCTCGACTGGCGCGCGATGTTCTGGCCGTCGCCCGAGGATGCCCGCACGGAGTACGACCTGATGCTGGACCAGGTCACGGTCGTGGTCGGCAACCGGGACGAGGTCGAGGTCGCCGTCGGCACCCGCGACCCCGACGAGGCGGCGGACCGCCTGCTCGCGCGCGGCGTCGAGCTGGCGCTGGTGAAGATGGGCGCAGAAGGCGTCCTGGTCGCCACGAGCGCCAACCGAACGGTCGTCCCCCCGCACCTCGTCGAGGTCGTCTGCGGTCTCGGCGCGGGCGACGCCTTCGGCGGAGCCCTCGTGCACGGCCTGCTCGCCGGGTGGGAGCCCGTCCGGATCGCTGAGTACGCCAACGCGGCCGGTGCGGTCGTCGCCTCACGTCTGGCCTGTGCCGACGCCATGCCCACCGTGGCGGAGCTCGACGCTCTCGTCACCTCTCGAGGAGCCCACGCATGACCGCCTCCCCCGCTTCCGACATCATCACCGGCGAGTCCCTGACGGGCGAGCCCACCCTGAGTGACGCCCAGTGGCACGGGCTCCTCACCAACCGGGCGAAGGCCCCGCACCTGGTCAAGCAGGCCTACGCCGCCCGGACCCGGCCTCCCGCTGTGCTGTCGCGCAAGGAGACGCTCTTCCTCGTGGCCGCCGACCACCCGGCCCGCGGCGCCCTCAGCTCGGGGGGCAACGCGATGGCGATGGCCGACCGGCGCTCGTTGCTGGCCCGTCTGTGCGCCGCGCTCGAGCACCCCGACGTCGACGGCGTCCTCGGCACGCCCGACGTCGTCGAGGAGCTCCTCCTCCTCGGTGCACTCGAGGGCAAGGTCGTCATCGGGTCGATGAACCGCGGCGGCCTCGACGGCGCCAGCTGGACGATGGACGACCGGTTCACCGGCTACGACGCCGCGAGCATCACCGCTTGCCGGCTCGAGGGCGGCAAGATGCTGCTGCGTATCGATGACCAGGATCCCTCGACGGCTGGCACCATCGAGGGCTGCGCCACTGCCGTGAGCGAGCTTGCCGCGCAGGGCCTCATCGCGATGGTCGAGCCGCTGCCCTACCACCGCGAGGACGACGGGCGGCACACGCTGCTCAAGGACACCCGATCCCTCGCACGGGCGATCGCGATCGCCAGCGGTCTGGGCACGACCAGCGCGTACACATGGCTGAAGATGCCGTCGTGCGACGAGCCCGAGGCAGTCTTCGCGGCCACCACGCTCCCGTGCGTCGTCCTCGGCGGCGTACCCGGTCCCAACCCTGCCAAGGACCTGGTGTCGTGGGGTCGGGCGCTCACCCAGCCGACCGTCCGCGGTCTCGTCGTCGGTCGGTCCCTGCTGTACCCGCCTGACGGCGACGTCCGCGCCGCCGTCGGCGCTGCGGCGACCGTGCTGCAGACCGCCCAGTCCCAGGCACCGGTGCAGGCAGGCGCGCAATGAGGTTGCACCGCCCGATGGGCACGGCATCGGGAGGCGAAGGGCGGATCGTCGAGCTGTGCCCGAGGGACGCCGACTGGAACTGGACCGGGATCACCGTGCTCGAGGTACCCGCCGGCGGTCAGACGACCGTGCGGACCGGTTTGTTCGAGGCGTTCGTCCTGCCGTTGAGCGGATCGCTCAGCGTGTCCGTCAGCAACGAGGCAGGCGACCTGCTCGCGACGTACGACCTCACGGGCCGAGACAGCGTGTTCTCTGCGGTCACCGACTTCGCCTACGTCGGGCGCGAGTGTGTCGTGGTGCTGTCGGCCGCCGGTCCGCGCGGCGCTGAGGTAGCCCTGCCGTCGGCGCGCTGCTCGAAGGCGCTGGCGCCGGCGTACTGCCCGGCCGAGAACGTTCCGGTCGAGGTGCGCGGCGCCGGCAACGCCACCCGCCAGGTCACGAACTTCGGCGTCCCCGGAGTCTGGGACCACGCGGAGAAGCTGGTCTGCTGCGAGCTGATCACGCCGCCCGGGAACTGGTCGAGCTACCCGCCGCACAAGCACGACGCCAGCGAACCGTGCTCGGTGGTCAACGAGGAGATCTACTACTACCGAATCGCCGGACCCGACCAGGTGACTCCGTCGCGCGTGGGCTCCGGCTACCACCACACCTACACCGGTCCCGAGCACGAGAAGGCTGGACTGGAGGCGATCGACGATGTCGTCGAGGTGCGCGACCACGACGTCGTACTGGTCCCGCACGGCTACCACGGACCGTGCATCGCCGCCCCGGGCTACCCGATGTACTACCTGAACGTCATGGCCGGCCCCGCGGACGACCGCGCCCTCACGTTCTGCGACGACCCCGCCCACAGCTGGGTCCGCGACTCGTGGAACGACATGGAGACCGACCCCCGATGCCCGGTGACGACGGCGGCCGGTCGCACCGATCGTCGTACTGTCGCTGGTGAAGGAGACCCGAGATGACCGCCACTGCTGGGGACACGACCCGCCTGACGACGGCGCAGGCGCTGGTCCGCTGGATGCTGGCCCAGCGGTCGGAACTGATCGACGGCACCGAGGTCCCGCTGTTCCCGGGCGTCTTCGGCATCTTCGGTCACGGCAACGTGCTCGGGCTCGGCGTCGCCCTGCACGAGGTCCGCGACGAGCTCCCGACCTGGCGCGGGCAGAACGAGCAAGGCATGGCCCTCGCTGCAGTGGCCTACGCCCGCGCGACCGATCGTCGCCAGGTCATGGTCGCGACGAGCTCGGTCGGCCCAGGCGCCCTGAACATGATCACGGCCGCTGGTGTCGCCCACGCCAACCGACTTCCGATCTTCTTGCTGCCCGGCGACACGTTCACCAGCCGCGCCCCCGACCCGGTGCTCCAGCAGGTCGAGCACTTCGGGGACCCCACGACCTCGGTCAACGACGCATTCCGGCCGGTGTCGCGCTACTTCGACCGGATCGTGCGGCCAGAGCAGCTCGTCAGCACGCTTCCCCAAGTCGCCCGCGTTCTCACGGACCCGGCCGATGCCGGTCCCGTGGTGCTCGCGCTCCCGCAGGACGTGCAGGCAGAGGAGTACGACTTCCCCACCGCGATGTTCACGAAGCGCGTGCACCGCGTCCCGCGCCCGCGTCCGGATCTGAAGGCGCTGGCAGAGGCAGCCGACATCCTCGGACAGGCCGAACGGCCCCTGCTCGTCGTGGGCGGCGGCGTTCGCTACTCCGGAGCGGCGACCGAGGCCCTGTCCTTCGCCGAGAAGCACGGCATTCCGGTCGTCGAGACGGTCGCCGGACGCACGCTGGTCCCCCACGACCACCCGCTCCACGGCGGGCCACTCGGCATCATTGGAGCGACATCGGCCAACACCCTGGCAGCGGAGGCCGACGTCGTCCTGGCGGTCGGCACCCGGCTGCAGGACTTCACAACCGCATCCTGGACCGTCTTCGACGCCGGGGTCCGGATCGTGACCGTCAACGCGGCGCGGTTCGACGCGGTCAAGCACGCCGCCCACGCCGTGGTCGGCGATGCACGCGAGACCCTCACCGAGCTGAGCGGGTTGCTGCGCGACTGGAGCATCGGCGGCCAGTGGGCCGCCCGCGCGCTGACCGTCCGGAACGACTGGGACGCCCACGTAGACGAGCTTCGTCGCGGGACGGCTCCGGACGGAGCGCTCACCTATGCGCAGGTGGTCGGCGTGGTCAACGACGCGAGCACGCCCGACGACTACGTACTGACTGCTTCGGGCGGCATGCCCGGTGAGCTGCACGGCGGCTGGCGCACCGGGGACGTCAAGCCCGACGCCGGTCCGACGTCGGGCGCGACGATGGACCTGGAGTACGGGTTCTCCTGCATGGGCTACGAGGTCGTAGCCCCGTGGGGCGCCGCGATGGCCCGACAGGTCACCCACCCCGACGGCCTGGTCACCGGCCTCTTCGGCGACGGCTCGTACCTGATGCTCAACTCCGAGCTCTACTCGGCCGCCTTCGCCGCGCATCCCTACGTGGCCGTGCTGTGCGACAACGGCGGCTTCGCGGTCATCAACCGGCTCCAGACCAACCAAGGCGCCGCCGGGTTCAACAACCTGCTGCAGGACTCGCGCGGTCCGGGCGCCGACGGCAGCGTGCACGTGGACTTCGCGGCTCACGCGCGCTCGCTCGGCTGCAGCGTCGAGGACGTCGCCGACGGCGGCTCGGTGGAGGACCTGCGCGCGGCGTACCTGCGGGCACGGCAGACCGCCAAGGAGACCCGCCGTCCCGCCGTGGTCGTGTGCCGGACGCATCCGACCACCTGGACAGAGGCGGGCGCCTGGTGGGAGACCGGAGTGCCCGAGTCGCTCTCGGGCCGAGCGGCGTACGACGAGGCGAAGCCCGGCCAGCTCCGGTGGCTGGGTTGAGCGAGTCCGGGGACCCGGTCCGGCTCGGTCTGGTCGGCTACGGCACCGGCGGTCAGCACTTCCACGCGCCGTTCATCGACGCCGCTGACGGCATCGAGCTGGTCGGCGTCGTCACGCGATCCGCCGAGCGACGTGCGCTGGTCGCTGAGGACTGGCCCGGTGTGCCGACGTACGAGTCCCTCACCGAGATACTGGCTGCCGGTGTCGACGCCGTCACCATCACGACCCCGCCGGCGACCCGCCGGGACCTGGTGCTCGAGGCGATCGCGGCCGGTGTCCACGTGGTTGCCGACAAGCCATTCGCGCCCACGGCGGCGGTCGGCTCCGAGATGGCGGTCGCGGCCGAGTCGGCAGGCGTGCTGCTGAGTGTCTTCCACAACCGCCGCTGGGACTCCGACGTGCGGACGCTGGCGGGTGTCCTGGAGTCCGGGGAGCTGGGCGACCTGTGGCGGGTGCACTCCCGTTTCGACCTCGACGATCCTGCGACGCTGGAGGCCGGCCCGACCGGCGGCCTCCTGCGCGATATCGGCAGTCACGTCGTTGATCAGATGGTCTGGCTGCTCGGCCCGGTGCGGGCGGTGACCGCCCACCTGGACTACGTCAAGCTCCCGGAGGGCCACACCGACGCGGGCTTCGTCCTCGATCTCCACCACACCAGCGGCGTGCTGTCGGTGGTGGAGTCCAGCAAGCTCAACCGGCTCGCGGTGCGTGAGCTGCGTGCCTACGGCAGCGGCGGCAGCTATCGGTGGGTGGGCTCCGACGTGCAGGCGCAGGCCATCTTCGCGGGCCGCCGCCCTGCCGACGACCTCGAGGGTTGGGGGTACGACGACCACCGCGGTCTGTTGGCGACAGATCAAGGCGAGCGTGCTGTCGTGTCGGCGCAGGGTCGGTACCACGATTTCTACACACAGTTCGTCGCCGCCGTGAGAGGCGACGGCCCCCAACCTGTCCGGGCATCAGAGGGAATCGCGACACTCGCTGTCCTTGACGCTGCCCGCGCTAGCGCTGAGATGGGACGCACCGTCGACGTGACCGTCTGAGCCGCCGCGCGCCAGCGCGAGCGTCTACAGGTGCCCCGCCAGGCGTGTCGTCGGGTGTCGAGACAGGCAGTCGTACCGCGATGGAAGCGGCGTCGGCCTCGCTCGGCGGTTGGGTCTGCACAAGCGGGCCTTCCGCGTCCGCGGGACGACGGCGGCGCAGGCAAAGCGGCTCAGAGGGGAATGAGGGCGCTCCAGACGCGGAATCGACGCTGCGGTCAGCACGCATCCCTTCCGCCTGCTAACACGCTGCTGCTGTCTTACCGAGTTTCTCCTTCATCGGGAATCGTTGACTCTCCACGGTCCTCAGAATCTTCCCCGATCAAGGCATTCTCGCCCCGTTCCACCCCTCCTCTTCCAGCGGCACGCATGCTACGAAGGTTCGTAGATGGGCCGCCTCGTGGTCGGGCGGCCCACGCGGCATCCCTAGGGGTCCGTTGGTGGTCGACGGACGTCGGGGAGGCGGTGGTCGGGTGCATGGCGGGGGGAAGTTCTACCGCGGCGCGGCGAAGGCGGCCAGGGCTTACGTCGAGCGCGATCGTTCCCCCGCGCGCGGACGACTACTACCTCGGCGAAGGCAGGGGGGCGCTACGCGGCTCGCCGCGACCATGGTGGACCGAGCTCGCGGGGCCGCACAGGCCCGCCGTTCCGTTGCGCTGTGTTGCCCCGTGTTGCCCCCGTGTTGCCCGAGAGCGTTTCGCGCCGAAATGCAGAAGAGGCCCCTCCCAGCGTTTCCGCTGGTCAGGGCCCCTTTTCTGACCTGTACCCCCGACCGGATTCGAACCGGCGCTACCGCCTTGAGAGGGCGGCGTGCTAGGCCGCTACACAACGGGGGCGTGTGCTCTGGAGAGCCCTTGCGGACCGCTCCCGAACAACCTGCGAAACTCTAGCCGTAGCCGTCGTGACGCACAAAATCGCCGCCTGCTGACGGCGATCTTCGCTGGGATACTAGGACTCGAACCTAGAATAACTGGACCAGAACCAGTCGTGTTGCCAATTACACCATATCCCAATGGCCCCCGACTGCGGGGCCAGTTTGGCTCGTCTCCGAGCCGAGAAGAAACCTTACACGCGAGGTCCGGAGGCCACCAAAACGCCTGGTCCCGACGGGGTTTCGGTCGTCGTACGCAGCCGTCGGCGGCGGGCCACCCAGAGCACCAGGCCGAGGTAGACCAACGACTGGGTGAGCGTCACCGGGATGGTCCACCAGGTGCCGCCGGAGGGGTTCAGGGTGGACGCGATGTCGGTGTAGGCGAGGGCCAGGCCGAAGGCCAGCCAGTTGTTGAGCACGTGCATCGCGATGCCCGCCTCGAGACCGCCGGTGAACACGACGAGCAGCCCCGCGACGATGCCGAACGCCAACCGGTCGAAGAACACCGGGGCGCTCTGGGCGCCGTGCGCGAGGGCGAAGAGCACGGCCGGGAGCAGGATGGCGGCGCCCCGGGACAGCCGCGGCCAACGGTCGAAGAGACCGCCGAACGCCTGGGTCAGGTAGCCGCGGAATGCGTACTCCTCCCCCGCTGCCTGCAACGGCGTGAGCAGCACGACGACGATCAGGAAGTCGCGGATCGTCGACGTGAAGTCGTTGAGGTGCCCGCTCGTCTCGATGCCCTCGCCCTGCGCCGGCACGAGCGCGGAGACGAACAGCGTCGCGACCAGGGCCACCATGGACAGCCCGAAGCAGGTCAGCAGCCAGCCCCACCGGATCCTCGGGAACACCGACGCGAGCCAGCGAGGCTTGAGCCCGTGGAAGAGCCGCGTCACCAGCCACGCGACCGGGATCGCGCTCGCGAGCGCGAGGTTCAGGTAGGCGAGCCCGAGCGGGGTCGGGTCGTCGAGGTCGATCAGCCGCGCCATGCTGTCGCCGACCGGTCGCCCGGCGATCGCGAACCCGAGCGCGAACGGCAGCTGGATGAGCACCGGGACGATCACGAGGAAGGCCGCCGCGAGCGCGACGATGCCGACCAGCGGCCGCCAGGCACCGGGCCGGCCGCCGCGGTGGATCAGGTGGTACGGCAGCCCCTCCGGCGCCATCTCAGCCCAGCGCGCTCTCGAGCCGGGCGATCGACCGCTCCCGACCGAGCAGCTCCATCGACTCGAACAGCGGCGGCGAGATCCGGCGACCGGTCACGGCCACGCGGACCGGACCGAACGCGGTGCGCGGCTTGAGGCCCATCCCGTCGACCAGCTCGGCCTGGAGGGCGTCCTGGATCGCGGCCGCCGACCACTGACCGAGCTTGCGGAGCGCGTCGAGAGCGCGGCCGACGACGGCCCTGCCGTCGTCGTTCAGCAGCTTCTCCGCGTCGGTCGGGTCGACGGCGAACGACGCCTCGTCCACGAAGAGGAAGCCGAGCATGTCGACGGACTCGGTGAGCTTGTTGATCCGCTCGGCGACCAGCGGCATCGCCAGCTCGAGCAGCTCGGCGTCGGCGTCGTTCACCGGGTCGGAGACGACCCCGGCGTCCTTCAGGAAGGGCAGCGCGCGGTGGGTGATCTCCTCCACGGACAGCAGTCGCATGTGGGCCGCGTTGATCGCCTCGGCCTTCTTGATGTCGAAGCGCGCCGGGTTGGGGTTCACGTCGCCGATCTCGAACGCCTCGACCATCTCCTCCATCGAGAAGACGTCGCGGTCGGCCGCGATCGCCCAGCCGAGCAGCGCCAGGTAGTTGAGCAGCCCCTCGGGCAGGAAGCCCTGGTCGCGGTAGGCCAGCGCGTGCGCCTCCGGGTCGCGCTTCGAGAGCTTCTTGTTGCCCTCGCCCATGACGAACGGCAGGTGCCCGAACTCGGGCATGACCTTGCCGATGCCGAGCTCGATCAGCGCGGCGTGCAGCGGGATCTGGCGCGGGGTGCTGGAGAGGAGGTCCTCGCCGCGCAGCACGTGGGTGATCTCCATCAGCGCGTCGTCGACCGGGTTGACCAGGGTGTAGAGCGGGTCGCCGTTGGCCCGGCACAGCGCGAAGTCGGGGACGAACCGGGTCTCGAAGGTCACCTCGCCGCGCACCAGGTCCTGCCAGGTGATCGACCCGTCGGGCATCCGGAACCGCACGACCGGCCTGCGGCCCTCGGCCTCGAAGGCGGCGCGCTGCTCGGCCGAGAGGTCGCGGCAGAACCCGTCGTACCCCATGACCTTGGAGCCGGCGGCCTTGCGGCGCGCGTCGACCTCCTCGGTGGTGCAGAAGCAGTCATAGGTGTACGACGACGCGGCCAGCTTGGCGAGCGCGTCGGCGTAGAGGTCGCTGCGCTCGCTCTGCTTGTACGGCGGGTGGGGGCCGCCGACCTCCGGGCCCTCGTCCCAGTCGAGGCGGAGCCAGCGCATCAGGTCGAGGATCGCCTCGTACGACTCCTGGGTGCTGCGCTCCTTGTCGGTGTCCTCGATGCGGAAGACGAACGTGCCACCGTGATGGCGGGCGAACGCCCAGTTGAAGAGCGCCGTGCGGACCAGGCCGACGTGCGGGCTCCCGGTCGGGCTGGGAGCCATGCGTACGCGGACGGGGCCCTCGATCGGCTGGGTCATCGTCGTGCCACCTTGTTCGTCAGAGTGCCGAGGCCGGCGATCGAGATCTCGACCTCGTCACCGACCTCCATGGGACCGACACCCTCGGGGGTACCGGTGAGGATCACGTCGCCGGGCAGCAGGGTCATCACGCTGCTGACGTAGGAGATCAGGGTCGGGATGTCGAAGATCAGGTCCTTGGTGGACCCGTCCTGCTTGAGGTCGCCGTTGAGGTGCGTCTGGACGCTGCGACCCAGCGCGAAGTCGTGCGGGTCGAGGTCCGTCTCGATCCACGGGCCGAGCGGGCAGAACGAGTCGAAGCCCTTCGCGCGCGTGAACTGGACGTCGCTCTTCTGCAGGTCGCGGGCAGTGACGTCGTTGGCGATCGTGTAGCCGTGGATGACGTCGGTGGCCTGCTCGACGGGTACGTCGCGGCAGATCCGGCCGATCACGACAGCCAGCTCGCCCTCGAAGTGGAGGTTCTGCGTCTGCGGGGGGTAGTAGATCGGGTCGCCCGGGCCGACCACGCTGGTGTTGGGCTTGAGGAACATCAGCGGCTCGGTCGGCAGGTCGTGGCCCAGCTCGGCGGCGTGCGCCGCGTAGTTGCGCCCGATGCCGACCACCTTGCTGCGCGGCAGGACCGGCGCGAGCAGGCGCACGTCGGCGAGCTTGTGCTCCTGTTCGAGCACCTTCACGCCGACGTAGAGCGGGTCGCCGGCCAGGGCCACGACCACGCTCTCCGGGTCGGGCTGCCCGAACTCGTCGAGCTCTCCGGTGACCACGCCGTAGAGCGGGTCCTCGCCTGTGGTGAACCTTGCGATGCGCACCGTGCGAGCCTATCGACCCGTGCGGAGTGGCCGCCTCCCGGTCACGACCCGGGGTAGTCGCCACCCCGGACGCCGAAGAACTCCTGGAGGGTGGTCACCCCGACGTAGCGGCACGGGCACGGGGTGACCTTCGGCCCTCCTGCGGCCGGGGCCCCCGGCCTAGCGTCGGCCTCATGGGGAGCCCGGTGCCGAAGTGCCCGATCCGGCTCGGCGAGCCGTGCTCGCTGTGCGAGCCCGGCGCGACCGGCCCGGAGGACTGCGCCCTCGTCTGGCTGGTGATGACCGACCCCGAGCTGCGCACCCGGCTCGATGAGTTGCGCCGGACCGGCCGCCGTTAGCCTTGGCGGATGGCGTCGACGGTCCTGGCTGAGCCGACCTGGCGGGCCCGGGCGACCGCCCACGAGGCCCGCGTCGACGCGTTCGTCGCGCCCCACCTGGCCCGTCGCGCCGAGAGCGTGAAGCACCCGGTCCACGACTTCCTCTTCACCTACTACTCCCAGCGGCCCGCCCAGCTGCGGCGCTGGCACCCGGGGTACGGCGTCGCGCTCGCCGACGCTCCCGAGTACGACGGCCTCAAGGGCTACGCCGACGGCACGGTCACCGCGTCGTACGTCGAGTCGCAGCGGCAGCTGCTCTCCGGCCTGCGCAACCTGCTGCGCGCGACGGCGTCGCGGCCGGCGAACTTCGGCTGCTTCGGCCTGCACGAGTGGGCGATGGTCTACAGGCTCTCCGAGGCCCAGACCCGGCACGCCGACTGGCCGCTGCGGCTCGGGCCGTCGGGCACCGACACCGTCGTCGAGTCGCACCGCATCGCCTGCTCGCACTTCGACGCCTACCGCTTCTTCACGCCAGCGGCCGCGCCCCTCAACACGCTCTCCCCCACCAGCGCCGATCGCCCGTCGTACGAGCAGCCGGCCTGTCTCCACGCCGGCATGGACCTCTACAAGCACGCCTTCCGGCTGACGCCGATGATCTCCTCAGACCTGGTCGCGGACTGCTTCGAGCTGGCCCGCGACATCCGCGAACTCGACATGCGCGCCGCGCCGTACGACCTGGCGGACCTGGGCTTCGAGCCGGTCCTGATCGAGACCGCGGCCGGCAAGGCGGAGTACGCCGAGGCGCAGCGGGTCTTCGCCGAGCGGGGCGCACCCCTGCGGGCCCGCCTGGTCGCGGAGTGCGAGCGGTTGCTCGCGGTGACCGCGACCAGACAGGCCGTGTCCTAGGCGGCCTGCAGGTTGGCGCCGGCCGGGGCCGGGCTGGCGGTGCGCAGCGCGACCGGGACCAGCACGACCGCGGTCGCCACGATCGAGGCCAGCACCGCCCAGGTCGGGACGTTGCCCCACTCGCCCAGGAGGAGCAGGAAGCCCGGGATCGTGCAGGTGGTGAACGACAGGATCAGGGTCAGCCAGCCGGCCACCGCGGTGAACCGGGTCTGCCCCAGGGCGAGCACGATCCAGAACAGTCCCCACAGCACCGCCCACTGCAGCCAGAGCAGGCCGGTCGGCGCGTCGTCGAAGCGGACGATGTTGGTCACGCCGAACCCGACGGCCATGATCGCGACCCAGGCGGAGTACCAACCGAGGCCGACGCCCTCGTAGCCGGCGAGGTTGCAGATCCCGACGTACAGGTAGGTGAAGCCGAACAGGAAGATGCCGGCGGCGCCCAGGATCTCGTCGGGCGTGTCCGCGGTGGCGATCAGGTAGAACGGGATCGCGGTCTGCAGCGCGCCGACGAACAGGTTGAAGACGCCCGCGCTCTTGGCGTCGATCTTGCCGAGGAAGAGCAGGCCGTTCACGAACAGCACCGCGCCCACGAAGGTCAGTCCGACCGATGACATGAGATGTCCTTTCTCTCCGGGATGAGTGCCGGGTCAGAAGTAGGCGTTGGCGGGGAACTCGGTGCCGTTGACCTCGAAGTCGCCGACCGCGGTCGCCTTGAGGAACGTCGGGTTGTGCGTCGAGATGGTCCGCACGTTGCGCCAGTGCCGGTCGAGGTTGTGCACCGACTGGGTCGCGGACGCGCCGCCGACGTCGAAGAGGCGCGCGGCGGTGGCGTAGGAGAAGCGGTCGACCGCGATCTTGGCCTGCGCGGCGGCGAGCTGTGCCGCAGCGGCGGCCTCCGCGGTCGGCAGGCCGTCGCGCACCGAGTCGACGGCGTCCTGGATCCGGTCGGCGGCGGCGAGCACGATCGCCTCGGCGGCGAAGGCGTCGGCCGAGATCTCGCCGACCACCTGCAGCACCTGCGCGTCCTGGGTGGGCGTCTGCGGCGCGCCCGCGTGGCTGAAGTTCCGGTTGCGCCGCTGGACGAGCGCGATCGCGTCGTTGCGGACGCTCCGCAGGATGCCTGCGGTGACGGCCTGGAGGAAGAGCTGGAGGAAGGCGCCCTGATAGCTCGGGTCCGCCGGCTCGTCGAGCGAACCGAGGTCGAAGAACTCCTCGTCCGTGACGTGCACGTCGTCCAGCTGGGTCGTCCCGGTGCCGGTGAGGCGCTGGCCGAACCCGTCCCAGTCGTCGTCCAGGGTCACCCCGGGCCGGTTGACCGGCACGACGGCGCCGGCGATGCGGTTGCCGGGCGCGGCGGCCCAGATCTGGGTGTAGTCGGAGTAGATGGTGCCGGTGGAGTAGAACTTCGTGCCGTTGATCCGGTAGCCGTCACCCTGCGGGTCGGGCGTGATCGTCGTGTCGAAGTGCAGCCCGACGGGGTGCTTGCTCTTCTCGCTGAACCCGTTGCCGACCAGGGCGCCGGAGGTGAGGATCGCGATGCCGCGAGCGCGCGCGTCGGGATCGGCGGCCTGCAGCTGCTGCTCCACGAACCAGAAGTGGGTGCGCAGGATGTGGGCGACGTTCGAGTCGGCCTCGGCGAGGGCGATGAGGACCTCGAAGAGCTCGCGGACGCTCACCCCGGCACCGCCCTCCTCGACGGGGACCCGCAGCAGGCCGAGCCCGGCGTCCTTGACCCAGCCGATCTGCTCGTGGGGGGCCAGGCGCTGCTGCTCGCGCTCGCCGGCGCCGACGGCGAGCCGCTCGAGCAACGCCTTCAGCTCGGGCGACCCGGGGCGCACCACGGTGCCACTCGTGCCGGTTGACGGGCCTGCGATGGTGTCGGCGCTCATATCGTTGCTCCTTGGATTCGATCTTTATCACTGTTTCTCGACTTACTTTGTTGACTTAAGCACGACCGGACGCCCCTGCGGCCCGTCCGGCTGAACGGTTCTGCCGATCGGGGCATCGGGGCATCGGGGCGTGACCCTCGGCCCTGGGGGGCCGACCCGAAGTGCCCGATCCGGCTGGGTGAACGCCTCGCCGAGCTGAGACGCGACGTCGCCGCGCGCTGACGTCGGTACCTCAGGGCGCCGGGTCGGCACCTGAGAAGGAGGGCCGTGCCCGGTCGCCCGACCAGACTCGAGGGCATGACGATGAACGCCGTCCACCTGCCGCCCG
>JAOPXG010000155.1 GCA_025965275.1 Nocardioides sp.
GGCTCGACCGGGTCCCGGCGTCCGTGGTCGTGCTCGGCGGCGGCGTGATCGGTTGCGAGTTCGCCAGCGTGTGGCGCAGCTTCGGCGCCGAGGTGACGATCGTCGAGGCGCTCCCCCGGCTGATGGCGGCCGAGGACGAGGCGTCGTCGAAGGTCCTCGAGCGGGCCTTCCGCAAGCGCAAGATCGACTTCCGCACCGGCACGCCGTTCCAGAGCGTGAAGGTCACCGACCACGGCGTGGCCGTGACCGTCGAAGGCACCGGCGGTGAGTCGAGCGTGATCGAGGCCGAGCTGCTGCTGGTCGCGGTCGGTCGCGGCCCGACGACCGACGGTCTCGGGTACGACGAGCAGGGCGTCGCGATGGATCGCGGCTTCGTGCTCGCCGACGAGCGCTGCCGCACCAACCTCGACGGCGTCTACGCCGTCGGCGACGTCGTGCCCGGCCTCCAGCTGGCCCACCGCGGCTTCCAGCAGGGCATCTTCGTCGCCGAGGACATCGCCGGACTCGCGCCGCAGCCGATCGACGAGGCCGGCATCCCCCGGGTCACCTACTCCCACCCCGAGCTCGCCTCGGTGGGCCTCGACGAGGCGGCCGCGGCGGCGGCGTACGGCGCGGACGGCATCGAGTCGCTCACCTACGACCTGGGTGGCAACGGCAAGAGCCAGATCCTCAAGACCCAGGGCTTCGTGAAGCTGATCCGCCGCAAGGACGGGCCGGTCATCGGTGTCCACATGGTCGGCGACCGCGTCGGCGAGCTCATCGGCGAGGCACAGATGATCTACAACTGGGAGGGGTACCCGGAGGACGTGGCACCCCTCATCCACGCGCACCCGACCCAGAACGAAGCACTCGGCGAGGCGCACCTGGCGCTGGCCGGCAAGCCGCTGCACGCCCACTCCTGATTTCACGATCCAGACACGACGCGAAGGAAGTCCATGGCCACCGAAGTCAACCTCCCGGCACTCGGAGAGTCCGTCACCGAAGGAACCGTCACCCGCTGGCTGAAGCAGGTCGGCGACGCGGTGGCCGTGGACGAGCCGTTGCTGGAGGTCTCCACGGACAAGGTCGACACCGAGATCCCCTCGCCGGTCGCGGGCACGCTGCTCGAGATCAAGGCAGCCGAGGACGACACCGTCGAGGTGGGCGCGATCCTCGCGGTCATCGGCGGCGAGGGCGAGTCCTCGGGCGACTCGGGTGACTCGGGTTCCGCCGAGGCGGAGTCCGAGCCGGAGCCCGAGCCCGAGGAGGACCGGGCCGAGGAGAAGGAGGCCGAGGAGCCCGAGGCCGCCGAGGAGCCCGCTCCTGCCGGCGAGGAGGCCGAGAAGCCGGCCGCCGAGACGAAGCCGTCGGGCGGGTCCGGTACGTCGATCACGCTGCCGGCGCTGGGCGAGTCCGTCACCGAGGGCACGGTCACCCGCTGGCTGAAGGCCGTCGGCGACGAGGTCGCCGTCGACGAGCCGCTGCTCGAGGTATCCACCGACAAGGTCGACACCGAGATCCCCTCCCCGGTCGCGGGCACGCTGCTCGAGATCAAGGTCGAGGAGGACGAGACCGTCGAGGTCGGCGCCGAGCTGGCCGTGATCGGGTCCGGTGACGCCGGAGACACCGCCCCGGCGAAGGCCGAGGAGAAGGAGCCCGAGCCCGAGCCCGAGAAGGAGCCCGAGCCCGAGCCCGAGCCTGAGCCCGAGAAGGAGCCGGAGCCCGCCAAGGAAGAGCCGAAGAAGGAAGAGCCCGCCCGGGCCGCCGAGAAGGCGCCCGAGCCCGAGCCGGCCCAGGAGGAGTCCGCTCCGGTCGGCGGTGGCGACGGTCCCGGCTACGTGACCCCGCTGGTGCGCAAGATGGCGCAGCAGCAGGGCGTCGACCTGGCGAGCGTCACCGGCACCGGCGTCGGCGGCCGGATCCGCAAGCAGGACGTGATCGACGCCGCCAAGGCCAAGGAGCAGCCCGCCGCAGCCGCCCCCGCCGCCTCCAGCGCGCCGGCCGCCTCCCAGGCACCGGCGACCCCGTCGCCGCTACGCGGCAAGACCGAGAAGCTGTCGCGGCTGCGCAAGATCATCGCCTCGCGCATGGTCGACTCGCTGCAGACCTCGGCCCAGCTCACCCAGGTCGTCGAGGTCGACGTCACCAACATCGCGCGGCTGCGCGAGAGCGTGAAGGCCGAGTTCCTGGCCCGCGAGGGCGTCAAGCTGTCGTACCTGCCGTTCTTCGCCAAGGCGGCGATCGACGCGCTGAAGCACCACCCCTCCATCAACGCGACGATCGACACCGAGGCGGGCGAGGTCACCTACTACGACCGCGAGAACCTCGCGATCGCCGTCGACACGGAGAAGGGCCTGATCACCCCGGTGATCAAGGACGCGGGCGACCTGTCCGTCGCCGGGCTGGCGAAGAAGATCGCCGACGTCGCCCAGCGCACCCGCACCAACAAGATCGGTCCCGACGAGCTGTCGGGCGGCACCTTCACGATCACCAACCTGGGCAGTGTCGGGGCGCTGTGGGACACCCCGATCGTCAACAAGCCCCAGGTCGCGATCCTCGGGCCCGGTGCGGTCGTCAAGCGGCCGGTCGTCATCGACGACCCGAACCTCGGCGAGACGATCGCCGTGCGCTACATGGTCTACCTCGCCCTCACCTACGACCACCAACTGGTCGACGGCGCCGACGCGGGCCGCTTCTTGACCGACGTCAAGCAGCGCCTGGAGTCGGGTCAGTTCGAGGTCTGATCCAGCAACGTCGTTGACCCGCCCGAGACTCTCGGGCGGGTCAACGTCACTTGGCCACCATGGAAGGGTGGGGGCATGACTTCCCGGACGATCGTGATCGCCGGCTCGTCCGGGTTCCTCGGACAGCACCTCACCGCTGAGCTGGTCGGGCGCGGCCACGCGGTGGTGTCGCTGGTGCGCCGGCCGACGTCGGCGCCGGACGAGTCGAGCTGGGACCCGTACGCCGGTGTCTACGACCGCGCCGTGATCGAGCGGGCCGACGTCGTGGTCAACCTCGCCGGTGCGCCGACCGCGGGCAACCCCCACTCGAGCCGCTGGGCACGCGAGCTCCGGGAGAGCCGGGTGACCACGACGCGGGTGCTCGCCGAGGCGATCGCCGCCAGCGAGCGCAGGCCCGTGTTCCTCGCCGGCAACGGCATCTCCTGGTACGGCGACCACGGGCAGGAGCTGCTCACGGAGGAGTCGGACAGCCGCGGTGACTCGCTGCTCACCGACGTGACCCGCGAGTGGCAGGCCGCCGCGGACCCCGCGGCCGAGGCCGGAGCCCGGGTCTGCATCCTGCGCACCTCGCCGGTCATGGACCGCCGCGCCGCGCCTCTCAAGCAGCTGCGCCTCCTGTTCAAGGCGGGCCTCGGCGCCAAGCTCGGCGACGGCCGCCAGCGGATGGCGATGATCTCGCTGCGCGACTGGGTCGGGGGGGTCGCCCACCTCGTCGACGACGACGCGGTCAGCGGTCCGGTCAACCTGTGCTCGCCGCAGACGCCCACCAACGCCGAGTTCACCGAGGCCCTCGCCCGGGCGCTGCACCGCAAGGCGTTCCTGCCGGCGCCCCGCTTCGCCATCGAGATCGGCGGCGGACCGATGGCGCCGGAGGTGCTCGGCTCGCTGAACGTCCGACCGGCCGTGCTCGAGGCGGCGGGCTACATGTTCCGCGACCGCTCCGTGGACGAGATCGTGCGCACCGGGCTCAGCTGACCGAGCTCACCCGCCACTCCCCCGCGACCCGCCGCAGCACCACCCGCCGCGTCGACGGTTGGTCCCTCGGCAGCGGCACGCGTACGCCGGCA
>JAOPXG010000165.1 GCA_025965275.1 Nocardioides sp.
CAACGTCCAGTTCTGCCTGTCAGCCCTAGCGCGAGAGCGCGCGGGAGCCGCCGGAGCCGTAGCGACGGTTCGGGTTGGCGCCGATGGCCTCTGGGGAGGCGACCTTCTTCGCCGGAGCCTTCTTGGCCGCGGTCTTCTTGGCGGGAGCTGCCTTCTTCGCGGGTGCGGCCTTCTTCGCAGCCGGCGCCTTCTTGGCGGGAGCGGCCTTCTTCGCCGAAGCGGCCTTCTTCGCGGGCTTGCGCGCCGCCACCTTCGTGGCGTCCGCGCCCGACCACTGTGCGATCCACTCGTCCAGCACCGCCCAAGTCGTACGACGGGCCGCGCGGCCGGTGAGCATGCCGAGGTGACCGCCGGGCACGATCTCGAAGCGCACGTCCCGCGAGCCGGAGAGCAGGTCGACGACCGGCTTGACCGACCCGACCGGGG
Source organism: Nocardioides sp. (assembly GCA_025965275.1). Lineage (GTDB taxonomy): Bacteria > Actinomycetota > Actinomycetes > Propionibacteriales > Nocardioidaceae > Nocardioides. The sequence continues at coordinate 427 of JAOPXG010000165.1, forward strand.
CGATCCCGTCGGTGGAGCCCGCGAATACCAGCGTCGGCGCCGTGACCGCGGACAGCGACACCTGCTGGTCGCCGATCTCGACGGTGCCGCTCGCGAGCGCGTTGCCCTTGGCGAAGCGGTGGTAGAGCTGGCCGAAGCTGCGGCCCGGATAGGCGGTCATCCTCGACGTGAACCGGTCGACCGCCTCGAGCTGGGCCAGGAAGTCGGTGTCGTCGAGGTGCGACGCGATCGCCAGCGGCTTGGTCACCAGCTTCTGGAACGACGAGAGCTGGAAGGCCCACCGCACCAGGGGCGTCGGTGCGCCGCCGGCGGCCCGGTAGGCGCGGGTCACGAGCCCGCGACCCTCGGTCAGGTTGAGGAGCGGCCGCAGCGGCGCGACCAGCGGCACCTTCGTCACGTCGACCGGCGAGCCGATGACCGACAGCGACGCGATCGGCAGGTCGGGGGAGCCGGCGGCGGCGAGCATCGCGAAGATCCCGCCGAGGCTCCAGCCGACGACGTGCACGGGCCGGCCACCGGCGTGTGCCGAGACCTCGCGGACGGCGGTGGGCACGACCTCCTCGACCCAGTGTTCGAGCCCGAGGTTGCGGTCGCGGAAGGAGACCTCGCCGTACTCCACGAGGTACGTCGGGCGCCCGCCGGTCACGAAGTGCTCGACCAGCGAGCAGCCACGGCGCAGGTCGAAGCAGATCGCCGGCGCGGCCAGCGGCGTGACCAGGAGGACCGGGTCGCCCTGGGAGCGGACGTTGGCGGCGGGCCGGTAGTGGTAGACCTCCCGGAGCATGCCGTCGTCGATCAGCGTGCGGGGCATCGGGCGCAGGTCCGCGAGGCCGCCGTAGAGCAGCAGGTGGGCCACGTTGCCGGCGGCCGAGACGACCTGGTCGGGCTTCGGCACGAGGTCCATGCCCGCGAAACTACCCGACCTCGGTGGGATACGTTGCGGCCATGGGCTTCTTCGACTTCCTGCGGGACAGCCCGCGCTACGCCGACACCCCGGCCAGTATCGCGCGACTGAACAAGCGGCACCGGTTCCTCATCGACCCCTACGTCGATGACATCTTGGGCGCCTCGATCCTCGACCTCGCGTCCCACGACGGCCGCTGGTCCTACGCGCTGAGCGCGGCGGGCGCGGGGGAGGTGCTCGGGATCGAGGGCCGCGAGGAGTCGATCGAGCAGTGGGCGGCCTACCCCGAGGGCCCGGTCAAGGACCGCGTGAGCTTCGTGCACGGAGACGTCTACGAGGAGATGCCGCGCCTGGTCGCCGAGGGCCGGGAGTTCGACGTCGTCGCACTGTTCGGGCTCTTCTACCACGTGATGGACCACTACAACCTGCTCAAGCTGATCTACGCGCTCAAGCCCAAGCTGATCATCATCGACAGCGAGTTCTTCATCAGCCCGGACCCCACCGTGCGGATCGCCCGGGAGAAGACCGACAACCGGCTCAACTCGATCGAGCACATCCCCGGCCAGAAGCGGGCGCCGATGGGGTTCCCCAGCCGGACCGCCCTCGAGGTGATGGCCGCGACGCTGGGCTACGGCGTCGAGTGGGCCGACTGGGGCACCCTCGCCCCGGAGCGTCGCAACGGGCTGGCGTCCTACTACCGCGAGCCTCCCGAGTGGAAGATCCGCGACACCTGCGCGCTGCGCCCGCTCCCGGCGGAGTAGGTCGCTCGTCTGCGGGGGTTTCGAGACGGGCCCCCAGCAGGCCCTCCTCACCGGGGTGGTCAGGAACGGCGCGCGGGGCGCACCGTCTTGCCGTGCGAGGGGCGTACGGCGGTGAGCTCGGCGAGGAAGCTGTCGGCCCAGGCGGCGACGTCGTTCTGGGCGACGGTCTTGCGCATCGCCTTCATCCGGCGGGTCACCTCGCGCTCGTCGGCGCGGAAGGCCTCGAGCAGTGCCGACTTCATCCCGTTGATGTCGTAGGGGTTGATCAGCCAGGCCTGGCGAAGCTCCTCGGCGGCGCCGGCGAACTCGGAGAGCACCAGCGCGCCGTCGTTGTCGTAGCGGCAGGCGACGTACTCCTTGGCGACCAGGTTCATCCCGTCGCGGTACGGCGTCACGACCATGACGTCGGCGGCCCGGTAGAGCGCGGCCATCTCCTCGCGGGGGAACGAGGAGTGCATGTAGCTGATCGCGGGGCGGCCGATCCGGCCGAGGTCGCCGTTGATCCGGCCGACCAGCCGGTCGATCTCGTCGCGGAGGATCCGGTACTGCTCGACCTGCTCGCGTGACGGCGTCGCGACCTGCACGAACACGGCGTCCTCGACGTCGAGCTCGCCCTCGGCGATCAGCTCGCTGAAGGCACGCAGCCGGGCGTAGATGCCCTTCGTGTAGTCGAGGCGGTCGATGCCCAGGAAGATCTTGCGCGGGCTGCCGAGCTGCTCGCGGATCTCGGCGGCGCGGTCCGCGACCCCCTCGGAGCGGGCGAGCTCCTCGAAGCCCGCGGCGTCGATGGAGATGGGGAACGCCGCGGCCCGGACGGTGCGGCCCTCGGACAGGTAGACGAGGTCGCGGTGGGTCTTGTGGCCGACCCGCTGCCGCACCAGGCGGACGAAGTTCTGGGAGGCGCCGGGGAGCTGGAAGCCGACCAGGTCGGCTCCGAGCAGGCCCTCGAGGATCTGGCGCCGCCACGGCAGCTGCTGGAAGAGCTCGGCCGGAGGGAACGGGATGTGCAGGTAGAAGCCGATCCGCAGGTCGGGCCGCAGCTCGCGGAGCATCTGCGGCACCAGCTGGAGCTGGTAGTCGTGGACCCAGACCGTCGCGTCCTCGGAGGCGACCTCGGCGGCCTGCTCGGCGAAGCGCTGGTTGACCGACACGTAGGCGTCCCACCACTCACGGTGGAACTCCGGCTTGGCGACGAGGTCGTGGTAGAGCGGCCACAGGGTGGCGTTGGAGAAGCCCTCGTAGAAGTTCTCGATCTCGTCCTGGCTCATCGTCATCGGGACGAGGTGCAGGCCCTCGTCCTCGAAGGGCTCGAGGTCGCTCTCGGTGCCGCCGGGCCAGCCGATCCAGGTGCCGTCGTTGGCCCGCATCACCGGCTCGATGGCGCTGACCAGACCGCCCGGCGACCGACGCCAGCCGGGCGTCCCGTCGGCGAGCGTCACCCGGTCGACGGGGAGACGGTTCGCGACGATGACCAGGTCAGCCGAGCCAGAGGAAGCCACGGGCCTCACTTTAGGCGAGGGCCTCCGAGCTTGAGGTGGTGGCTCAGGTCGCCGGTCTGGTCGACGAACATGGTCCGGCTGTCGAACCACCACGCGCCGTCGATCCGGTGGAACGTGTCGTGGTAGCGGCCGGTGATGATCAGCTGCAGCGGCAGGTCGTCGGTGGCTTGGGTGACGGCGTAGTACGACGAGCAGCGCGCCGTACCGCCCTCCTCGTCGACCTCGATCCGGGCGTTGGTCGTGACGTGGTGGGTCTTCGGTGTGCCGCTGTCGGCGTAGATCCGCGTCGTCATGCCATAGAGCGCGCGCACCCGGTCGCGGCCCTCGAAGACGGTCTCGGGCGGGCCGTTCTCGACCCCGCAGATGCGACCGTGCGCGAAGAGCTCGGCCACCCCGTCGAAGTCACCGGCGTCGATGCGCTCGGCGTAGGTGTAGAGGAGGCGCTCGATGTCGCGCGCGCTGTCGGCCACGGCGACAGCATAGGTTCCGGCAGCGCGGGTGGCGCGGGCCCTGCGACGATGCGCCCGCTGTCCCGGCGCGGGGCACTGACGAACGGAGCAGGACGCGGCGGGACGGTTCGAGGGCAAGCGCGCGCTGGTCACGGGAGCGGCAGGCGGGATCGGCCGGTCGGTCGTCGAGCCGCTGGCCGAGGAGGGCGCCCGGGTCGAGGGCGTCGACCTGCGCGAGGCCGAGGGCGTGCAGCCCTGCGACGTCAGCGACGCCGCCTCGGTCGCAACCGCCGTGGGCGCCGCTGCCGACCGGCTCGGGGCTCGACGTGCTGGTCAACGTGGCCGGCGTCGACCAGTTCCGTCGCTTCGCGCCATCCGCGCCAACACCGTCTGTCCGGGTGGCGTCGAGACCGACCTGCCGATGGGCGCGGCGGCCGAGCACGCCGGTGCCGACCTCGACTGGGGGCTGCTCAGCGAGACCGCCGGCGGCCGCTACGGCTTCATGTCGCCCCGCGACATTGCCGACGCCGTGGCCTACCTCGCCTCCGACGCCGCGGCCTCGGTCACCGGTGCCGTCCTCGTCGTGGACCGCGGCACCGCCTGCTGAGACCTGGCCGGCGGGACACGCCGGCGGGACGATGCGTGCGAGCCAAATATCGATAAAGTACAGTGACTTACTCCGGGTTGAGGGAGAGAGTCATGTCTGCGGTCGACCTGCATCAGCACCTGTGGCCGGAGCCGTTCGTCGAGCGGCTCCGACAGCGGACCCGCGCGCCGTACCTGCGCGACTGGCAGCTGGTCACCCGCGGTGAACCGGCGTACGACGTCCGCCCGGCCGACCACGACATCGCACGACGCCTCGAGCTGGACCGCGGCGCGGGCACCGAGCTGGCCTGCGTCAGCCTCTCTGCTCCGCTTGGCATCGAGTCGCTGCCCGGCGACGAGGCGGCTGTCCTCATCGACGCGTGGCACGAGGGCGCGCTCGACCTGCCCGCGCACTTCGCGCCCTGGGCGTCCCTGCCGACCGAGGAGCCCGACCTGTTCGAGCTGGCCGACCTGCTGAGCGGGCGGTTCGTCGGGGTGCAGCTGCCGGCCACCACGCTGACGGCCCCGGCCGGCTGGGAGGCCGCCGGCGACGTGCTGCGGGTCGCCGAGCTGATGGGAAAGCCGGTGTTCGTGCACCCGGGTGCGTCGAAGCCGGCGGGTGCGGCGCCGTCGTGGTGGGCGCCCGTCGTCGACTACGCGGCGCAGCTCCAGGCCGCCTGGTGGGCGTGGCACGCCTGCGGTGGACGCGCGCAGTTCCCGCGGCTGCGGCTGGTCTTCGCCGCCGGTGCGGGGCTCGCGCCCGTCCACCACGAGCGGCTGGCGGCTCGCGGCGGCCAGGTCGGGCCGGTCGACCCGGATGTCTTCGTCGACACCTCGTCGTACGGCGCCCAGGGCCTCGACGCCCTCGCGCGGGCGCTCGGCATCGACGTCATCGTGCTGGGCAGCGACCGGCCGTACGCCGAGCCGCTCGACTCGCTGCTCGGCGAGGCCGCCACGCAGGCGATCCGCACCGACAACCCGCGTCGGGCCCTCGGTGGACGACTCACCGAGGGAAGCATGGAGGCAGTGGCATGACCATCACCGCGATCGACGTACCCGCCCGCGCCGCGACGCCCCTGGAGGGCGGCCTGACGCTCGAGGCGCTGCCGGGCCGCGACCTCGACCAGGACGAGCTGCGCGCGCTGGCCTCGTCGCTGGCGCTGCAGCCCGCGCTGTGGCAGCACCACCTGGCGTCGACGCCGACAACGGCCTGACTCCGCCCGGCGTCGCTCGCGGGCGTTCCGGACGACGACGCGGCGCACCGCGGGTGGCCGCGGTGTGCATCGCCTCAGGCAGGGAAGCTGACGCCCACCTGCGCGCGGAGCTCGTCCATCTGGCGCAGCAGCGTCAGCGTCTGCTCGTGCGGGACCAGTGGGCTCTCGCGCAGTCCCTCGCGCAGGCACCGGCCGACCTCGGCGATCTCGTTGCCGTAGCCCTGCCCGACGACCGGCTCGACGCCGAGGATCTCGACCGGCTCGCCGGGCTCGACGACCCAGCTGCCCTCGGCCTCGGCGTACGGCGTGAACACGGCCTTCGCCGGGTGGTGGAAGTCGTCGAGGTCGATCCGCCCGGTGCTGGTGCCGATCTCGGCCTTGCGTGAGGAGTACGACGTCATCGAGGCGGTCATCGTCGCGAGGGCGCCGCCCGGGTAGCGCCCGGCGACCGCGATGTCGAGGTCGATGCCGCGGTCGGAGAGGTCGGCGGTCGCGGTCAGTCGCTCGGCCCGGCCGAGCATCAGGTGGGCGAAGGCGAGCGGGTAGATCCCCATGTCGAGGAGCGCCGAGGCGCCGAGCGCCGGGTCGAGCATCCGGTCGTCGGGGGCGGCGTCGACGCGGAACCCGAGCTCGGCGTGCAGCTGGCGGGGCGTGCCGAGCTCGCCGCTGCCCAGCCGCTCGCGCAGCTCGCGGATCACCGGGTGGCAGGCCGTCCACATCGCCTCCATGAGGAAGCGGTCGTGCTCGCCGGCCAGCCGGACCATCTCCGCGGCATCCGCGGCGTCGAGGGCGAGCGGCTTCTCGCAGAGCACGTGCTTGCCGGCCTCGAAGCAGAGCCGGGCGTTGTCGAGGTGGAAGGCGTGCGGGGTGGCGATGTAGACCACGTCCACGGCCGGGTCGGCGACCAGCTCGTCGTAGGAGCCGTACGCCGCGGCCGCGCCGTACTGGTCGGCGAAGGCCCGGGCGCTCTCGACCCGGCGGGAGCCGACCGCGGCGAGCCGGGCGCCCGGCACGAGGGCGAGGTCGCGGACGAACTCATGCGTGATCTTGCCGGTCGCAAGGACGCCCCAGCCGATGGATTCCATGACCCGACGCTATCGGGAGCGACTCGCGGGCAGGGCGAATGACATCGTTGTGGTTCGTCGCCTACAGTGATCCTGACCAGCAATGCCGGACCGAGCGGGGGAGGACCTGATGGACGCCGCGAACGCCCTCGGCGACGACGCCGTCGTCGCACCCAGCCTGACCGAGCGCGACGCCGAGATCCTCGACTTCGAGCGCCAGTGGTGGAAGTACGCCGGCGCCAAGGAGACCGCGGTCCGGGAGAAGTTCGACATGTCGTCCACCCGCTACTACCAGGTCCTCAACGCGCTGATCGACCGGCCGGAGGCCCTCGAGGCCGACCCGCTGCTGGTCCGTCGCCTGCGTCGCCTGCGGTCCGCGAGGCAGCGCCAGCGGTCCGCTCGCCGTCTCGGCTTCGAGGTCTGAGCGCGATGGCGAGCAAGCGCGTGCGCAACCAGCGCGGGGTCGTCTTCCCGTCGCCGGTCGTGATGCTGAGCGTCATCGCGGTCGCCATGGCTGCGGTCGCGTTCGTCGCGACCCGCGGTGGCGAGCCGACCGAGCGCGAGGTCACCACGGTCTCCAACCCCCGGCCGAGCGAGACGCCCACGCCGACGGCGACGCCCACGAAGGACAAGCCGGCCAAGCCGGCCAAGCCGGCCAAGCCGGCCGAGCCGGTCGTCAAGCGCGGCAAGGTCTACGTCGAGGTCTACAACAACTCCGGGATCACCGGCCTCGCCGGCCGCGTCGCGGACCGGGCGACCACCGTCGGCTGGCAGGTCGTCGGCTCGGACAACTGGTACGGCACCATCCCGACCACCACGGTCTACTACCCCCAGCGGCTCAAGGCCGCCGCCAAGGTGCTCGCCCTCGACCTCGGCGTGCAGCGCACGGCTCCGGCGGTCGGCGCGATGAAGCTCGACCGGCTCACGCTGATCCTGACCGCTCCGCTCTCCTGACCCGGCGGCGGTCCTCGGCGGTCCCGGGCGTGTGGCGTCGGTCCCACTCGCGGCGGTGACCGCACGCCGTACGACCCGGTCATGGTTGGGTTGGGCCATGGAGTTCACCTCCCTCGACGGCGAGCGTCGGTACGCCGAGCTCGTGCGCGCGGCGCCGGGCTGCGTCGTGGGGCTGGACTTCGACGGCACGCTGTCGCCGATCGTCGACGACCCCGAGGCGGCCCACATCCACCCGGACGCGTCCGCGGTGCTGGTCGACCTCGCCACCCAGGTGGCCGCCGTCGCGGTGATCACCGGCCGCCCGGCGCGCCAGGCCCTCGACCTCGGCGGGCTCGAGGAGGTCGGCGTCGCGGTCGCCGACGCGGGCAAGGAGCTCTACGTCTTCGGGCAGTACGGCAACGAGCGCTGGTCGTCGACCAACCGGCGGGTGATCTCGCCACGGCCGCCGCACGGGATCGCAACGTTCGAGCGTGACCTGCCCCGGGTGCTCCGGGCGGCTGATGCCGCCGACGCCTGGGTGGAGGAGAAGGGGCTCGCGGTCGCCGTCCACACCCGCCGGCTCCCCGACCCCGACGGCGCCCTGGAGCGGCTGCTCGGGCCGCTGGGCTACCTCGCCGAGCGGCACGGCCTGGTCGTGGAGCCCGGCCGCCACGTCCTCGAGGTGCGCTCGCCCGGCATGCACAAGGGGCTCGCCGTCGACACCCTGGTCTCCGAGCTGGACGCCCGCGCGTTCCTCTTCGCCGGTGACGACCTGGGCGACATCGAGGCGTTCGAGGCGGTCGCCGCGCTGCGCGAGCGTGGCCTGTCCACGCTGCTCGTCTGCTCCGCCTCGTCGGAGCAGAGCGCGCTGGTCCCGCTCTCCGACGTGGTCGTGAAGGGGCCCGAGGGCGTGCTCGACCTGCTCCGCCAGCTCACCGCCGACGCCCGGGACATCCGGGCCTGATCTCGCTGCCCCTGATTCGTCGGCCTGTTCGCTGTCG
>JAOPXG010000181.1 GCA_025965275.1 Nocardioides sp.
CGGGCCCAGGTGCGCGAGCTGTACGGCGCCGAGTACCTCCCCGACTCGCCGCGCGTCTACGCGTCGAAGGTCAAGAACGCCCAGGAGGCGCACGAGGCGATCCGCCCCGCCGGCGAGACGTTCCGCACCCCCGCGCAGACCGGCCTGACCGGTGAGCAGTTCCGGCTCTACGAGCTGATCTGGATGCGCACCGTCGCCTCCCAGATGAAGGACGCGGTCGGCAACACCGTGACCGTCCGGCTCGGCGGCGCCGCGTCGAGCGGCGAGGACGTCGTCTTCACCGCCAGCGGCCGCACGATCACCTTCCACGGCTTCCTCAAGGCCTACGTCGAGGGCACCGACGAGGGTGCGACGAAGGACGACGCCGAGACCCGGCTGCCGACCCTCACCGAGGGCGACGCCGTCTCCGCCGCGAGCATCAGCGCATCGGGCCACGAGACCAAGCCGCCGGCGCGCTACACCGAGGCGACCCTGATCAAGGAGCTCGAGGACCGCGAGATCGGCCGCCCGTCGACGTACGCCTCGATCATCGGCACCATCCTCAACCGCGGCTACGTCTACAAGAAGGGCACCGCGCTGGTGCCCGCCTGGCTGGCGTTCTCGGTCGTCCGCCTGCTGGAGGAGCACTTCCCGCGGCAGATCTCCTACGAGTTCACGGCCGGCATGGAGGACGTCCTCGACGAGATCGCCGCCGGCCGCAAGGACCGCAACACCGAGCTCGGCGAGTTCTACTTCGGCTCGCCCGAGGTGGCGGGCCTGCAGCGGCTGGTCAACGAGCTCGGCGACATCGACGCCCGCGAGCTGGCGACCTTCCCGGTCGGCGACGGCGAGAGCGGCATCAACCTGCGCGTCGGTCGCTACGGTCCCTATCTCGAGGGCCCGGACGACGAGGGCAACCCGGTCGGCAAGCGCGCCAACGTGCCCGACGACCTGCCGCCCGACGAGCTGACCCTCGAGAAGGCGCTCGAGCTGCTCGAGAACCCCGCCGGCGAGGAGATCGAGCTCGGCGTGCACCCCGACAGCGGGCTCCAGGTCGTGGCCAAGAACGGCCGCTTCGGCCCGTACGTCACCGAGGTGCTCCCCGAGGACGCCAAGAAGAACGACCGGCCGCGCACCGGGTCGCTCTTCAAGTCCATGTCCCTCGACACCATCACCCTCGACGACGCGCTCAAGCTGCTCTCGCTGCCGCGGGTGGTCGGCGTGGGCGAGGACGGCGAGGAGATCACCGCGCAGAACGGTCGCTACGGGCCGTACCTCAAGAAGGGCACCGACTCGCGGTCGCTGACCTCGGAGGACCAGCTGCTCAGCATCACCCTCGACGAGGCGCTGCGGATCTATGCGCAGCCGAAGCAGCGCGGCCGGGCCGCGGCCGCGCCGCCGCTCAAGGAGCTGGGCAACGACCCGGTCTCCGGGCAGCCCGTGGTCGTGAAGGCGGGTCGCTTCGGCGAGTACGTCACCGACGGCGAGTACAACGCGACGCTGCGCAAGGACGACTCGATCGAGGAGCTCACCCTCGAGCGCGCGGCCGAACTGCTCGCCGAGCGCCGGGCCAAGGGTCCCGCGAAGAAGACGGCCAAGAAGGGCGCGAAGAAGGCGCCCGCCAAGAAGGCCGCCAAGAAGACCGCGAAGAAGACGACCAAGAAGGCCGCCGCGAAGAAGTCGTAACGGTGGTTGGGGAGGGCCCCTGGGGACCCGTCTCGAAACCTCCGCAGCCGACGCGCCGACGTCGGCTCCCGGGGTTTCGAGGCAGGACGTCGTCCTTCCTCAACCACCGCGCGCCACCCCTCGCTGGTGTGCGTCGGTGCCGCCCCGTAGGTTTCAGGCGTGATCTCCACCCCGATGAGCGCCGGGAGGTACGCCGAGACCGGTGTCTTCGTGTGCTTCGAGGGTGGCGAGGGCGGCGGCAAGTCGACCCAGTCGCAGCTGCTGGCCGAGTGGCTGCGCGAGCAGGGGTACGCCGTGCTGCTGACCTTCGAGCCCGGTGACACGGTCGTGGGGCGCGAGCTGCGCCGGATCGTGCTCAGCCCCGAGACCGGCAAGCTCTCCGACCGCACCGAGACGCTGCTCTACGCCGCCGACAAGTCCGAGCACGTCGACACCGTCGTGCAGCCGGCCCTCGACCGCGGCGACGTCGTCATCACCGACCGCTACGTCGACTCGACCCTGGCCTACCAGGGCGCCGGCCGCTCGCTCCTCGTCGAGGAGGTCGAGTGGGTCGCCCGCTGGGCCACCCACGACCTGCGACCGCACCTCACCGTCCTCCTCGACCTCGACCCCCGCCGCGGGCTGAGCCGCTTCGCCGGGCGCGATCGGATCGAGGGCGAGTCCGTCGAGTTCCACGAGCGGGTGCGCGACTCCTTCCTCGACCTGGCCGCGGCCGACCCCGACCACTACCTGGTGCTCGACGCCCGAGCCGAGGTCGACGAGATCGCCTCCGCCGTGCGCGAGCGGGTCGCCCCGCTGCTCGACCACGCCGTACGACGGGCGACGAGCCCATGACGGTCTGGGACAGCCTGGTCGGCCAGCACCGTGCGGTCGAGGCGCTCCGGTCGGCAGCCGAGGGCCACGGCATGAGCCACGCGTGGCTGTTCACGGGGCCGCCCGGCTCGGGCCGCTCGAACGCCGCGATCGCCTTCGCCGCCGCGCTCCAGTGCGAGACCGGCGGCTGCGGCACCTGCCATGCCTGCCGCACCGTGCTCGCGGGCAGCCACGCCGACGTCCGCGTGGTCCGCACCGAGCGGCTCTCGATCGGCGTCAAGGACGTCCGCGACCTGGTGCGCAGCGCCTCGCTCGCGCCGGTCGGCCGGCGCTGGCAGATCATCATCGTCGAGGACGCCGATCGGCTCACCGAGCACTCCTACAACGCGCTGCTCAAGGCGATCGAGGAGCCCGCCCCGCGGACCGTGTGGATGCTCTGCGCGCCGACCGTCGAGGACGTGCTGCCGACGATCCGTTCGCGCTGCCGCCTGGTCACCCTCACCACCCCGACCGCCGCCGACGTCGCGGCCTTCTTGGTGCGCACCGAGGGCGTCCCCGACGCGCTGGCGTCGTACGCCGCCCGCGCCAGCCAGGGCCACATCGGCCGGGCCCGGGCGCTCGCACGCGACGAGGCGACCCGCAACCGGCGCCGCGAGGTGGTGGCGCTCCCGGTGCGGCTGACGTCGCTCGGCGCGTGCATGAACGCCGCCTCGAGCCTCAACGACGTCACCAAGGAGGAGGCCGACCTGATGACCGGCGAGCTCGACGCCCGCGAGAAGGCCGACCTCGACGTGACGTACGGCGTCGTCGAGCGCGGGCGCCGGCCGCGGGAGTACGCCCCCGCGCTGCGCGACCTCGAGAAGGACCAGAAGACGCGCGCCAAGCGCCGCCACCTCGACGTCGTCGACCGCGGGCTGATGGACATGGTGTCGGTCTACCGCGACGCGATCGCGGTCGCGGCCGGCGCGGCGGGGGCGCTCGTCAACGAGGAGATCCGCGACGACGTCGAGCTGCTCGCGCGTGCGTCGACGCCGGAGGCGAACCTGCGCCGCATCTCGGCGATCTTCGAGGCCCGCGAGCAGATGCTGGAGTTCAACGTCCAGCCCGCGCTGGCCCTCGAGTCCATGATGCTGGGCCTGGTCGCGCCCGAGGTGCGCACCGGGTGAAGCGCCTGGTGGTGGTCGTCCTCATCGCTGCGCTCGTGGTGAGCATCGTGGGGGTGGCCGCGCTGTCGGTGCTCGCCTCCGGCGGCGACAACCCGGCGCCCGCCCCGGTCCGGACCGACGTCCCCACGACCACGCCCGCCCCCGGCGCCACCGAGCCGCCCACCCCGGCCCTCGCGCCCTACTACTCCCAGCAGCTCAGCTGGTCGCCGTGCCGCGGCAGCTTCCTCTGCGCGGCGCTCAGCGTGCCGCTCGACTACCGCCACCCCGGCGCCGCGTCGATCGACCTCGCGCTGCTCAAGGTGCCGGCCGCCGAACCGTCCGAGCGGATCGGCTCGCTGGTCGTCAACCCGGGAGGCCCGGGCGCACCCGGCACCGACTACGCCGAGGCGGCGGGCCAGGTCTTCCGGAGCCAGGTCCTCGACGCCTACGACGTGGTCGGCTTCGACCCCCGCGGCACCGGTGACAGCAGCCCGGTCGACTGCCTCAGCGACGACCAGCTCGACACGTTCCTCGCCCGCGACCCCGACCCCGACACGGCCGACGAGGTCGCCTCCTACGTGCAGTCGGGCGAGGAGTTCTGGCGGGGCTGCGTCGCCGGCTCGGGCGACCTGAGCGCCCACGTCTCGACCATCGAGTCGGCCCGCGACATCGACGTCCTGCGGGCCGCGCTCGGCGAGTCGACCCTCACCTACTTCGGGGCGTCCTACGGCACCGAGCTCGGCGCGACCTACGCCGACCTCTTCCCACACAAGGCCGGCCGGCTGGTCCTCGACGGGGCGGTGGACCTGTCGATCGGCTCGCGCGAGCTCAGCCTCGAGCAGGCCGGTGGCTTCGAGACGGCCCTGCGGTCCTACGTGCAGGACTGCATCGACGACGGTGACTGCTTCCTCGGCGACACCGTCGACGACGGCGTCGCCCGGATCAAGCGGTTCCTCGGCGACGTCGACGGGCAGCCGCTGGACACCTCGCTGGGACGCGAGCTGACGGAGGGCTCCGCGGCGTCCGGCATCGCGTTCACCCTCTACAGCAGGGACTACTGGACCTACCTCACCCAAGGTCTCGAGGCGGCATTCGACGGTGACGGCAGCGTGCTGCTGGCGCTCGCCGACGCCTACGCGTCGCGCGGGCACGGTGGCTACACGGACAACTCGATGGAGGCGTTCCCGGCGATCAGCTGCCTCGACGACCCCTACGCCGTCCCTGCGGACCAGATCCCGGCCGACGTGGCGGACTTCGAGGAGGCATCGCCGACGTTCGGCCGGATCTTCGCCTGGGGGCTGAACACCTGCGCCGGGATCCAGGTGCGGTCGACGGAGAAGCCGCGCGACGTCCGAGCAGCCGGCGCCCCGCCGATCGTGGTCGTCGGCACGACCCGCGACCCGGCCACGCCGTACGCCTGGGCCGTGCACCTTGCCGGCCAGCTCGAGTCGGGCGTGCTCGTCAGCCGCGACGGCGACGGCCACACCGGCTACAACGAGGGCAACGAGTGCGTCGACTCCGCCGTCGACGGCTACCTGCTCGACGGCACCGTGCCGAAGGACGGGACCGACTGTTAGCGGCTCGCCGCCGCTTCTAGGCTCACCGGGTCTCGACACGCTCCGTCGCGGCCTCGTCCCTCGGCCGCGGTCGCTGCTCGACCACCAACGATCGCATCGGGCCTCGTCCCTCGGCCGCTGCGATCAGCAGATGAGCTCGTCGATGCGCGTGTAGGCGTCCGAGTCGCCCGCGACCACGCGGCTGCGCCGCCCGTCGATGCCGACCGGGACGTCGCCCGCCACGGTCACCCGGCGCACCTCGCGACGGTGGTTGTCGAAGTCGGCGGACCGCGTAGTGCTGGGTGGCTCGGTAGTCCCACATCGCGACGTCGCCCTCCTGCCACTGCCACCGCACGGTGTTCTCCAGCTTGGTGACCCGGTTCTGGAGCAGCTGGAAGATCGCCGACGACTCGGAGCTGTTGAGGCCCACGAACTTCTTGACGAAGTGCCCGAGCACCAGCGACCGCTCTCCGGTCTCCGGGTGCACGCGCACGACGGGGTGCTCGGTCTCGTAGCGCGTCGACCGGAACTGCGTGCGGTCGAGAGCGTCGCGGTCCGGGCCCTCGTTGTCGTCCTCGGACTCGCGCGCGTAGTCGAACTCGTTCGTGTGCACCGCCCAGAGCTCGTCGACGAGCGCCCTGAGCGGCGACGGCAGGGCGTCGTACGCCGTGACGGTGTTGGCCCAGTTGGTGGTGCCGCGCCGAGCCCCCGCGGGCGCTATCGCGAGGTCAGCATCCGGCCGAGCCCGACCACTCCGGACTCCAGCAGCTCGAGCCAGCTGAAGGAGTCGTCCCAGAGCACGATCCGGCCGTCGCGGACCTCGAACGTGCCGCGCACGCGGAACGACGTCTCCCACGAGCCGGCCTTGATCACGTCGGTGCGGTCGGTGAGCACGACGTCGCCGTTCGCTGCGACGTGGTGCCACTGCACGCCGAAGCCGATGCCGCGCTGCTTCATGTCGCGGAGCATGCCGCGCGCCCGCTCGCCCCTGAAGGCCGGCATCGCGGTGTTCTTCCACACGACCTCGGGGTCGAGCAGCTCGAGGGCGCCGTCGACGTCGGCCGCGGCGAGGCGCTCGAGGAAGACGCGGACGATCTGTTCGGGGCCTTCCGGAGTCATGCCTCGACAGTAACCCCGGACCGGTGGGGTGAAACCGGCTCGGCGATGTCCTGGATCCGCGTGGTCGCGAGGTCGATCATCAGGCGCGCCGCGGGGGAGAGGGTCGCGCCGGCCCGGTGCACGACCGCGAACATGTCGTACTGGCGCGGCCGCAGCGAGACCCAGCCGGCCTTCGGCGCCAGCCGCGGCAGCAGCTGGTCGGCCGCGCCCTTCGGGATCACCGAGTCGGCGTAGCCCATGCCGACCAGCTCCACGGCGGTCTCGACGTCCTCGACCTCGATCCGGGTGTGCGGGTTGCGGCCGGTCTCGTGCAGCATCTGGCGCAGCACCCGGCGCGTCGAGTCGTCGGCCCGCCAGGTCGTCTCCGGCATCACCAGCGACGCCTGCGAGAGCCGGTGTGCGGTCACCGGTGCCTCGAGGTGCGTCGGGTCGGCGCTGATGTAGACGAGCTCGTCGCGCGCGACCGGGGTGACATCGAGCCCCTCGCTGCCCACGGACGGCACCGCGATCATCGCGGCCTCGATCCGGCCGCGGCGCAGATCCTCCTGCACGTCCATGGAGTTCTGGCCGATCAGCTCCACGCGGACGCCGGGGTAGCGCGACAGCACGTCGGCGACCAGCCCGGCGCCGGCGTACAGACGGGCGGTGCCGAACATGCCGAAGCGGATGGTCCCGGTCTCGAAGGACTTCACGCTCTGCACCGCTCGCTGGGCGTCCTCGACGGCGGCGAGCACCCGCTCGGCGTGGGGGCGCAGCGTGTCGGCGACGGTGGTCGGCACGACGCCGCGCCCGACCCGACGGAAGAGCGGCACGCCGAGCGACTTCTCCAGCGCGCGGATCTGCTCGGAGACGGACGGTTGCGCGTAGCCGAGCTCCTCGGCGGCCGCGGTCAGCGACCCGTGCTCGTAGGTCGCGAGGAAGCAGGTCAGCTGGTGGAGGGAGAGCACGCGCACGATCATAGGTCGTGCCTTGACTTTCCGAAGGAAAACAAGGCTACCCCTATGTCTACAGATGTTGAACCATGGTGGTGCACCCATCCGCCGTCTTCGAGGGAGGTCACCTCATGTTCGACCACTACTGCACCGCCTGCGCCAAGCGCCAGCTGATCTTCCCGAGCCAGGTGTCCTCCATGACGAACACCGACCGCGGCATCGTCGTCGCCTTCACGTGCTGGTGTGGTGCCGACCAGACGATGGTCACCGGCCGAGCCGCCACCCAGGCCTCCAGCGTCACCCTCGTGGCCTGACCCACCCGCCTCCGAGAGGGGCGGCGTGGTCGCGTTCGCCGTCCCGATCGGACCTCCGGACGTCGGCTCCGGTGCCGTTTTCGCGCACCGGGCCGGCGTCCGTATACTTCTCCGGGTTGCCCGGACCTGGTGTCCAGACCTCCGGGCAGCGCGCCGCCTTAGCTCAGTCGGTAGAGCGTCTCACTCGTAATGAGAAGGTCGTCAGTTCGATTCTGACAGGCGGCTCCACCAAAGAGGCCCTGACAGCAGCGATGCTGGTCAGGGCCGCTTCGCATTGCCTGCTGAGGTGTGCCGGTTCCGGGGTTATTCGGGTGATATGGCCTGCCAGAACGCCAGGAGGGGGCCTCTTGAGGAGCCGCCTTCGCGGGCTAACTGTGGCAACTCATGAGGTTGTCGACACCGATCTGAGGTGTGCGCTCATCCCGATGAGCGCGCTCATCCGGGTTATGCCGGTGATCGTCCGACTCTGCCGGTGAGCGTGCATCGGACAACGACTGCGCGCCGAGTCAGCGTCGGACGCAATCCCGTCATGACCGACTACTCACCGGCCCCGGGGGTCTCGAATATGGGTCCCCGGGCCGTGAGGAACGGTTAACGTAGGCCGCCTAGTAGTTCAGCTTCCCGGTCGCGTCGATCCTCAACTGGAACAGATCGGGCTGGCGCTTACAGCCGACGACGGTTCCCTTCACCTTGTACGTGCCGCCACCCGATACGTTCGCGTACGCCCCGGTGCCTCCGACAGCCTTCCACGTGCCGTGTTCGGTGAACACGCCGTAGCACGTCTTCTTGTCGAAGTGCCCACCCTGGCCTTTACGGTCGTGCTTGACGACCACCACGCCCTTCGGGAAGACGAACCGGTCCTTGTGGTTGTTGATCACCTTGTCGACACCTCTGGCGTGGATCACGCCGAGTCCGATCACCGGGTCACCGGAGTTCGACTTCGGGTTGTTGCTCAGGCCGATGAAGTGGATGCGGCCCGCCTTGTCGCCATGATGGCCTCCGGTGGCGACGGCGGACGGGACGCTCAGCAGCGCCCCGATCAGGCCCAGCACCAGGGCGAGCAGGCGAATGCGTGTGTTCATGGGACTACCTTTCCGTTCCCCCGTGAGGGCCCTACTGACCCGGTCGATCCGGGACGCACTCCCACCACAATTCGCCCGAATGCCCCCGGTTTCGCCCCCCAGATTGGGGAGCAGGGCAACATCCGGATGTGCCGCTGATGGTGCGCGGAACTGCCGATGAGCGGACGTGGCGATCGAGCAGCCCAAGGGACCACGAGAAGTAATCTGACGCCCATGTCCTGGGAGCGCTTCGGACCGGCCGCGCGTCCCACCAGCATGGACCGGCCCGCGATGGTGCGATCTGTGGTCGCTACTGCGACCATCGGGGTGCTGCTGTGCGCTGGCTGCGATGACACCGACTCGCCGATCCCAGACGTCAGCGGACAGCAAGCCCGCAGCGCACTCTCGCACCTTCGCCAGAGCGGTTACGAGCACTTCTCGTGGGCGGGACGAACAAGCAACGAACCTGTGGGGATCGTCCTCGCGACCAGCCCCGCCGCCGGAACGGCCACGCCGCACGGCAGTCGTATCCGGCTCATCATGTCTGAGGGGCCAAGCCGCAGTCCCTCTCGTTTCGTCATGGTGCCTGGGATAGGAACCTGCGACACGGCACCGCTTCCGCCCGGCACGCCCTGCGCGGGCGGCCCGGTACTGCTTCCGATCAGGCGATAGAAGCTCGGCTGGAGGCACTCACCATGCCGCGCTGCGGGCGCACTCGTGAGTACAACCTCATGAGACGCCGCATATGCCGGAGTACGCCGGTATCGATGTCGTCAAGACGGGGGCGACGACGTACCTCGAGTGGCGCCCTCATGTGCAACAAGCCGCCCATGGTCGACGTCACGCGGCACATTGCACATGGCCGTCCGGTCCGCCGGCGCACAGAATTTGGGCAACCACTCCTTGGAGGTGCGCCCATGAAGCTCACTGTCGTCAGCCCGTTGCTCGGCGAGGAATTCGCCGACGGTGTCCGCAAGGAGGTCGCCCAGTGGGCCGGTCCCGACACCGTGATCGACGTCGTCAAGGTCGAACGCGGGGTGGCGTCCATCGAGTCGGAGTACGACGAGGCCTTGGCCGGCCCCGGGATCCTCGAGCAGGTCGCGCTGGCGGTCGAGCGGGGTGCGGAGGGCGTCTTCGTCACGTGCTTCGGTGACCCCGGGGTGCACGCGGCCCGCGAGATCGTGGATGTCCCGGTGGTGGGGGGCTTCGAGCCGGCCATGTTGAACGCGCTCTCCCTCGGCGAGTCCGTCGGCGTCATCACCGTCCTGGACAACGTGGTCCCCATGATCCGTGGCCTCGTCCGCCGCTACGGCCTGGCCGACCGGTGCAGCTCGGTACGCGTGGTCGACCTTCCCGTGCTGTCCCTGGATGCCCACGAGCTCCTGCTCGAGCGGCTCTACACCGAGGCCCGCTCCGTGGTGGACAGCGGCGAGGCAGACGTGATCGTCCTGGGCTGCACCGGCATGATCGGCGTCGCGGCCGCCGTGCAGCAGCGGCTCGAGTCCGACGGGGTCTTCGTGCCCGTCGTCGACCCGACCGGCGCCGCGATCCTCTGGCTGGAGTCACAGATCCGTCTCGGGCTCCGCCCCAGCCGGGCCACCTACATGCCGCCGCCGCCCAAGGAACGCCGCATGTGAGTCCGCCCGGAGCGGCACTCCCGACGTTCGGCCAGAGATCCTCGAGTTCGGAAAGGCACCAGCACATGCGCATCGGGATCGATGTGGGAGGCACCAACACCGACGCCGTCCTGATGGAAGGGCATCAGGTGATGGGCGCGGTGAAGTCGGCGACGCAACCCGACGTCTCCTCGGGCATCAAGGCGACCCTCGAGAGCCTCCGGGAGCAGAGTCCGTTCGCGCCGGATGACATCCGGGCCGTGATGATCGGCACCACGCACTTCATCAACGCGCTCGTCGAGGCCCGGCACCTGGCGCCCACGGCGGCGCTGCGGCTGGGGCTGCCGGCGACGAGCTCGCTGCCGCCGCTCGTCGACTGGCCGGAGCGGTTGGTGCAGGCCATCGGCGGGCGTGCCTACCTGGCCCACGGTGGCCACGAGTTCGACGGGCGACACATCGCGGAGCTCGACGAGGACGAGCTGCGCCGGCACGTCCAGGACATGGCCGCGCACGGCATCCGCTCGGTGGCGATCTCGTCGGTGTTCTCTCCCATCAACTCCGAGTTCGAGCTGCGGGCGGCGGAGATCGTCGCCGAGGAGGTCGGGCCGGGGATGGCGGTCTCGATGTCCCACGAGATCGGTCGCGTCGGGCTGCTCGAGCGCGAGAACGCCACGATCATCAACGCCGCCTTGCGTGAGCTGGCCCTGGGCATCGTGGACGGGCTCACGGAGACGCTGGCGAGCCTCGGCATCGACTCGCCGCTCTACCTCAGCCAGAACGACGGCACGCTGATGGACATGGAGTTCGCCCGCCGCTACCCGGTGGCGACGTTCGCGTCCGGCCCCACCAACTCCATGCGCGGCGCGGCCATCCTCTCGGGCCTCAAGGACTGCGCGG